>CAZVYM010000024.1:37056-39755 GCA_964630935.1 uncultured Gemmatimonadaceae bacterium | reverse complement strand
GCGTGCACGGGCCTGGCTCCGAAGAACAAGAAGGCCACCGGCAGCGTCAGATACAGCGCGAAAGCGGGACCCGTGAACCAGTAGATGAAGCTGAAGACGTACTGAATCCGCGTTGCCAGATGCATGCCTTTGAAGAACGGCTTGCGATGGAAAAGTATCTCAAGTCCCCCCCGCGCCCAGCGGAGTTGCTGGCTGAAGTAGCCGCTCACGTCGATTGGCCCCATACCGTGCGCGAGGATCTTGGACACGTACTCGGAGTGATATCCGGCGACGAGCTCCGATTCCGACTCGGGCAGATCGAACGGAAGTCGATGGGTCTCGGCGACGCCCGCGACCATGAACACGAGGAAGCCCAGGATCTGCGGGACGACGTTCCAGAGGTGCCGCTGCGACTCGACGATGGCGTGCAGGTTGAACGAGCCCGCCAGCAGGACGACGCCTGCGAGCGAGAGCCCCATGAAGACCTCGTAGCTGAGCATCTGGGCGGCGCCCCGCAGTCCGCCGAGCAGCGCGTACTTGTTGTTCGACGACCACCCCGCCAGCACGACGCTGTAGACCCCGAGCGACGCCATCGCGAGAAAGAAGAGCACGCCCACGTCCAGGTTCACCACGCTCACCGACTCGGTGAACGGCACCACGGCCAGGGCCATGAGCACCGCCGCGAACACGACCGCGGGTGCGACGACGAAGACCGCCTTGTCCGCGAACGGAGGAATCCAGTCTTCCTTGAAGAAGATCTTGATCATGTCCGCGACGGACTGGAGAAGGCCGAAGGGGCCCACCCGATTGGGTCCGTAGCGGTCCTGCCAGAGACCCAGCAGACGCCGCTCGACCCAGATGAGCACGGCGGCTCCGTTGAGCGCCACGAACAGGACGACGACGGCGATCACGGTGCCGCGAAGCCATTCCGGCACGGTCAGCCCCCCTTCACCGTGCCGAGCGACGGCAGCTCGAGGGTGGGCAGACCGGCGAGGCCGGAGGGAAACAGAGCGACGCCCTCGGGCAGCTCGGGGTGGAGCGCCACGGGAAGCCGCAGCGACGCTCCGTCCACCGACACGACCGCCTCGGCTCCGCGCTCGAGTCCCAGTCGCTCGGCATCCGCGGAGGCCACGCCGACGTAGGGCTCCGGCGCTCGCTCGGCGACGCCGGGCGCCATCGACGAGAGCTCCTCGGTACCGAAGACGTGGGGAGCGGGCAGGATCAGCCAGCGATCCGGCTCGGGCTCGAAGGGCGCCGGCGGCTCGCCGATATAGCGCGGCTCGATGTCTCCGCCGGGCTCCAGGATCCGGACGCCCGGATCTCCGCCGCGGAGCGGTCCGGCGATCTCTTCCTGGAACTTGTTCACCGCCTGTATCGAGTTCCAGCCGGGCGCGTGGAACATGGGAAGGAGCGCGGAGGGCGGCTTCTCGCGCGACCCCTCCATCGAGAACGTGAGCGCCGAGTCGGGGTCGTCCGGCCGCTGCGGCTCGCTCACGTCCTCGTCGGCGTGCATGGACGTGCGTCCGCTGTAGCGGGTGGGTTGTCGTGGCACCTTGCCGCCCGGCAGGCGCAGCCCGGCGCCCGGAGCGGCGTCGCGCACGCCGGCCAGGGCGGGCACGGCATCGGCCATCGCGTCGACCAGGTCGTCGAAGCGGTTCCAGGGAACGGCGTCGAACCGTCCGACCGCCTCGGCCAACGCCGAGATCCAGCGCCAGCCGTCCTTGACCGATCCCCCCGGTGCGAAGACCGGGAAGAATCGCTGGGCCCGCCCCTCCGAGCTGACGAGCGTGCCCTGACTCTCGGCGAAGGTGCCCGCCGGAAGCACGACGTCGGCGCGTGCCGTGGTGGCCGTCTCGATGGAGTCCAGCACGATGAGCGTGCCCGCGCCCTCGAGGAGGGCCTCGGCGGACCTGCGGGGAAGCGACCGTTCCAGATCGTGCTCGAGCACGATGACCCCCACGTGCTCGCCCGCCTCCACGGCTCGGACCGCTCCTTCCAGCGTGCCCCCGCCCAGCAGGCCCACACCGACGGTGTTCGCTTCTCTGGCCGTCAGGACGATGCGGGCCTCGCGCCCCGCGCGCCTGAGCGCACGGGCCACGTTCGCCGCCGCCTGGAGCACCGCCTCCGAGCCGCACGCGTAGCCTGCCACCACGAGCGGGCGGTCCGCACCGGCGAGCGCGCCCGCGATCTCGCGCACCATGGCTTCCGCTTCCCGCCCGAGCCCGCTCACGCCGGGCGCCGCCGGATCCAGAGCGTGGGCGACCGCGTAGCCGATCCTAGCGATGTCGTCGGGGGCCGCCCGACGCGCTTCCGTCGCGACCGCGTCCAGGGAGGTCCGATCGGGTGTCGCGATGTAGAGTGGACCGCTCTGGCCGTGGGTCGCGTTGCGCACGGCGTGGTCGTGCCACCGCTGCACCCCGCGGTCGCCCAGCCCCCGCATCGGCCGATTGCGCACGGCCTGACGCAGGCTGAGCGCCAGTCGGGGTGCCGTCTTCTCCGGATCCTCTCCCAGAAGGAGCACCGCGTCGGCTTCCTCGACCTCGCGGAGCGACGCCGAGGGCGCGGGTCCCTCCCGCAGGATCGAGACGGCCGTGTCCGTGAGGCGGGCCTCGCGCTCCGTGAGCCCTCCGAAGAAGGCATCGGGGCCGACGAGCGCCCGGAGCGCGAAGTTGGATTCCAGCGAAGCCCGGGGCGAACCGATACCAATGGTTTTTGTTCCG
>CAZVYM010000024.1:0-37046 GCA_964630935.1 uncultured Gemmatimonadaceae bacterium | reverse complement strand
GAAGTTGGACTCGAGGGACGCGCGCGGCGAGCCGATCCCGATCACCCGGTCGCACGACTTCAGGAGGATGGCGGCTGCGCGCACGGCGGCATCGGGCTCGGCGGATCCGAAGGCGCCTCCGTCGGCGGGAGACCCGGCGATGGTGCGGTCGGCCTGCGAGGGGTCGGCGGGAGCGCCGTCCGCGGCGTCGGCCGCTTTCGACACGTCGACGGAGGTGGCCTCCGTGCTCCGCACCCGGGCCCCCCGAACACGTGCCTCGTCGTTGACGAACTCGTAGCCGAAGCGCCCGCGGTCGCAGAGGAAGTAGCCGTTCACCTCCCCGTTGTAGCGGTTCAGGATGCGGCGGAGCGTGCCGTAGCGCTCACCGACGGTGATGTTGCACCCCATCGCACAGTGCGTGCAGATGGAGGGGGCGGCCTGCAGGTCCCACTTGCGCGTGTAGTGGCGCTTGAGGGTCTTGTCCGTGAACACGCCGGTCGGGCAGACCTCGACCAGGTTGCCCGAGAACGGGCTCTCGAGCGTGCCCTCCTCCTGGCGCCCGAAGTAGACGTGGTCGTGCGCCCCGAAGACATCCAGGTCGTCGCCGCCCGCGTAGTCGCGATAGAAGCGCACGCACCGGTAGCACTCGATGCAGCGGTTCATCTCGTGGTTGATGACGGGTCCGAGGTCCTGGTTGCGGAAGGTGCGCTTGCGGAACCGGGTCCGGCGGTACGCGTGGCCGGTCATCACCGTCATGTCCTGCAGGTGGCACTCTCCGCCCTCGTCGCAGATCGGACAGTCGTGCGGGTGGTTCAGCATCAGCCACTCGACCACCTGCGAGCGGAAGGCCGTCGCGGCCTCGTCGGCGATGCTGATGCGCGTGCCGTCCGAGGCGGGCGTCATGCAGGCCATCACGATCTTGCCCTGCTCGTCGTCGGCATCCTTGTATTGCTTGACGGCGCACTGACGGCAGGCGCCCACGGATCCGAGCGCCGGGTGCCAGCAGAAGTAGGGAAGGTCGAAGCCGAGCCCGAGACAGACGTGCAGCAGATTCTGCTCGCCGTCCACCTCGTAGCTCTTCCCATCGATGTGGATCTCCGCCACTACTTCCTCCACGGGCAGGCGCCTTCGTCGATGTGGCGCTGGAAATCGTCACGGAAGTGCTTCAGCGCGCTCTGCAGCGGCTCCATCGCCCCGGGCGCGAGCGCGCAGAACGTCATGCCGGGGCCGAGCAGCTCGGCGTGCATGTCGAGCTTCTCGAGATCTCCGGGCTCGCCCCGACCGCGCTCGATGGCGTCGAGCAGCTCGGCCGTCCACGGGAGGCCTTCGCGGCACGGCGTGCACCAGCCGCACGACTCCTGCGCGAAGAAGCGCTCCAGGTTGCGCACCATGGCCACGGGACACGCCTTGTCGTCGAGAACGATGATCGTGCCGGTACCCATGCGGCTGCCCGCCTTCTGCGGATCCTCGAAGTCGAGCTTCACGTCCATGTGCTCGGACGTCAGGAAGTCGGTCGAGGCGCCTCCGGGCAGGCAGCCCTTGAACGCGTGGCCGTCGCGCATCCCGCCCGCGTGCTCCTCGAGGACCTCTCCCAGCGTCGTGCCGAGGGGGAGCTCCCACAGCCCGGGACGCTTCACCTTGCCGCTCGCTCCGTAGAGCTTGGTGCCGCCGTCGTCGCAGTCGGACAGGTCGAGGTACCACTGGGCGCCGTGCGTCACGATCGCGGGCACGCTCGCCAAGGTCTCGACGTTGTTCACGATCGTCGGCTTGCCCCACAGCCCCACGACCGGCGGGAAGGGTGGCTTGGCTCGGGGCGTGGCGCGCTTGCCTTCGAGGGCGTTCAGCAGGCCCGTCTCCTCGCCGGCCATGTAGCGGCCGGCGGAGGCGTGGATGTGGACCTCGAGATCGAGGCCGCTTCCCAGGACGTTCTTGCCGAGGTAGCCCCGCTCGTGCGCCTCGGCGATCGCCCTCTCGAGCGCCGCCGCGGCCTCGTGGTACGCCCACCGCAGGAAGATGTAGGCGACCTCGGCCTGGATGGCCCAGCAGGCCACGATCACGCCCTCGAGCAGGAGGTGCGGATCGCCCTCGAGCAGGAGCCGGTCCTTGAAGGTTCCCGGCTCCATCTCGTCGCCGTTCACCGCGAGGTAGCGCGGCCGGGGGGCGTCCTCGCCCATCGGCACGAAGCCCCATTTCATGCCCGTCGGAAATCCAGCACCCCCGCGTCCCCTGAGGCGCGCGTCCTTCACCATCTGCGTGACGTCCTGCGGGTCCATCCGGACCGCCTTGCGCACCGCCTCGTAGCCGCCGGCTTTCTCGTAGGCGGCGATGTCGAGCGGGGGCTCCCCGGGTCTGATGTTCTTCGTGAGCGGTCTCTCCATCACGACTCCGTTCCGGCCGGGTAGCGACCGAGAATCTCGTCCACCCGATCCGGCGTGAGGTCCCGATGCAGATCTTCATCGACCATGAGCACGGGTGCGTGATCGCACGCGCCCAGGCAGCACATCGGCAGGAAGGTGAAGCGGCCGTCTTCGGTGGTCTCTCCGAAACGGACGCCCAGGCGCTCCTCGAGCTTCGCGCGCAGATCTTCATAGCCGGTGAGCCAGCATGACACCGAGTCGCACAAGAGGATGACGTGCTCTCCCACCTCGTGCCGGAAGATCAGGTTGTAGAAGGTGGCGACGTTGTCCACGGTCGCCGTGGACATGCCGAAGTGCTCGGCGATGTCCCGCACGCCGTCGTCGGACACCCAGCCGCGATGACGCTGCACGACCTTGAGCGCGTCGATCAGCGCGGCCTGGTCGTCCGGATAGTGGGAACGCTCCCGGTCGATCTCCCTTCGCTCCTCCGCGGTCAGCAAGGCGCCCCTCCGCTCGAGGTTCGACGGTCGGTCACCGCCCGGAAGGCGCGCCGCCGCCCGGCCCGGGGGTCGGCCGCCCTCGAAGGTCCGTGTGGATTCCAGCGCATGCTCATCGGCGGGTCTCTCTCCTCTCAGCGGTCGATGTCGGCCAGGACGAAGTCCATGGCACCCAGGACCGTGAGCACGTCGGCCACCGAGGCCTGGCGCACGATCAGGGGGAGCATCTGCATGTGGGGGAAGGAGGGCGTCCGGATCCGCACCCGGTACGGGATGTTGCCCCCGTCCGAGATCAGGTAGTAGCCGTTGTTCCCCTTCGTCGCCTCCACGCCGCAGAAGCCCTCGCCCGGCGGAATCACCGGCCCCCAGCTGACACCCAGGAAGTGGGTGATGAGCGTCTCGATGTCGTGCATCGTACGCTCCTTGTCGGGCGGAGTGGCGAGGTGGTGGCGCGACTTGTACGGCCCCGCCGGCATCCGGTCGATGCACTGGCGGATAATGCGCAGGCTCTGCCGAATCTCCTCGACACGCACGACCGCCCGGTCGTAGGAGTCGCCGTGTGTGGCGGTGGGGATGTCGAACTCGAAGCGGTCGTACCCGGAGTACGGCCGCTTCTTGCGGAAGTCCCACTCGAGCCCGCAGGCACGCAGCCCCGGCCCCGTCACGCCCCAATCGATCGCCTCGTCGAGCGTGAAGGCGCCCACCCCCAGCGTGCGGTCGCGGAAGATCCGGTTCTTCATGATCATCCGATCGTACTCGGGCAGATGGTCGTCCATGCGCTCGACGAAGGCGCGCATGAGATCCTGCCAGCCCTCGGGCAGATCCTGGGCCACGCCGCCGATCCGGAACCAGTTGGGATGCATCCGGTCGCCGCAGATCGCGGCGACGATGTCGAGCGCGTGCTCGCGATCGTTGAACATGAGGAAGACGGGCGTCATCATCCCCAGGTCCTGGGTGAACGTCCCGTACCAGACCAGGTGCGAGATGACGCGGAACAGCTCGCAGAGCATCACCCGGATCGTCTGGGCCCGCTCGGGCACGTCGATGCCGGCCATCTGCTCGACCGCCAGGACGTAGGGGAGGTTGTTCATCACCCCGCCCAGGTAGTCGATGCGGTCGGTATAGGGGATGTAGGTGTGCCACGACTGGCGCTCGCCCATCTTCTCGGCGCCACGATGGTGGTACCCGATGTCCGGCGCGGCGTCGACGACCTCCTCTCCGTCGAGTTGCAGCACGACCCGAAGCACGCCGTGCGTGCCGGGGTGCTGGGGTCCGACGTTCAAGAACATGAAGTCCGTGCCGTCCCCCTCGCGCGACATTCCCCAGTCCTCGGGTCGGAACTGGAGCGCCTCCTGTTCCTGGCGGGCCTTCTCCTCGGAGAGCGAGAACGGCGGCAGCTCGGTGGCGCGCGCCGGGTGGTCCTTCCTCAGCGGATGCCCGTCCCAGGTCGGCGGCATGAGGATGCGGCGCAGGTTCGGGTGACCGCCGAAGGTGATCCCGAACATGTCCCACACCTCGCGCTCGTACCAGTCGGCGGCGGACCAGAGGCCCGTGACCGTCGGGACCGTCGGGTCGTCTTCCGAGAGCGGCACCTTGAGGCGTACATCCGTGTTCCGGCCGAACGAGAGCAGGTGGTAGACGACCGTGAAGTCGTCCACCGGCTGGTCTTCGCGGTGCTCACGCTCCCGCTCGTCGATGGCGGTGAGGTCGTAGAGCATCCGATAAGGCTCCGGCACGTCCTCCTTGAGAAAGCGCAGGGTGTCCGCGATCCGGCCTCGATCGATCCACACCGTGGGGATTCCGTCCCGCGTGGGCTGGGTCGCCGGGGCGTCTTCGCGGAGGTGCCGACGCAGCTCCTCCACGACCTGCTCGGCGGCGCTCACCGGACGCGATCCGGGGTCCGGAGCACCGTCATGGATATGCGCTCGTCGTGCTTGCGGTCGCGCTGGGAGGGCCGCGGCCCCTTCACGACACCCTGGGGCCCGATCATCCAGGAGAGGGGACGCTTCTCGTTTCCGACCGCGTCGCGCAACAGGAGCAAGCCTTCCATGAACGCCTCGGGGCGGGGCGGGCAGCCCGGCACGTAGACGTCCACGGGCATGAACTTGTCCACCCCCTGGACCACGCTGTAGATGTCGTACATCCCGCCCGAGTTCGAGCAGGAGCCCATCGAGATCACCCAACGTGGCTCCATCATCTGCTCGTACAGCCGCTTGATGATCGGCGCCATCTTGATGAAGGGGGTGCCGGCGGTGACCATCACGTCGGCCTCGCGGGGCGTGCCGCGGATGACCTCGGCCCCGAACCGCGCGATGTCGTGGCGGCTGGTGAGGCTCGTCGCCATTTCGACGAAGCAGCACGAGAGCCCGAAGTTGAAAGGCCACATCGAGTTCTTGCGGCCCCACGCGAGAAGGTCGTCGAGCCGGGCCATGGCGAGCACCTTGCTCACCATCCCGGTCCATCCTTCGCCTTCGGACACCTCCCCGGGCTTCGTCACCGACCAGGACATCGCCATCAGAGCTTGCCCTTCGTGCGCGTATCCAACCGGGCGGCCGGGCCGAAGCTCAGCGCGCCCAGCCGCCAGAGGTAGAACAAAGCGGCCAGGAGCACCGCCACGAAGACCGTGGCCTCCGCGAACCCCGCCCATCCGACCCTGCGGGCGCTCACTGCCCACGCGTAGAGAAAGACGGACTCCAGATCGAAGACCACGAAGAACATCGCCACGAGATAGAAGCGCGATGAGAAGCGTATCCTCGCCGATCCCGTCGACACGATGCCGGACTCGTACGGTTCACCGGTCTCCCGGTCGCGGTGTCGCTCTCCCAGGAGAGCCGAGACGCCGACCATGCCGCCCGCGACGAGGGCGACGAGCGCTCCGTAGAGGACCAGAGGCCATAGGTCGCCGCCTTGCATGAGTCGCCTCCGTCCGTTGTCGCTCGCGTTCTCGAACAAGCACCCATGAACGCAAGCTTAATGCCAGCCGAAGAGGTACGCATCGGGTTTGAGAAGGAGGATATAAATCCCGATAGAGGTTCGCAGGACGGAACCGATCGAAGGGGTGCGGCAGTACAGGTGTGGGCATTCGCACGAGTCTTGCACGTTTCACGGCCCGGAGAAGTCGAAGTCGACCGAGAGGCTCGGACCATGAATAGACACGGCATCAGCACGCACGTACCGACCACGGAGCCAACCTCCTCCCGGAGGCCGGACCCATTCGATCCGCTCGAGAAGGCCGCGCGGATCCTGATCGAGCATGGAGGCGATCCGTCCAGCGGCGCCAAGACCGGGGCCGCCGTGGAGCGGTTCTTCTCCGACATCCAACGACGATACGATCCGCTGCTCGGCCCGGACGGGTATCGC
Organism: uncultured Gemmatimonadaceae bacterium; assembly: GCA_964630935.1. Classification (GTDB taxonomy): domain Bacteria; phylum Gemmatimonadota; class Gemmatimonadetes; order Longimicrobiales; family Gaopeijiaceae; genus SZUA-318. The sequence goes on along the minus strand of CAZVYM010000024.1, from coordinate 30,853 downwards.
AGCCTCCTAGAGCAGGCCCACGCCCGTGCCGTCGAGGAGCACCCCGTGCTCGAGAGGTGGCGCGTGCGACGATCCGGAAATCCCGTTTTCGGCAATCTTGAAATGAGGGCGGCGTTTGAGAACGGTCGGGCCAGGGAAGTCTGGGACGGGCTCGTCGCGCTCACGGGAGAGTTTCTGCGGGTGTCGAACACCCTCGCACGCCCCGGGCAGGTGGAGACGGAGACGATGGGACGCTGGAGCAAGAACGCCCCGGCCCGGGATCACGGCGCCGGCCGATCCAGCCGGGAGGCGCCATCGACGCGTGAGCGTTCGGCCCGCGATGACGAGGAGGGCCACCACCGTACCCATGAGCCCTGGCGTCTCCTGGTCCTGGACCAGGACCTGGCGACCTGCGAGGCGATCGGCCGGGCTCTGGACGAGGCGCAGGACTTCGACGTGGTGGGCCATGCCCTCACGGTCGACGACGTCGAGAGAGCGGTCGAGGAAGGCGTCGTCGACTTCGTGGTTGCCAGCGGCCACCTGCCGTCGGACGAGGTCCTCGAGCTGTGTCGATGGTTCAGAAGGGAGCACTCCGGAGAGCTCCCCCACCTGGTGGTGACGGGCCTGCCCGACGACGACGCCCTCATCCTGGAGGTCCTCGAGTCCGGCGCGGCCGCCTTCACGATGGGCGCGTTCTCGGTCGAGGGCCTCCGCCTCACCATCCGGCTGCTCGCCCGGGGCGAGGCCGTCTTCCCGTTGAGGCTCCAGCACCTCATGTCCCTGCGTCTCTCCGAGCTGGCGGAGCTGGTGCGCGACCGGGGTCTGGATCCGGAGACGATCTCGAGCCTCACCCCCAGAGAGAAGGACGTCCTCGACCTGCTCGAGGAGGATCTGACCAATCGTCAGATCTCCCGGCGGCTCTATATCTCGGAGGGGACCGTCAAGAGTCACGTCCACCAGATCCTGCACAAGCTGAAAGCGCGGGATCGGGGAGAGGCCGTCCGAGTTGCGCGACTCAGGAGGGCCGCGGCTTCCTCGACGGCTCCGGGAACGCCGCAGCCTCCCGGTCATGGTGAGCGGGCCCCTCACTCGCGCATCTCTACCTGAATCTCCCTCCCGGATCTACGTCCCGATCCATCCAACCCGGGACCTTCGCACGCTAGCATCCTCAATGTGAAGCTCGTGCGGAGCTTCCCGGTGGGCCATCGGGCGCCTCGTGCGTTCCATCCTGGAGTCGGGTCGGGCGAGCCGTCCGGCCGGACCTCGCGATCCACCAGGCGAGGGTGGGGCTCGATACGCGCGAGGAGGCGAGGACAAAGGAGTGAACATGATCGCGTTGCTTCGAGCGCTCTCCAAGGAAGAGCATGGACGACTGAAGCTCGAATCCGTCCCGACCGAGCCGAAGCCGATGCTCGCGACGGTGGCACCCGAGCCGTTCTCGGATCCCGATTGGGTCTTCGAGCGAAAGCTGGACGGCGAGCGCGTGCTGGCCGTGTTCGACGGGCGACGGTTGCGACTCTCGTCGCGGAACGGCAAGGACGTCACGGATTCCTATCCCGAGATCCCCGACGCACTGCGCGAGGCCTGGAGCGCGGGATCCGTGGACGGCCCCGGCTCACGCGGTCGACCCGTGCCCCCCTTCGTCATCGACGGGGAGATCGTCGCGTTCGAAGATTCGATCACGAGCTTCTCTCGACTGCAGGAGCGCATTCGGATCCACGACGCACGGGAAGCACGAGAGAGCGACGTAGGCATCTATTACTACGCTTTCGATTTCCTCCACGTGGGCGGCTATGCGCTCGCCAATCTCCCGCTGCGTACACGCAAGCATCTCCTGGCCGAGGCTATCACCTTCTCGGGTCCCGTCCGCTTCACCCCGCACCGGAACGGAGACGGAGAGGCGTTCCACCACGAGGCGTGCCGGAAAGGATGGGAAGGGATCATGGCCAAGCGAGCGTCGTCCCCCTACCGACCCTCGCGCTCCTCGGACTGGCTGAAGCTGAAGTGCGCGAATCGTCAGGAGCTGGTCATCGGTGGCTTCACCGAGCCCCGAGGGAACCGGAGGGGCTTCGGCGCCCTGCTGGTGGGATACTTCGAGGACGGCGAGCTCCGTTATGCCGGGAAGGTCGGCACGGGCTTCGACGAGCCCACCCTGCGTCGTCTGTCTCGACGTCTGCGGGCCAAGGAGCGGAAGACCCCGCCCTTTTCGGCCGGTGACGCGCGCAGTCTTCCCAAGCAGGACGCGCACTGGGTGACCCCGGCACTGGTCGGCCGCTTCGGGTTCACGGAGTGGACGGGATCGGGCAAGCTGCGGCATCCGCGCTTCCTCGGGTTGCGACGCGACAAGGACCCCCGCGAGGTCGAGCGGGAGCGGCCTCGTGGCTAGAGTGCCGCCGGACGGCCCTGGGCCGAAGACGGGCGACTCGGGCCCGAAGAGGAGTGCCGGGAAGAACGGCCCCCCCCAGAGGATCGACCCGCGTGGCGGATGCCTGCAGTGGTTCTTCTGGGGCTTCATCGCTCTGACGGTCTTCCTGCTCACCCAGCAGTTCGTGGGCTCCCAATCGGAGAACACGCCGCTTCCGTACTCCTCCTTTCGCCGGCAGGTCGCTACCGGGAACGTCGTCTCCGTCACCGTCCAGGGCCCCCGCGTCCGCGGCGTCTTGATGCACCCCATCCGGCGCGTCGCGTCCGGCGACACGGTCCAGGTGACGGACTTCGTCACCTACGTGCCTTCCTTCGGCGACCCCGGTCTCCTGAGCCTGCTGCAGTCGAAGGACGTGGAAGTCACGACCCAGCCGCAACAGAGCAACTCCTGGCTCAGCCTCCTGCTCTTCAGCCTCCTGCCGCTGGTCCTGATCGGCGCGTTCTTCCTGTTCACCATGCGCCGATCCCAGCAGACCGCACGGTCCTTCTTCTCGATCGGGCGTAGCGGGGCTCGGCGGTACGAGAAGGAAGATTCGGCGACGACGTTCGACGACGTGGGTGGCGCGGCCGGTGCCAAGCGGGAGCTCACCGAGATCGTCGAGTTCCTCAAGGATCCCGGGCGGTTCCATCGACTCGGCGCGGAGGTGCCCAAAGGGGTCCTGCTGGTCGGCCCTCCCGGGACCGGAAAGACGCTGCTGGCCCGGGCCGTGGCCGGAGAGGCGGACACGTCGTTCTTCATCATCACGGGCTCCGACTTCATGGAGATGTTCGTCGGGGTGGGCGCCAAGCGGGTGCGCGACCTCTTCGAGCAAGCCAAGGAGGCCTCGCCCAGCATCATCTTCATCGATGAGCTCGATTCGATCGGGCGTCACCGCGGCGCCGGCCTGGGCGGCGGCAACGACGAGCGCGAGCAGACCCTCAATCAGCTCCTTTCGGAGCTGGACGGCTTCGAGCCGACGCACAACGTGATCGTCATGGCCGCCACCAACCGTCCGGACATCCTCGATCCCGCGCTCCTGCGCCCCGGCCGATTCGATCGTAGGATCACCGTGGACCTCCCCTCCACCTCGGAGCGGTTGGAGATCCTCCGACTCCATGGACGCAAGATGCCCCTCGATCCCACGCTCGATCTCGAGCCCGTCGCCCGGGGCACGCCGGGCTTCAGCGGCGCGGACCTGAAGAACCTCCTCAACGAAGCCGCCCTGAGGGCAGCCCGGAACGACCAGGAGAGCATCACGGCGGAGGATGTGGAGGCCGCGCGGGACCGCGTGCTGATGGGCCTCAAGCGCGAGGGCCTCGCCCTGACCGACGAGGAGCTGCACCTCCTGGCCTACCACGAAGGCGGACATGCGCTCGTCGCGGCGGCTCTGCCCAACACGGATCCGGTGCACAAGGTCACCATCATTCCACGCGGCCGAAGCATGGGAAGCACGCATCAGCTCCCGGTTCGGGAGCGCTATCTGTGGAGCCGCGAGGACCTCATGGACCGTCTCGCCGTGACCCTGGGCGGACGAGTGGCCGAATCCGTCGTCTTCCACACCGCCACCAGCGGCGCGGAAGACGACCTGGAGAAGGCGACCGCCCTGGCGCGCCGCATGGTCCTCCACTGGGGCATGAGCCCGGAGATCGGCCCCTTCGCCTCCTCGTCCTCGGGCACGCAGGTCTTCCTCGGAGAGGAGATCGCCCAACGGCGGGACCACAGCGAGGATACGGCTCGCAAGGTGGACGACGAGATCCGACGCATTCTGGAAGAAGCCTCGAAGCGGGCGGAGGACGTCCTCACCAGCCACCGGGAGGCCCTCGATCGCGTCGCGGACCTGCTCCTGAAGAAGGAGGAGATCACCGGCGAGGAAGTGATGGAGACGCTCTCGTGAAGGTCCCCTGGACGCTGCTCGCCGCGGAGTTCCTCGGCACCGCGCTCCTGGTCGGAGTCGGGGTCTCGCTCGTGATCCTGGACTTCGGTGTGGGGAGCCCGGTTCCCCACCTCGTGCCCGATGCGGGACTTCGAAGAGCCCTGACGGGGTTCTTGTTCGGCTCGACCGGCGCCTTGATCGCCGTCTCCGCGATCGGCAAGGAGAGCGGAGCGCACATCAATCCCGTGGTGACGCTCGCGTTCCGGGTGCGCGGGAAGATGGGCTCGACCCAGGCACTCGGCTACGTGCTCGCCCAGGTCATCGGAGGCGTGGTCGGGGCGCTACCCCTGCTCCTGTGGGGAGGAACGGGCCGCTCGATCGACTACGGCGCCACCGTCCCGGGGGGAGGCTACTCCGCTTGGGCGGCGTTGCTCGGAGAAGCCGCGACCACCTTCGCGCTCGTGTTCCTGCTCTTCGTGTTCGTCGGCCATCGGCGACTGCGGCGCTTCACCCCTTTGCTCTTTCCGTTCCTCTACGCGCTCATGGTGTTCGCCGAAGCTCCCGTCTCGGGGACGAGCACCAACCCTGCGCGCACGCTCGGGCCGGCGGTCGTATCCGGCAGTTGGGGCGGCTGGTGGGTCTATTGGGTCGGCCCGGCCGCCGGTGCCCTGATCGCCGTGGGTCTGCACTCCCTGCGTCTGTTCGAGACGTTCGAGGTCGAGGTCGCCAAAGTCTACCATTTCGAGCAAGACCGGCACGGCATCTTCAGGCGCGCCGCATCCCGCGGGAAGAGCGGGAAGAGAAGATCTCGCATGGGCCGGTGATGCGGTGGACGAGGCTCCCCGAACAGCTCAGGTTTCGGAAGCTCCGTGCGCTTCCGAAGCGCCCATCGCCGACGTCAGCTCCAGAAGCGCCTCGAAGCGGGGCTCGCCCCGGACGTTGTCCAGGTCCGGGTCACGCTCGAGCCAACTCCTGTTGCCGAAGCCGACCGCCACCGCGTCCTCCAGGCATTCGAGCGCACGGTCGGTGTTGCCCGCGACGGCGAATAGGCACGCGACGTTGTAGCGCACGCCCGCGTCTTCGGGATCCATGGTGAGCGCCCGGTCCGCCCAGTAGAGACCCTCGTCGCCGCGGCCCAATCGACTCAAGGCGACCGCTCGCATGGTCGCGGCCCGTGGATCGTCGGGGTTCAGCTCCATGTGTCGCTCCACCACCCGCAGCGCTTCCTCGTAGGCTTCGCCGGCGGGGCCGTGCTCGTGGGCCGCCTCGAGCGACTGTGCGGCGAAGAACGACGCGGAATAGTCCTGCCGCAACGCGGTCGCCTTGCGGAACAGCTCCGCCGCCTCCTGGAAGCGCCCCTGCTGGAAGCACGCCCGAGCATGGAAGTAGCGCGCCTCGAAAAGACGCGGGTCCAGATCGACCGCTCGGCGGAACGCCGCCTCCGCACCGACGAGGTCTCCGAGGGCATACAGGACCGCCCCATGGGCCGAATGGGCCTCGGCCAGATCCGGATCCAGCTCCAGGGCCCGCCGACTCGCGTCGAGTGCCTCGCTCAGGTCGGCCCGGGCGGCCGGGTAGTACAGGGCCAACAGCGAGGCGGCCTCGGCCACCCCGGCGTAGGCGAGCGCGAAGCCGGCGTCGAGGCGAATGGCGCGCTGGAACATCTCCCGGGCGAACTGTAGGCTGCGGCGCCGTGTCTGCAGGAAGAAGCTCCTTCCCCGCAGGTAGAACTCGTACGCCTCGATGTTGCTCGTGTAGACCTTCGCCATGGCTCGACGCTCTTCGTCCCGGAGAACCGCCTTGAGCACACGGGCCACGTTCGAGGAGATCTCGTCCTGGATCTGGAACACATCCTCCATGGTCCGGTCGTATCGCTCGGACCAGAGGTGGTAGCCGTCCTCGGTGTTGATGAGCTGCGTCGTGACGCGGAGGCGATCACCCAGCCTCTGGATGCTCCCTTCGAGCACCGCGCGCACGCTCAGCTTCCGGCCGATCGTGCGCACGTCGGTCGAGGTGCCCTTGAACGCGAACGAGGACGTTCGCGCCACCACGTGCAGGTCTCCGACCCGCGCGAGGTCCGAGAGGATCTGGTCCGCGAGACCGAATCCGAGGAACTCCGTATCGGCATCACCACCGGCCGTGGCGAAGGGGAGCACGGCAACCGATCGGGGAGGTGCTTCGAAGCCGGGAAGCGCCGCCCGTCCCCCGAGGCGCCATGCGAGCCAGGCGACGAGCGGCAGCATCAGGCAACCCACGAGGAAGAGCGCCGTGTCGACGGGCGCCCGGATCTCGAAGCGGAGCATCGCCCAGTCCGTGAACTCGAGGATGCCCCAACCCGCGGCGAGGTACAGCCCGAGGACGTGGGGGACCCTCCGGCGCATCAACTCGTCGATGGTTCCACCCATGACTGCCCCTCTCATCCTGAGGAGACTGGACCGGCCGACCGCCGGGGGCAGGTTCTTCAATCTAGTGTGGTTGTCTCCGAAATACCTCGGCCATCCGCCCGCCGGTGCATCCGGCCCCGGGGCGTCGCGACGCCTCGGCCGCACTCGCATTGCCCCGCCGCCCCCCGTACCCAATCTTCTGCGGAGCCCTGCTCATCCTTCTCGATCCACCGTCCGGGTGCCCACCATGGCTCGTCTTCGTGACCGGTTCCTTCGATTCGCCATCGTCTTCGCCGCCACGGCCTCGCTCCACGGCTCGACCCGACTGCTCGCGCAGGAGTCGAAGCCCACGGTTCCCCCGTCCGACTATGGCCAGTGGGAGTCACTGGGCGTGGGCACGTTGTCACCGAACGGGGACTGGCTCGCCGCCTCGATCCGCCGGGTCGACGGGGACCTGGTGCTCCGCCTCCACAGGGTCGGCAGCGACTCGGTGGTGGTGATCGAGAACGGTCAGCGGGCGTCCTTCTCCAAGGACGGGAAGTGGGCGGCGTATTCCATCGGCGTCTCGGAGAAGACACGCGAGAGGCTCGAGAAGGAGAAGAAGCCCGTGCAGCTCTCGCTCGGTCTGCTCGATCTGGCCCGCGGAGACACCACGCTGATCCCGGCGGTTTCGTCCTTCGCCTTCAGCGGCGACGGGCGGTACCTGGCCTTCGAGCGGTATGCGCCCAAGGGATCCAACGGAGGTGGCTCCGACCTCCTGGTTCGAGAGCTCGCGACCGGCCAGGACACACATTTCGGCAGCGTCACCCACTTCGCGTGGTCGGATCTCGGCGCGCGGCTCGCATTCGTGGTCTCGGGGCAGGACGGAGTGGGGGCCGGCGTGCAGCTGTACCTTCCCGAGCGATCGACGCTCAGGCCGCTCGCCTCGGGCGCCCCGAGCTACCAGGGCCTGTCGTGGCGGAAGAAAGCGGACGACCTCGCGGCGCTCGCCGCCGTGAAGGATTCGGGCTGGAGCGACACCACGCACATCATTCTCGCGTGGCGGGACGTGGGCCGACGCGAAGGCCCCCCGACGGCGTTCCACCCGTCGCTCGAGGATGCGTTCCCCGACTCGATGCGCATCGTCGCCACGCGCGACCCGCGCTGGTCCGATGACGGCGCCCGCATCTTCTTCGGGATCAAGGAGCGCAAGGCGAAGGAGGAGAAGAAGGCGGAGAAGCCCGACACCGCGGCGCCGGACTCCGCGAAGGCCGACAGCACGCGGGCCGATCGCGACCGTGCGGGGGGTGCCGGCCGCTCGGCCGCCGAGGCCGACACCACCAAGCCGGGCCTGGAGATCTGGCATTCGAAGGACGTGGACGTCATCCCGGCCCAGAAGGTGAGCGCTCAGAGGGACGAGCGACGCAGCGACCTGGCCGCGTGGACGCTCGACGGCGATCGGTTCGCCCGACTCACGGACGGTCCGGACGAGACCGCCGTGCTCGACGCCCACGGCGGCACCGTCGTGGTGATGGACGGCAAGCCGTATCGTCAGGATCGGATGTTCGGGCCCAACGAGACGGACCTCTACGTCGTGGACCCCGAGACCGGTGGGCGCACGAAGGCCGCGACCGACGTCCAGTACTTCAGCGGTGTGAGCCCCGGCGGACGCTACGTCCTCTGGGTCGACAGCGTCGACTACTGGAGCTACGACGTGAGGAAGGGGCGGGCGGTGGACCTCACGAAGGGGCTGGGCCCCTCGTTCGTGGACAACGAGGACGACCATCCGATCGTGGAGAAGCCGCCGTGGGGAAGCGGCGGCTGGATGAAGGACGACCGGGGCGTGCTCCTCTACGACAAGTACGACGTGTGGCGCGTCGGACCGGACGGATCCGGTGCCGCGAGGCTTACGCGCGGCGCCGAGGACAGCGTGCGCTACCGGGTCGTGCGCCTCGATCCCGATCAGGACGCGTTCGATCCGGCGAAGCCGATCTACCTCTCGACCTACGGCGAGTGGACCAAGGAGTACGGGTACACGCTCCTGGACCGGGATCGCACGCGCCGGCTCGTCTGGGAGCCCAAGGACGTCTCCCGTCTGATGAAGGCCGACAGCACGGACGTCTACGCCTACGTGGTCCAGGACTACGACGACTCCCCGGACTACTTCGTCGGCGGCCCCGGGCTCGCGCACGCGCAGCAGGTGACCCACACGAACCCGTTCCAGAAGGACTACGCCTGGGGTCGCTCCGAGCTCGTCGAGTATCACAACGCCCAGGGTCGACGGCTCCAGGGAGCGCTCTTCTATCCGGCGAACTACGACTCGACGAAGACCTATCCGATGATCGTCTACATCTACGAGATCCGCTCGCCGGCGGTGCACCAGTATCTGCCGCCTTCCGAGCGGAACTACTACGACTGGACAGTCTTCAACCAGGAGGGCTACTTCGTCTTCCAGCCCGATATCGTGTACCCGCTGAAGCGCAGCCCCGGGCTCTCGGCGGTGGACGCGATCGTGCCGGCGGTGAAGTCTGTCGTGGCGCGCGGCCACGTGGATCCGAAGCGGGTCGGGCTGGTGGGACACTCCTGGGGAGGCTACCAGACCGCGTTCACCGTGACCCAGACGGACATCTTCGCGGCGGCCGTCGCGGGCGCTCCGCTCACCGACCTCTTCAGCATGTATCTCTCGATGTACTGGAACTCGGGAGGTACCGACGCGCGCATCTTCGAGATCAGCCAGGGGAGGATGGGCGTGCCGTTCTGGAAGGACGTGGGGGCCTACCAGGCCAACTCTCCCGTCTTCCACATCGAGAACCTCAAGACGCCGCTCCTGGTCGAAGACGGCACGCAGGACGGGGCCGTCGACTTCAACCAGGCGGTCGAGATGTACAACGCGGCGCGACGCGCACGGAAGAACCTGGTGTTGCTCGTGTATCTCGGCCAGAACCACGGGCTCACGGACAAGGCCGACGAGATCGACTACCACCGACGCATCCTCGAGTGGTTCAACCACTACCTGAAGGGGGAGCCGGCCGGCGACTGGATCACGAAGGGCGTGCCCTACCTGATCCAGAAGGAACGTTTCGGCACGAGCGCCCCGGGCTCGCCGCGGAGTGGTGATGGCCGATAGCCCCGGGCGGAGCGTCATGATGCGCCGACAGCACGTCCTGCTGGTCGACACCATCGTCCTGGGGGTCGTGGGGGCGCTCGCGGCCCAGATCTTCGTTTGGCTCCTCCATCTGTCGCAGGACCTCTTCCTCACGCACCTGGCCGGCTACGTGCCTCCCGATCTGCCTTCGGGCGGCGGCACGCTCAGGCAGATCATCGGCGCTCATTGGCTCTGGCTGGTGCCGGTCGCCACGACGCTGGGGGGTCTGATCTCCGGGGTGCTGGTCTACAGCATCGCGCCCGAAGCCGAAGGGCACGGCACCGACACCGCGGTCCGCTCGTTCCACCGGGACAACGGGTTCATCCGGCCGCGCGTGACGCCGCTCAAGATCGTCGCGTCCGCCATCACGATCGGCTCGGGCGGCTCGGCGGGACGCGAGGGGCCGACCGCTTTGTTCAGCGCCGGCGTAGGCTCGATCTATGCTTCCTTGACGCACCGTTCCGACGCGGAGAAGCGGCTTCTGGTGCTGATCGGGATGGCGGCGGGCCTCTCGGCGATCTTCAGGTCGCCAATCGGCACGGCCATCTTCGCCGTGGAGGTCCTCTACGGCGAGATGCAGTTCGAGGCCGGTGCCCTCATCTACACGATGATCGGCTCGATCATCGCCTACGCCGTCAACGGCCTCTTCGTGGGCTGGCAGCCACTCTTCCAGGTACCGGCCGGCCTGACGGCGGGGAGCATGGCGGGGTACGGCTGGTTCATCGTGCTGGGGCTCGGCAGCGGGGTGGTGGGCGCGCTGCTCCCGACCGTCTTCTACGGTGTGCGTGACGCCTTCAAGGCGATTCCGATCCCCCCGCACGTCAAGCCGGCCATCGGCGGACTGGGCGTGGGGCTCCTGGCCCTCGCGCTGCCGCAGGTGCTGGGCGGTGGCTACGGCTGGATCCAGGAAGCGATCGACGGCAACCTCGCGCTCACGATCCTGGGCCTCCTCGTCTTCGCGAAGATGCTGGCCTTCGCGTTGACCGTGTCGTCCGGCGGATCGGGCGGCGTGTTCGCTCCCAGCCTGTTCGTGGGCGCGATGGTCGGCAGCTTCCTGGCCCAGCTGGTCGGCCAGCCTCCGGCGGCCTTCGCCGTCATCGGCATGGCCGCCGTCTTCGGGAGCGCGGCGCGGATCCCGATCGCCACCCTGCTCATGGTCACGGAGATGACCGGGGGCTACAGCCTCCTGGCCCCTGCCGCGTTGGCCGTCATGCTCGCCTTCCTCGTCCAGCGGCAGCTCACCGCCAACGCGAAATACGGAAGCCTCTACGAGGCCCAGGTTCCGAGGCCGGCCGACTCGCCCGCCCACCGGATGGAGCACCTGAGAACGGCGATCAAGATGCTGGGCGAGCGACGCCTCTTCGACGCCGAGACGCTCGGGCACCTCAACCTGTTCTCCCTGCTCGAGTCGGGGATCCCCGTGGATCTCCCCGACGGAAAGCAGCTCCTGATCGAGACGCTGCCCCCAAACAGCCCCTGGGTGGGGAAACCGGTCAAGGAGGGCGGGTTCATGCGCGACGACGTCGACTGGGAGGTCGTGGCCTTGCTGCGTGCCGAGCATCTGATTCTCCCGCATCCGAACACCGTCATGGAGGCGGACGACGAGGTCCTGATCCTCGTTCCGCCGGAATGTCGGGAGGAGCTGAAGGCGCGTGTCCGGGCCGGTGAGCCGGTGAGCTGATCCAGCGGAGCTCTGCGCGAGGCCGGGAGCCGCGCTCGCGCTTCGCGACTCTCACGTCGAGGGAGGCGGTGCCGATGGGAGCGAGAGACTCCGGTTCGTCGTTTGCCGACCACTTCTCGGGCCACGCGCGGGAGTACGCCGAGCTCCGACCACGCTATTCGGGATCGATGTTCGACTACCTGGCCTCGCTCGGTCCGGCGCGGGATCTGGCCTGGGACTGCGGCACCGGGAACGGACAGGCGGCGCTGGCGTTGGCCGAGCGGTTCTCGAGCGTGGTCGCCACGGACGCGAGCGCCGAGCAGATCCGCCACGCGTTCCGGCACGAGCGCATCGCGTACCGGGTGGAGCCCGCCGAAGCCACCTCGTTCGACGACGGAAGCGTGGACCTGGTGACGGTCGGCACGGCGGCCCACTGGTTCGACTTCGATCGTTTCTACGCGGAGATCCGGCGGGTCGCGAAGCCAGGCGGGGTCCTGGCCGTGTGGACCTACCACTTCCCGCATTCCCTCGGAAAGGACGTGGATCGGGCCGTGGAGCGATTCTACTACGAGACGCTCCGTGGATTCTGGCCGGCGGAGATTCGGCACCTGGAGGAGCACTACCGGACGTTGCCGTTCCCGTTCGACGAGATCGAGCCTCCCGCGTTCACGATGGAGGCGGATTGGACGCTCCACGACCTGATGGGGTTCATGTCGAGCTGGTCCGCTTCACGGCGCTACAGGGAGCATCACGGACGAGACCCGGTCGACGAGGTCGGCGACGAGCTGCGGGCGGCGTGGGGCCGGCCCGACGCGCCACGCAGGATCCGTTGGCCGCTGCACTTCCGCATCGGGCGGGTGTCCGGATAGGAGGATCCCGGGCAGCGCCGCTACGGTGTGGACGGGACACGGCTCCCGCCGGCGCACCCGGGTCACTCCGCTCGCAGCGCGTCCATCGGCTGGACTCGTGTTGCACGGCGAGCCGGAAGCCAGGCGGCCGCGCACGCCACCCCGAAGAGCAAGGCAGCCGCGGCCGTGAACGCGATCGGGTCGCTCGGCCCGACGCCGAAGAGCACGCTCCGCAGCAGTCGGGTGGCGAGCCAGGCGCCGAGGCCACCGATCACGAGCCCCACGGCGGCCAGGGCGACGCCCCTGCCCACGACGAGCCCCACGACCCGGGACGGCTCGGCCCCGAGGGCCATGCGGAGTCCGATCTCTCTGGTGCGCCGGGCCACCGCCAACGCCACGACCGCCCACACGCCGGTACAGGCCAGGAGAAGGGCCAGTGCGGCGAACGTCACCAGGAGGATCCCGAGCACCCGGGTGTCGGCGGAGACCGAGGCTTCGAGGTCCCGCACGGTCCGGACCCTGTGGACGGGGACGTCGGGCGCCAGCTGGGCCAAAGCGGCCCGAGCGCCCGGGATCGCGCCGAGCGGCTCGCCGCGTGTACGCATGATGATCGTGCTGCTCCCTTCGTCCTGCCTATGGGAGATGTAGGCTTCCGGCATCACCCCTCGTTCGGGTCGGTCGTAGAGCACGTCGCCGACGACGCCGATGACCTCCGCCGTCTCCCCCTCGTCCGCGGTCAAATCAGTGCCCATCGCCACGGGCTTCCCCAGCGGGTGCCCCTCCGGAAACAGTCTTCGGACCGCCGACTCGCTGAGCACGACCACGGCGCGCGAATCCGCCTGGTCCTCGGTGTCGAACGTGCGTCCCGACAGCACAGGCACGCCCAGCGTCCGAAAGTACCCGTCGCTGACGTAGTTGACGCCGATCGGGGGACGGGACCCCTGGCTCCAGCGGTGGGCGCCCGCCCGTCGAACCTCCGTGATCATGCAGTGCCGGCCGGCCACCGGAGGCTGGCATGCCAGCGCCGCCGACTCCACGTCCGGCAACGCGTCGAGTCTTTCCAGATACCGGTCGATGAATGCGGCCTCGCCGTGGGCCAACGGACTGCCCCTCGGAATCGAGTACTCGAAGGCCACGAGATTGCCTGGTCGGTATCCTCGATCCACGTGCTGGAGCGCCGAGAGGGACCGCAGGAGAAGCCCGGCGCCCACGAGCAGAATGAGCGCAAGCGCGATCTCTCCGGAGACCAGGAGGCCGCGGACGCCGAGGCGTCCGCGGCTGCCCTTCCCGGGAATCGACGCTCCGTTGAGTTGTCGTGCCGGGTCCGCCTTTCCGGCCGCGAGGGCGGGCGCGACCCCGAAGACGAGACCCACCACAACCGCCACCGCACCTGCGAAGGTGAGCACCGACCAGTCCACGCCCACCGAGCCGACCGGCACGGCTCGAACGTTCCAGCTCGCATCCACGAACTGCCGAGGCCAGAGCGCCGCGAGGCCCTGTACGCCGTACGCGGCCACACCGATCGCGAGCGCGCCTCCCGCCAGGGCGAGCAGGAGCGCTTCGGCCAGGAAGCCGCGAGCCACCCGCCACCGCCCCGCGCCCAGGGCGACTCTGACCGCCGCTTCCCGGGCGCGATCGCTCGCTCGCGTCGCCAGGAGCCCCGCGAGGTTCGCGCAAGCCACCAGCAGGAGGAGCAGGGCCGCTGCTCCGAGGATGACGAGCGCCCGGCGCGCCTGCGGGTTCACGAGCGCCGAAGCCATGCTCTCGGCCATGCCTCCCCGCACCACGGATGGATCGGAGTCCGGATAGGTCTCCTCCACCCTGCGCCCCACGGACCGCATGAGCCGGTCCATCGCCATCGGGCTCACGCCCGGGCGCATTCGCGCGACGACACGGAGCCAGTGTGCCTGGGCACCGTCGACCAGGAAGTGGACTCCGAGCAGGGTCGCACCCGTAGGGACCGGGAGCCAGAATCGAGCCTGCCCGCTGAGCCCCTCGAACCCCGGGGGCCCCACGCCCACCACCGTCACCGAGCGGCCGTTGAGGATCACGGAGCGGCCGATCACCTGCCGGTCACCCCCGTATCGCTCCTTCCAGAGGCCGTAGCCGAGCATGACGACCAGGTCCGAGCCGGCGGCGGCGTCCGACGCCCTGAAATCGCGGCCCAGGGACGGATCGAGCCCGAGAACCCTCAGGTAGTCCGGGCTCACGAACTCTCCGGGGACGTACTCCGCCTCGCCGCTTCCCAAGAACGTGACCGAGCGGCTCGCGTACGCCGCGGAGGCCTCGATCGGCACGTCCTTCATGCCGGCCAGGGCCTGGTACTTCGGGTACGACCAGAGGAAAGCGCGCGGCATGCCGGACCGGGTGGTCGATGAATCGGTCAGATCCAGGAAGACGAGCCGATCGGCGTTCGGAAACGGCGGCGGGGAGAGCAGGGTAGCCCGCATGGCCGAGAAGACGGCCGCGTTGGCGCCGATCCCCAGCGCGAGCACGAGCACCGACGCGAGCGTGAAGCCGGGCGCTTTCCTCAAGGCGCGCGTCGCCACGCGCACGTCCGTCCACCATTCACCCGCACCCATCGCCCCCCCTTTGTCTCTCCTGCGCTTCCACCGTTCGGCGAGCCCCGACCGTGCCACGTCCAGGAACGCCGTCAGCGCGAACCGCGCCGCCCCGCCCCGCCCTCGCTCCCGCAGGTCGTCGTAGCGCCGCCGCACCGCCTCCGCCATCTCGTCTCCGTAGCGGGCACGCAGATCGCTCGGGTGCAGCAGGAGTCCCACCCGCACGAGCCCGACGAGCCAACCGCGGGCCGGATCGATCATGGTGTGCCGGGCGCCAGATCAGCAGCTCGGGCGACACGCAGCAGGCGGGCCAGGCGCGCCGACTCCGACTTCGCCACCTCGAGTCCCAGCGGCGTCGCCCGGTAATAGCGTCGCCGGGCATCCACGTCCGGGTCGGGCGGGCGATCGAGCTCCTCGAGCAGGCCACTTCCCACCATCCGCGCGAGCGTCGTGTACAGCGTTCCCGGCAGCAGGACGTCCGCCCCTCCCGTACGCTCCTCGAGCGCCCGCATCATCCCGTAGCCGTGGCGGGCATCGCGCCCGAGCGCGAGCAGCACGTGGTACTCCGGAGCGGTGAGCGGCAGGAACGTCTCTGGATCGGGCCGGCTGGTCATGTGCGTTACCCCTGGTTCGTAGCCTGGGAACTATCATGACCAACAATATAGTTAGACGCAAGCTATTCGAGCGCCGTAGGCCCGGATGCGCTGGCGTCTCGGGACGTCGAGGAACGCACCTCCCGGTGCCTCCGGCGACACGGAACGCGGCCCCGGCGTCACTTCAGGTGGGCGCCCCGAAGTGTGTCTCGATCTCCACCCCGCACGCGCGGAGGAAGCCGGTGGGAAGCTCCCCACCGATGAACACGAACACCTGGTCGGCGGGGACCTCGAGCGAGTCGTGGCTCGGATGGGACAGCAGGACCCGGGCTCCATGGATCTCGGTCGGCTGGGTCTCCCACAGCACCGCGAGCCGTCCGGCCGTCATGGCCGCCTCGATGCGCTTGTGGTTGGCGGGCTTGATTCGTGAGAAGGACGTCCGCCGGTAGGACATCCGAACCTCGTTGCCGTCCTGCTCCGAGAGCGCGAGCGCCGCCTCGACGGCCGAGTCGCCTCCGCCCACGACCAGGATCCGGTCGCCCGTGTACGCCTCGGGCTCACGCAGGGAATACGAGACGTTGGTCGCCTGGTCCTCTCCGGGCACGTTCAGCTTTCTCGGCACGCCCCTTCGCCCGATGGCCAGGACCACGCGGTGCGCATGGTATACGCCCTGGTCGGTCGTCACCGTGAAGCGATGCTCTCCTTCGCGCTGCACCGACTTGACCGTCTCGCGCGTGTTGACCTGGAGACCGACCGAGTCGACGACGTCCTCCCAGATATCGATCAGGGCCTCCTTCTCGAGCTGGCGCTTGGTGAACTTCCCGTAGCCGGGAATCTCCACCGGACGGGTCATGACCAGCTTCTTGCGCGGATAGTGCCGCACCGTGCCGCCGAGGTCCTCCTTCTCGACGGTGACGAACCGCAGGCCCTCGTGCAGCGCCGTGAGCGAGGCGGACAGCCCCGCGGGCCCGCACCCCACGATCACCAGGTCGAGCACCCCGTTTCCGTCGCCGTTTCCCCTGGCCTTGGCCGCGATCCCCTCGACGCACTGCCGGCCCTGCTCGAATGCGTTCGCCACCAGGCCCATCCCACCGAGCTCCCCGACGATGTACAGGCCGGGAACGTTGGTCTCGAAGTCCTCACGCACCCGAGGCAGATCCACCCCCCGCTTCTCGGTGCCGAACACGAGCTGGATCGCCTCCATGGGACAGACGCGCTCGCACAGGCCGTGGCCGATGCAGCGGGCGGGCTTGACGGCGACCGCCTGGCCGACCTCGATGCCGAGCACGCCCTCGGGACAGATCGTGACGCACCCGCCGGTTCCGATGCACCGGTCCGGGTCCACGAACGGATGAAGCGAGACCGGCTCGTGGAGCCCGTATCGGAGCGCCTCGAGCTGGGCGTCCTCCGTGCGCTGCTCCTTCCGGCGCATCCTGAGGAGCATCGGTCCCATCGTCAGCGCGGTGAGGAGCATAGCCGCCCCCCAGATGATCAGCGTGTCGTAGCTCATGGCTCAGAACGAACGGGAAAGGCCCAGGTCGAACGACTGACTGCTCAGGTAACCGCCGAACTGCATCCGGGCTCGGGCCGACAGCCGGAACTCGGAGGCGAACGGCAGGTCCAGGGCCGCCTCACCCGCGTGCGTCGTGAGCCTGTCGCGGAGGTAGTCGTTGCGGCTGATCCGGTAGCCCAGTCGCAGCCGGGCCGGGGCGAGGTCGAACGAGAGCGTGGGCGCCGCGGTCTCGCTCGTTCCGTATGCGCCGCTCCAGCGCGCCACGCTGGCGGACAAGCCCACACGGGGCATGCCCGGGAGGCGACTCAACGAGAAGATCCCGGTGCCGCCCCACGTGCGCTCTCCGCTGACGTCCCTGCCCATGGACGCATCCACGGCCAGGTAGCCACCGGGCCCATGGTAGGCCAGCCCCGCGTTCGCCCTGTCTCTCCGATATCCGAAGGGAGAGCCGGTCAGCCCGGGTATCCAGGGCTGCTCGCGGGCGACGCCTCCCCTCAAGTCCAATCCGCGCACCAGCTGCACCGAGCCGCGTACGAGCAGCCTCGACAGCTTCCAGCTTCCGCTCAGCGGGTCACGGTCGACCTCCAGATCCTGGCTGAAGTAGAGCGCTCCGGTCGACAGACGCTGGCTCGCCCCGAAAAAGGTGTGCTGCGCCTCACCGTTCCGGGGACGGACCTCGTGCGCCGACAGGTTGCCCGACCAGAGCCATCCGTCCCCGCGAGAACGGCCGTCGACGAAGAGCGTCGCCTTCGGAATCGAGGAGGACGGGCTCTGATTCCATCGGTCCGGCTCGAAGCCCGCGATCGCCCCGATCCCCAGGCCGGGCCTACCGACCCGCAGCAAGGCGCCATCCCAGAAGCCACTGAACGGCTCGACGGGGCTGTGGAAGCGCCCCAGGGCCACCCTGAACCGGTCGAACTCCCCTTCGAGTGCCGCGGCATACACGCGGGTTGCCAGCGAGGGCTGGATGATGTCCTGATTCGAGTACCGATACTCCAGTCGCATGTTCGTGCGCAGCTGCAGACGTCCCACGGCGTCCGGGACCGTGAGCACCAGGCCCATGGCGGGCGTGGCGAAGGTGCGATCCACGTTCACGGGGTCGGAGCCGCCGAACTGGGTCGACGACCGCACACCCGAGAAACCGAAGGTGAGCCGCCCGTGGGCCGGGCGGCCCGGACGCGGCGTGCTGGCGCCCTCCCCGAGAGACGGACCGGGCGTGGAGACCGCCGGTTCCCTCTGCGGGAGCGGGACTTCGACCACCGCCTTCGAGATCTCGCCCGTACGCTCCTTCGAGGTCTCGCCGGCGGGGATCGCGGCGGCTTCGCCCGGCCGGCGGAGGAGCTGGAGCGTCAGGCTCGCGCCTCGCGTCAGCGGAAAGGGAGCGCCCGCGAAGGTCAGGACCGACCGGCTCTCCGAGCTCGCCACCACCACGAGCCGCTCGGGTGCCCTGTCCGTGCTGTCACGGAACACGGCCAGGGTGTCTCCGGCGGCCAGGCCGTCCTTCGTGCCGACATCGAGGTAGACCGAGCTCCCGGCCACCTGGCGCACCCGCACGGTGATGCGCGGAGGGCGCTCCTGAGCCTCGCTCGGCGTGGCGAGCGCCAGGAGCGCGACCAGGAAGGCGGCGATTTGACCACCCACGGACGACGCTCGCATCTCAAGGTCTCCCGACGAGCGCGATGTGATGGCCGAGGAGCGCCACGGGCTGCGGCTCGTCTCCCCAGCGGCTCGTGTTGTGACAGTCGGCGCACGTCGTCCGAGTGTTCCCGGAGTGTGCCCGATTGTAGTCGGCGAGATGGCACGTGACGCAGTCGTCCTCGCTCGACGGGGTCGAGAACTTGAGCGAATAGCCGGGCACGACGTGGCAAGCCGTGCATTGCGCGGTCGCGTGGCGGCCCGTGAGCGTGAAGCCGCCCGAGAGCGCGGCGTGGTCCGCGGTGGCCCCGTCCCACGAGCTCGTCGTGTGGCAGGCGGAGCACGTGGTCGGAATCCCCGACCCTGCGTGCACGCCGTCGTAGTCGGCCTGGTGGCAGGCCACGCAGTCGTCCGGACCCGACGGCAGCGACGCGAGGTTGTGCGACGCCGCATGGCACGTGGCGCAGTCGAGGGAAGAATGCGCCCCGACCAGCGGGAAGCCGGTGGCGGCATGGTCGAAGTTGGCGTCACCCCAGCTGTTCACGTTGTGGCACGAGACGCAGGTCGTGGGGAACGCGGATCCACCATGCTGTCGATCGTAGTCGGCCTGATGGCAGGCCACGCAGTCGTCCTGGGATGCGGGTGAGAACAGAGGCTGCATTCCCGGCACCTGGTGGCAGCTCGCACAACGGAGTCGCGTATGGGCTCCGACGAGCGCGAACCCGCCGGAGACGCTCGCGTGGTCGAAGGCGGGCGAGTCGCCCCAGGCCATCGTCGTATGGCAGCGCGTGCAGTCGGTCGGGTACCCGTTCGCGACGTGATCGACGGTCTTCGCGTTCTGGTAGTCCGCTTCGTGGCACGAGACGCAATCGGTCGGGAGCGCCGTGAACGCTCCGCCCTCGTCGTTCGTGTGACAGGCCTCGCACGTCACCTGCCTGTGCGCTCCCGTGAGCGGAAACGACGTGCGCGCATGAACGAGCTCTCCGTCCACGTCGTCGAAGGAGCTCGTGGTGTGACACTCCGAGCAGGACTGCAGCATGCGCCCCTCGTGAACGTCGACGTGGCAGCTTCCGCAGTCGTTCTGAGCGATGGCCGGCCCGTCGAAGCGCAGGTCCAGATGGCACTGGGCACACGCGGTGCGAGCGTGGACGCCCGACAGGACGAAGCCGCTTCTGGAATGGTCGAAGCCGAGAGGGGTGCGGAGCTTCCTCCAGCCTTCCGCGGTGTGGCACGTCGAGCAGTCCAGGTCCTTCGGCAACTGGCCGTGGGGACTCACGACCTTCTCCTGGCCGGCCGCCGGAGAGGTCCATGCCAAGGCCCCCAGACAGATCATGGCGAGCCATATCACCGGTCGCGCCCACCGGCGGGGGCGGGAAGTGCGCGCTCGAGTCCTCGAGCGCCGGATTCGAGATCGATGGTTCAAGAGGCACCCCCGTGGCAGTCCCGGCACTCGGTGCCGAGGGGTCGGTAGCGGACCATGGTGACTCCGGCCGCGTTCGTCTCCTTCTTGTGGCACTCCCCGCAGGTGGCGCGTGCGTGCGCTCCCTCGAGGCGGAAACGCGTGGCGTCGTGGTCGAAGTGGGCGATGTGGAACGTCTCCACGGTGTGACAGTCGGCGCAGGAGCGGCCCTTGAACTGATCACCGTGGGGATTGGTCTGCTGGTGACAGTCCACACAGGAAGACGACTTCAGCCTGAAGACCGGCGTGCCGTTCTCCTTCTTCTCGGTGTGACAGTCACGGCAAGCCACGGTCAGATGAGCGCCCTCGAGCTTGAACGAGGTCTCACGGTCGTGCCGGGCCGCGTCGTACCGCGCGGGCGTCCACTCGTCCTGCCCATGGCATCCTCGGCAGTCGCCTCCGTCCGGCTCGGACGAGAAGATCCCCCCGTGCGGATCCTCGTGGCAGGAGAGGCACTTCGCGGACTCCGGTCGGGGGAACGGATGGCTCGCGGTCCCTTTCTCGAAGCGGATGCGGATCCCGTCCAACTTCTGCGCCGCCCGTGCGTCATGGCAGGACGAGCAGTCGGCGCCGGCGTGGCTCCCCTCCAGCGTGAACCCCGTGGTGCCGTGATCGAACGTGGACGCCACGCGCTCCCGGTTCACCTGCGCCCACCCCCCCGTCCGGTGGCACGAGGAGCACGCCCCCTTCATGGACCCGTGGTGGGGGTCTTCGTGGCAGTCGTTGCAGCGCGCGAACCGTACCGGCCGGTAGCGGACGAACGGCACGTCGCTGCCGGCCCGGGGGGTCGCGGCGTGGCACTTCGAGCATTCCAGGTCGCGGTGCTTGCCCGTGAGGTGGAAGCGGGCCTTGGCATGATCGAACTCCCGTGCGTCCTTCCATCCCCGCACGTCGTGGCAGCTCGTGCACGCCCGTCCCTTGAATTGGGCCCCGTGGGGGGAATCGTCTGCGTGGCAGGACGCGCACTCCGTCGGCAAGCCCAGGAAGGTGCGATCCAGCGCTCCGTGCTCGGCCTTGAAGGTGCGCACCTCCTTGTCCGTGACGAGCGCCGGCTTGTGACAATCCCGGCACTCGCCATCCGCGTGTCGGCCCTCGAGCGCGAAGCCCGTCAGCCGATGGTTGAACCGCACCGAGTCGAGACGAACGAGCTCGAAGTCGACGCCGAAGTGCTCCTTGTGGCACCTCGCGCACGCTTCGGGATCCGGCAGCCCACCGTGGAATCCGGCCTTCGCCTCGATGCGACGGGCGAGCGGCTCGTGACATGCGAGGCAGAGCCGGGCGGAGATCCCCGGCTTGTGCAACTCGTGGCACTGCGTGCAGTTGCGAATGCCCTCCAGGTCCGAATGGACGGACGAGAGCTTACCGGGGGAAATGAGTTGGGAGGCCGCCGGGATGGGGGCCAGAGCACCGAAGAGAAGGAGCATGCCGCCGAGGACGCGGGCGAGCGAGAGCCGTCCGGCCATTGCGTCACACCCCCTTCAGACGGGCGAGCGCCTCGGAGATCCGAGCGAGGAGCTCCCCGTCCGACGTCGCGGAGCGCGCCCGCTCGAACAGGACGCGCGCGTCCATCGTTCGTCCCTGGTTGGCGCGCACCGCCCCGAGATCGTACAGCGCGACCGCATCGCTCCCGTCCTGGTCGAGACGGCGATCGAGCACGTCGGCCGCCTGGCCCCACTGGCCCAGCTCGGCGTGCGCCGACGCCAGGTCGTAGTAGGCCTGTGCTTCACCGTCCCCCATCTCGAGGGCCTTCTCGTAGTACGGAATCGCGTCTCGCGTGCGATGTCCGTCGTGCAGGAGCCGGGCCATCTGGAGCACGAGATCGCGCCGGTTCGGCTCGAGGGCGAGACTCGCTGCCAGGGCACTCCGACGCTCGGCGAAGATCCTGGACGCGTCATTCGCGTCGGTCACGCCCGCCGCCCGGTGCGCCGCGGCCGCCGCGGCGGAATCGCCCCGGACGCCCGCACTCGTGCTCGACATGTCGGGCGTTCCCGGCTCCGGAGCCGGCCTTCGTCCACGGGCGAAGAGAAGCACCGCCACGCTCATGCCGGCGATCAAGAGGACCGCGGGAACGAGCGCGCCACGGGGCGACGGGGAGTTGGATCGGTCCGACATCAGAAGACCCAGGTGTAGCCGAAGAGAACGGCCACCGTGACGTGGACGCAGAGCACCACGAACATCACCAGCGCGAGCGGCAGGTGGACCACGTGCCAGTAGCGGAACATGCGCTGGAAGGGTCGCAAGAAGAGTGCCTGCTGGCGGAGCCGCCGCTGCTCACGCGCGAGACCCAACACGGGCGCATGCAAGTCGCGCGGGACCTTTCGGGTGCGCAAATACCTGCGCACTCCACGCAGATGCCTGCGCTGTCGGAGGTCGTCGAGCATCGCCTGTGAAAGGGCCGTGACCAGGCTCGAGCTGCTGGGCAGGTCCCCGGCCGGTACCAGGACCCCCTCCAGCTCGCCCGCCGGCAATCGGGTCCGGGAAGCGATGGCCTCGGTCAGCTCGCCGATCCGCTGCCTGACGGCTTCCAGCCCGAGAAAGTTCCCGTTGATGGTCTTCGGAATGCGAACGTACACGTAGCGGCCGAATACGCCGCTCGCCACGACGATCGCCATGCTCCAGAACGCGATCGAGACGAGGCCCCCGAACTTGAACGTGGTGTGGAGCAGCACGAGGAAAGGGCCCAGCGTGCAAAGGAAGATGTGTACCTGCAGCCAGTGCTTGAGCGCGCCCAGTCGTGAGAGGAACGACACACGCTTGCGGGCCATGTATCCGACGACGCCGACGACGATGAGCGCGGTGCCGACGATCCCGAAGCCGTGGCCCACGAGCCCCGTGGGCGAGAACATCGGAGCCAGGTCGGAGTACGCCCGCTGGTCCAACGGCAACAAGTAGTAGTCCAGGCCCGCCACCAACGCGGACCCGGCAACCGATACCCACAACACGACGAGCACGAACGAGAGCAAGCGTATCTCCTCCAGGTTTTCCGCTCTCACGCTGCAAGAGCCGCGCCTCGTGCCACCTGCCGCCAGATTGAAAACGCCCGTCGCGATCCATGCGACGGGCGCTGGGTCGGAGGACGGCCCTCCGAGCCTGGCGGCTGGGCCGTCCGGCGACGCACCGGACCCCTGGCTTTGCGTCCCACCGTTGCCGGTGGTTTGCCCTGAGCAGGATAGTTTCAGGTTAAAGGACGCACCGACCCCGGCACAATGGTTTCGTCACGGGCTCGTTCGGCGCTCCGCCCCGTCACCCACGCGGCGCGCTCCGCCTGCGACGGCTGATGGCGTGCTCCGCCTCGCGACCCGATCATTGCGCGCTCCGACCTTCGCCCCGATCATGGCGCGATCCGTCGCCGACGCCCGCAGGCTCCACGCGAGGCCAGGCGACCCGAGCGGGCCTTTCAGGGAGCGAGACCATGACCTTCGGCGTGAAGGGCGAGCGAGACGTGGCGGAGTCGGACCGCCCAGGGCGGATCGTTCCGGCCGTCACCACCGAGACCGTCGTCGCGTTGGCGCTGCTCTGTGCGCTCTTCGGAGTGTTCGCGTGGAAGATGGGCGTGGCCTTCACGTTCAAGACGATGATGGCCACGGCGCACGATCTGCTCCTGAACACCGTGCTGTTCCTCATGGGCGTCCTGATCATCATGTCGGCGTTCACGTCGCTCATCGCCGAGTTCGGGATCGTCGCCATCGCCAACCGCGTGCTCGCCCCGCTCATGGGGCCGCTCTTCGGACTTCCGGGCGCCACCTCGGTCGGGGCGGTGGCGTGTTACCTGTCCGACAATCCGGCCATCATGCCGCTCGGACTCGACAAGGGATTCCTGAAATACCTCCGCAGGTGGCAGGTCACGACGCTCGTGAACCTGGGCACGGTGTTCGGAATGGGACTGATCGTGACCACGTTCATGTTGGCCCAGTCCACTCCGGGGCGCTCGTTGGGGTGGGCCGTGCTGATCGGCAACGTAGGCGCCATCCTGGGCGGGGTCGTGAGCGTACGCTTCATGGGCTGGTTCGGCCGGCGGCGCTACGGCACCGAGACGATGGCGCTCTCCGCCGAGGAAGAGGGCTACGACACTTTGCGGTTCCGCGAGGTGCGGGAGGGAAACGTCGCACAGAGGACCCTCCAGTCACTCCTCGACGGCGGGGCCCACGGCGTGCAGATGGGACTCGACATCATGCCCGGGGTCATCATCATCTGCACCCTGGTGATGATGCTCTCCTACGGCGTCCCGGAGGGGGGCTACACGGGAGCGGCCTACGAGGGCATCGCGTTCTTCCCCTGGGTGGGCGCGAAGCTGTCCTTCCTCATCAAGCCGTTCTTCGGCTTCGCCGATCCCAGGGCCATCGCCTTTCCCGTGACCTCGTGGGCATCGGTCGGCGCCGCGCTCGGGATGATCCCGCAGTTCCTCCAGACAGGCGTGGTGGGTCCGAAGGAGATCGCCGTGCTCACGGCCATCGGCATCTGCAACGCCGGATTCCTCAGCACCCACGTCGGCATGATGGACGGCTTGAAGGAACGTGAGCTGACCACGGTCGCCATTGCCACGCATTTCGTCGGAGGGCTAACGGCCGGCGTGTTCGCGCACGGGCTGTTCCTGTTGCTGGGGTGATCGGCCGGTGACGCCCCGATCCTCGACGGCGCGGGCGTTCCGGGTGCTCTCCACCCGCCGCTCCGCGACGGCCTTCACGATGCGCTCGGCATCGCGACCGACGCCGTGGACCATCGCCGAAGAGAGCGAGTGCAGGAAATGCAGTCCGACGAAATAGAGACCGGGGACCGGATCGACGATCCCGCTCTCGTGCGTGGGCTCGTGCTCGCCGTGGATCGGCAGGTCGATCCATTCGAACCCGGGGCGGAAGCCCGTGCACCACACCACGTTCGCGACCTCGAGCACGCGGCCGTCTTCAAGCACGGGCTTTCCGTCCCGCACGCCGGCGGCCTTCGGCACCCACTGCACCCCGGCTCGTGCCAGATCCTTCGGCCGGACCCGGATGAGCGGCCCACCCTTCCCTAGGATCCTGGCGCGGGCCTTCCGCCCGATCGGCGTGGCCACGGTGAGCACGCGGTGGAAGAGCACGCGGAGCACGAGCCGCACCATGATCAGGCGCCCGAGGAGCCCGTCGATGCGGAAGGGGATGTATCCGGTGTTGCGCCCCGAGAGCCACACCTCGTGCCTCGGAGCGAGCTCCATGGCGATCTCGGAGCCCGAGTTTCCGGCACCCACGAGGAGCACGGGACCTTCGCGGAGCTGACGCGGACTCCGGTAGTCGGCCGAGTGCAACTGAACGATGTCCGGGTCCAGCTCGGCCGCGAACGCAGGCACGTACGGCTCTTGATATCCGGACATGGCGACCACGACGTTGTCGGCCTCGTACCGGTGCGTGCCCGTCGTCACGACGAAGCGACCCGCCCGCCGGGCCAGTCGGTCCACGCGCTCGCCGCTCCTGACCGGCAGATCGAAATGGGAAGCGTACCCTTCCAGGAAGTCCGCCATCTCGTCCTTCGTCGGGAAGCGGTCGGGCGGCGCGGGAAACCTCATACCGTCCAGCCCGTTGAAGCGTGCGGGCGTGAACAGGCGAAGCGAGTCCCAGCGCTCGCGCCAGGCGTCGCCGATCCGCTCCCTGTCGTCGAGAACGAGGAAGGGCAGGCCCCGCCGCTTCAGGTGGTAGCCGACCGAGAGGCCCGCTTGACCACCCCCGATCACGAGGGTCTCGATTCGCTCGGAGGAAAGAACGTCGACCATGGTGGTGCCTCCGTCGGAAGGGTCGTGGCTCCGGGCAGGCCTGTCCGCCGGAGCCTGACGAGTCGGATCACCCTCCATGGTAGCCCGGATCGGAGGGTCGCCGCTTCGGGCGAATCCACCAAATCCGGCCCACCGCCCATGGGTATTTCTATGTAGGCGGATCCAACAGATCGTGCTCGTAGGCGAATGCGGTGGCGGCGGCGCGGGACGAGACATCCAGCTTTCGGAAGATGTTGGCCACGTGGCGCGCCACGGTCTTCTCGCTAATGAAGAGCCGCTGGGCGACCGCCTTGTTGGTGCGTCCGGTGGCGACGAGCGCCAGTACTTCGCGCTCACGGGGCGTGAGTCCGTGCACGTTGCGGGTCGCCGCGCGTGCGATCAGTCCGTCGACGCGCGCCAGATCCCATTGCGCGCCCAACTCCTGGAAGACCGAGCGCGCCGCCGACAGCTCCAGGGCGGCCCCCTCCTCGTCCCCCAGCGCCCGGCACGCCGACCCGAGAAGCGTGCGGACCCGCGCGGCGTCGTACCGGGCCTCCAGAGCCTGCCACCCCTCGCACGCTTCGCGGAGCTGGGCGAGCGCCGCCCTCGGGTCGTTCGCCGCGAGCGCGATGGCCCCGCGAGCCTGCGCCACGACGACGGCCAGGACCGGCGAGGCGCAGGCGTCCGCGATCTCGGCCAGCTCCGCACCCGCCTCTCTCGCCGCCTCGAGATCCCCGATCTCCAGCATGATCTCGATGTAGGCCGGGAGAAGACGCGCGCGCCGGAGGCGGTTCGGGGTCTCCGCGAGCGCCCTCCGGATCGCCGCGGCGGCCGCGTCTCGGTCGCCCTGTGCCAGCCGGAGCAACGCCAGGCCGGGCTGGGGCGCGCGGCCCGAGCGGCTCGCCGCCAGGAAGGCCTCCTCCGCCTCCGCGGACTCTCCGCGCAGGCGGTGTACCTCCCCCTGCTGGTAGAGCGCGATGCCCGTCACTCCCGCTCCTGCGCGGCCAGCCGTCAACTCGGCGGCGCGGCGCGCCTCCTGCATCGCGTCGCGCCACTCACCCCGCATCTGCAGGAGCTCGGACCGGTAGACCCTGCACTCCCCACCATACGCCACCATGTCCGGCTGACGCTCGCACCAGGCGGACAGCACGTCCGTCCACTCGCGAGCGCGTCCCAGCGCCCATATCTCCCTGCATGCCCCGATCACGCTGCAGTAGATGAGTCCGACCACCAGCGGCAAGAGCTCCTCGGTGGACACCGTGATCATGGCCTCGTCCAGCAGGGCCAGACCTTCCTCGATCCTCGTCTGCCGCAGGAGCGCGCGACCTTGCAGGTGGAGACCCAGAGCGAGGAGACCCGGGTCATCGAAGCGCTGCCCGAAGTCGGCGACCTCGGCGGCGGCCCGGGCGGCGGCCTCGAGGTCGCCCGTTTGAAGGTGCTGATGGGCGGCGGTCAGCAGGAGGTAGCCGCGCTCGGCGCAGTCCTCCTCGCCGACGAGACGGCCGGCCCGCCCGAACCAACCGCTGGCCTGCGCCATCTCGCCGCACGTGGCGAGGTGGAATCCGAGCCAGAACGCGCAGCGCGCGGCATCGCGGGATTCACCCGCGCTCACGTGGGCGCGGTAGGCCTCCTCGAGCACCCGGATGAACTCGTCCTCTCGCCCGATCAGGTACGAAGCCAAGGCCAGTCGCCAAAGGTCGTCCGGCTCGAGCGGCCCCGCACGATGGGCGGACGAAAACGCCTCGTGGGCGCGTTTCCAGGCACGTTGCTCGAAGGCCTCTCGGCCCTCGCGCAGCTCGGCGGGGTCGACGGATGTCATCGCACGTGGGCGCACAGGGAGAGGGTCCGTGCCGACATGCTTCCACTATGGGGCATGAGGCCCTCCCGGCACAGGGGCACGTCCTTCTCACGGCCGAATGGACGTCGGCGCCTCACACCCGGGCCGCCACCCGGAGCGGCGGAGCGTGGCCCGGTCCCGGATCGTCCATGCATTCCGGGGGGTGGCCCGTCTCTTGCTATATTCTCCAGCCGTTCGCGTTCATTGATCCACCGATGCTGCGCGTACCCTCCCTGCGCGCGAAGCGCAACCGGTACCGCCATCCACCACTCGCCCATATGCTCGAAGACTTCTGCCCGATCGTCGGCGACGAGGCCGACGACATTCGACTGCTCCGCCGTCTCCTCGACACCGTCGAGGACCCTGGACACCCCGACGAGGACCGCACTCCGAGGAAGGTGCTTCGAATCGACCGGGAGATCCGGGGGCAATCCGTCGCCGAACGCGCGGCGGCGTTGGAGGACGCCCGTGTCGGCAAGCTCCTTCGGTTCGCCCGGTCCCTGGAGCGCGGAGACGACGACATGGGAGAGCACACCCGTCGGGTCGGGCGGACTTCACGAAAGATCGCCAGCGCACTGGATCTGGATGAGGCGACGGTGGAAGCGATCGGTATGGCGGCCCGCCTGCACGACGTCGGCAAGATCGGTATCCCGGACGAGATCCTCGGGAGCGCCGACCCTCTCAGCACCGAGCAGTTCGAGGTCATGAAGACCCACTGCACCCTGGGCTATTACCTCCTGGCCGGCACCGACGTTTCGCTGCTGGAGATGGCCGCGGAGATCGCGCTCACGCATCACGAGCGATGGGACGGCAACGGCTATCCGATCGGGCTGGC
Organism: uncultured Gemmatimonadaceae bacterium; assembly: GCA_964630935.1. Taxonomy (GTDB): domain Bacteria; phylum Gemmatimonadota; class Gemmatimonadetes; order Longimicrobiales; family Gaopeijiaceae; genus SZUA-318. The sequence continues at coordinate 2,429 of CAZVYM010000024.1, read as the reverse complement.
GGGCGAGGACATCCCCCTCGCGGGTCGTATCGTGTCGGTCGCCGACACCTTCGACGCGCTCACGAGCGTTCGGACCTACAAGCGCGCCTGGAGTCACGAGGCGGCCCGCTCGGAAATCGAGGGGAGCGCCGGCGTGCGGTTCGATCCGAAGGTGGTGGAGGCCTTCCTCGAAAGCCTGCGGCCCGAGGTGATGGTCGCCTGAGCCGGCCTCGTCACCTAGCGGTACCCCCCACTCACGAAGGTGAAGGTGAAGTCCACCCCGAAGGCCATGGGTGTCCAGTCCACTCCATGGTCGGGAATCCTTCCGGTCATGGCGTGGCCCGAGACGCCCAGCCCCCATCTGTTCGCCACCCGCCACTCCTTCCCCACCAGGAAGGAAAGGCCGAGCCCCGGTTCGGAGTTTCCACTGACCGTGGTCGAACCGCTCCCGACCTTCAGGTTCAAGCTGGCCACGCCTACCGCACCTCCGAGGTAGACGCCGGACGCCGAGTAGACGGTGACCCCGGCCCCCACTCCGGCCAAGGTGGCTGTCACGTCATTGTCCGTCCTCACGATGACACCGCCGGATTCGAAGTCGGGCCCGGCGACACTGCTTCCGAAGATCTCACCGTAGACGGCGACGTTGCCCTTCACGAAGCTCCCGAAATCCAGGGCCACCATACCACTTCCACCCTTGATCTTTCCATCGAGGTTGGCACTCGAGTTGAGGGTGGTGTACCCGGCGCCCAGGTTGCCCCTGAAGAAGAACCCGGACTTCTGGGCGGACGCTGTGTGTGGAAGCAGCGAGAGGGACAGAGCCAGCCCCATGAGGACCGCCGTCTTACGGGAAGCGTGCATGAGAATGCCCCCGTCTGAACGTGAACGTGGACTCGCCCCGGGTCGTGCCCGCGAGGGGGTAGGAAGCGCTCGCGAAGCCCGGGCAGGTCACGATCTTCACGGACGAGGAGACCGCGCCCGCAGGCCTCGCGAAGCCAGAGCCAGCGACTCGGACCTCGAAGGTGGTTACCTCCTCGTCGCCGTGATCACCACGCGGTACTTGTTCTCGCTGTTCAGGTTGATCAACGCAATGTACGCGCGGCCGCGATACACTCCGACGGTGCCGGACTGCGATACCGACGTGACCTCCCATCCCTCGGGCAGCAGGATCGTGTTGCGCAGTCCGCGCAGCTCCCGATCGAACGTGAGCACGCCGTTCACTTCACGGTATCCGGTGTCCGTCAGCACGCCACTCACCTGGAGGTGGGCGCTCTGCCGGTCATCCACGATCGGAACTGCAAGCTGCACGACCGTTCGTCCCTCGCGCTGCGTCGTCGCCAGGGGCTCGGCGGTGTCGAGGTCGACGACGTTCAGCTGGCGGAGTGATGCATAGGTGAGCAGGTCGAGCGGCAGGACGCTTCCCTTGCGATAGTCGCTGTAGATCTGCTCGACGCGCACCGAGTGCGTGGAGGGCTGGTCGAGGTCGTACAGCGTCTTCACGTCGTCGAAGAACATGTCCGTATACGGGGTCGGCTTCGGCCTGAACGACGCCGGCACCTTACGGGCATGGATCGTGAATGGATTGCCGAGTCCGCTCGGGTTGGCGAAGTGGAGGGCGATGCGCCCGTCGAGCGTCGTGCTCATCTGTGCGGCGACGCTCGACGACAAAAGGGCGTATCCCGGCGGCAAGATGACACCCAGCCGATAGCCGCTCAGGCTCCGTACCCACGTGATGTCGCCTGGCTCGATGCCATAGGCAGGGTTCGCATCCTCGTAGACCTGGTAGGTGCGAGCGTCACTGTAGGTCTTGTAGATCAGCACGCGCCCGATGCCTCCCGACGGCACGGGTGCGGTGAGCTTCGCGTGGATCGCGTGCCCGTCTCCCTCGGCCTCATAGGTGAAAGGCAGCGGCTTGCCCGTGCGGGGATCGTAGACCTCGATATCGGTCCCCTCGCTGCCGCCGCGGGTCGCGTTGACCAACTCCGTCGCGCCGACGCGCCTCACCTCGGTGAGGTAGCGGATGCGGAACTCCTCGCTCCCCGGTGCGAGCAGTGAGTACTCGGTGTACGCGTCCTGCGTGAAGAGGCGCGAGTTCCGCGCGCTCGGGCGAAGGGATCCGTCCGGGTTCTCTCCCCCCGGAAACGGACTGTCCGCGCGTCCGCGCTGGGCGACACACGGCGCCGCCGCGGCGACCAGCACGAGCGGGAGGCAGAAGATCGAGACTGAACGAGCGAGGCGCATGGCATCGGGGCGCGGAACGGGAAGCGAGGCGGGTACGCGGAGCAACGGCAATGACGTTACTGCTCCCGAACCGGTGTCGGCAACACGGCACCGCCGCATGCCCGCCCGCGGCACCCCGGACGCGGGCTGCTCCCCGCTGTCGGCGCCTGGAGGTCAGAGCTCTCCGGCCGCCGCCGGCCCCTCCTGGGACGACAGAAAATCCGGGTCTCGAT
>CAZVYM010000023.1:0-40164 GCA_964630935.1 uncultured Gemmatimonadaceae bacterium | reverse complement strand
GCGATGCGGGAGCTGGACACGTGCGTCACGAGCGGGACGCAGACCCACGCCTCGGACGGGATGGCCTGCCTCCTCGTGACCACCGAGGACAAGGCCAAGGAGCTCAGCACCCGGCCCGAGGTGGATATCCGCTACGTGGCCAAGACCGAGGTCCGCACCCAGCCCAGCCTCATGCCCGAGGCTCCGGCGCTCGCGGTTCGGAAGCTTCTGGAGCGCACGGGCCTGACCATGGCGGACATCGCGGTCGTGAAGAACCACAATCCGTTCGCGGTGAACGACGTGGTCTTCGCCCGGCTGCTCGACTACGACTGGCGGGAGATGAACAACACGGGCTGCCCCCTCGTCTGGGGACACCCCCAGGGGCCCACGCTCACACGGGTCGCCATCGAAGCTTTCGAGGAGGCGGTGGATCTCGGAGGGGGATACGTGCTGGTCTTCGGATGCGCGGCCGGTGACGTGGGGATCGCGGCCATCTTCGAGGTATCCTGAGGGGAGAAGCACCATGACGCGCACGTTGAGAGAGCCGACCCTCGCGACCCTCGGGCTGGGCACGGTCCTGGACATCTTCCGCAGCGGCCGCCTCCCGGCAGACCCGGCCGATCTCGTCGACGAGGTCTTCGGCGGCGACGGGCAGCGGGGATCCCTGGTCATCTCCGGAGCCAACGGGATCGTCGGGGCGGGTAAGACCATGCAGCTCGGCTCCCGCCTCCACGCCTTCGGCGTCCCGGTGGTCGCCCTCGATCTCCCGGGGGCCCCGGACGGCATCGGCGCCCGCTATCCCGGTCTGGTGACTTCCTTCGGCCGGGAGCAAGCCGACGCCATCATGGGCGGCATCGTGCGGATGAGCTACGACGGGAAGAGCCTTCCCGACGAGCTGAGGCAGATGAGGCCCCGTTTCCTTCTGGAGGCCATCCCCGAGATCCTCGAGGTGAAGAAGGCGCACTACCAGGTCTTCCGGGAGGCCTTCCCGGACATCGTGATCCGCTCCGTGACCTCCGGCTTCCCGAGCGCCGAGCTGGGCGTGGGGGTCGCCCATCCGGCCTTCCCCCACGAGATCAACAAGATCTGGGAGGTCGTCGAGCCGGAGCCTTCCGCGGTGACGCGGCTCCTCTGGGCGCTCGGTCTCGTTCCCGTCCCGGTGAGCGACCACTGGTCCTTCGTGCTGGACGTGCTCTTCTGCGGCGTCACGCTCGCGGGCCTGCGCTACCACGACGCCAGCAACATGCCGTTCTGGAAGATCGACAAGCTGGTGCGCAAGCTGGCGGGCCCCAACCCCTTCCGGGCGCACGACGTCATCGGCTCGAAGGGCGCGGACTTCCTCACCTGGTCTTGCCTGCACCATCTGAGCCAGCGGTATGGGGAGGTATTCACGCCCACCGCGGACCTGGAGGAGCGTAAGGAGACCGGCCAGAGCTGGTATCCCCCGAACCACTTCCGTCCCCTGGTGGACTGGAAGCTCGACGAGGACGAGGAGGAGACCTTCCGGACCTGGATCCTCGGCCCCCTCTTCCAGATGACGAGCCTTCTCGTTCACGAGAACCGGAGTCACTTCGCCGGCTTGAACGCGATCGGAGAGCTGTGCGCCCAGTTCCGGAAGGGCGCCCTGGCCCTGGCCCGTGAGCACGGATCCGACGAGATCCTCCGGATCGTGCGGGCTTATCACGAACTCCACCCCGAAGCGGCCGACGCCGCCTGGCACCCGGAGGCCTTCCAGGGGATGGACTCCCCGGAGTGGCAGCAGCTCTACGTGAACGCGGAGCACGACGGCGAGGTGGGCGTCGTGACCCTGAGCCGGGAAACCTACACCTGGGACGTGGACGCGGAGCTGAACCGGGCGCTCGACTGGCTCCGGGCCGAAGGGATCGAGCGCGTGATCGTCACGGGGGACTTCCACCTCTCCACGCAGATGATCGGGGCCGACACGGCGGACTTCTTCCCGGCGCTGGAAGAGGAGGAGGAAGGGTTCCGACTCTGCAGCGCCTGGTCCAGGACGGCACGGCGCCTCGACGAGGAGTTCCACACGTCGGTCGGGGTGGTGAACGGGAAGCGATGCCTGGGCGGCCTGCTGGAGCTCATGGTGCACTGCCACTACCTGGTGGCGGTGGACTCCGCTCGCCTTGGAATGCCGGAGGTGACGCTGCCGGTCGTGCCGGGGATGGAGGGATGTCACTGGCCGTTCCGGAAGAGCAGGCCGGAGGACTGGCCGCGCGTGCTCGGCATGCTCCTGAGCGGAAGGACCGTTCGGGCGAGTGAAGCCGTGGGGTGGCTCATCGACTACGCGGGGCCGTTGGAGGAGACCCTGGCCATGGCCTGGCGCATGGCGAAGGGTGAAGCGGACGCGCCGGCTCGCAGAGCGCTCGAGACGGGAGCGCTCGAGGGAGTCCCGCGGGAGGTCGCGGACCTCTCCGTCGACGGCGGCCCCATCGGAGAGGCGGCCGTTCGGGCCATCGTGGAGTGCGTCCAGGGAGCGTGCGGCATTCCGGTGGGAGAGGCCCTGGAACGTCAGGCCCGGCATTCCGCCGGCTTCCTGGCCGGACCGGTGTGCCGGAAGGGAGAGGTGGGAAGCCAGTACGCGAAGACCGTGGTCGTGTAGTCCGTGGACCTCGGGCTGAAGGGCGAGGTCGCCGTCGTCACCGGAGGCAGTGGTGGAATCGGCGCGGCCATCGCCCGGCGCCTCGGCAAGGAGGGCTGCCACGTAGCTGTCGTCGACCGCCGCCACGACGCCGGGACGAACGAGGTCGTGGGCGACCTCGAGGCGGCCGGGGTGCGGGGACTCGCCATCCAGTCCGACGTCACCTCGTTCCCGGATGCCGAAGCGATCGTGGACACGGTCGTGAAGGAGCTCGGCCGCCTGGACATCCTGGTCTGCAACGCGGGCATCACCTGGGACGGGCCTGTCTGGAAGATGACGGAGGAGCAGTGGGACCGGGTGATCGAGGTGAACCTGAAGGGCTACTTCAACTACTGCCGGGCCGCCGCGCTCCACTTCAAGGAGATGAGGTACGGCAAGATCGTCACGGTCTCGTCCATCAACGGACTGCGGGGGAAGTTCGCGCAGGCCAACTACGCGGCCAGCAAGGGCGGGGTGATCGCCCTCTCGAAGTCGCTGGCCCGGGACCTGGGACGCTTCAACGTCAACGTGAACGTGGTGGCGCCGGGCATGGTCCTCACCGAGATGGCCGAGGCCCTGGCTCCCGAGTTCAAGGCGACGGCCATGGCCGAGACCGTGCTGGGACGCTTCGCCACGCCGGAGGACTGCGCCAACCTGGTCGCCTTCCTCTGCTCGGACGCGTCACGCCACATCACGGGCGAGGTGATCAAGATCGACGGGGGACAGTACATGTAGCGACCCGCAGCATGGTCCGGCGGTCCGACGGGCGTAGCCCGGAAGCCGCCGGGGCGGGGCCGCCCGGGGAGAACGGCATGTCACGAGTCGGGGTCATCGGAATCGGGCACGGGCGCTTCGGACGCCGGTCCGACGCCACGGTGCAGGAGCTGGCCTTCGAGGCCTTTCGAGAGGCCCTCGGCGACGCCGGGATCGGGCGGGAGGAGCTCGACGCATCGGTGATCGCGGCGGTGCCGGAGTACCACAAGCAGCGCTCCGTGGCTGGCGTCGTGCAGGAATACCTGAACCTGAATCCGCTTCCCACCTGGCTCACCGAGGTAGCATGCGCCTCCGGGAGCGCGGCCATCCGAACGGCGTGGATGGCGATCCAATCCGGCTTGCACGACGTGGTGGCGGTGATCGGCTGCCAGAAGATGACCGAGCTGGCCACGGCCGACATCCTGGCCCTCATGGGGCGGGTCGGGGAGGTCCAGTGGGAGAGCGTGTTCGGCACCACGTTCCCCGGCTACTACGCCATGTTCGCCACGCGGCACATGCACGACTTCGGCACCACGCGGGAGAACCTCCTCCAGGTCGCGGTCAAGAACCACCACTACGGCGCCCGCAATCCCAACGCGCTCTTCCGCAAGGAGGTCACGATGGAGAAGGCGCTGGACTCGGACCCCGTGGCCTCGCCCTTCTGCGTGTACGACTGCTGCGCCAACGCCGACGGAGCCGCGTGCGTGATCCTGGCCGGAGAGGACCGTGCCCGGGCGCTGGCCGGGGACCGGGTCGTGTGGCTGGACGGGCTTGGGTGCGCCACGGCCAGCATGTCCGTGCTCCGGCGGCCCCACCTCACCGGGCTGCCCTCGGCGGAGGAAGCGGCGGCCCGGGCCTACCGCCAGGCCGGGGTCGGACCCGGTGACATCAAGGTGGCCGAGGTTCACGATTGCTTCACGATCGCCGAGATCATGGCCTACGAGGATCTCGGGTTCTGCGAGAAGGGCGAGGGAGGGCCCTACATCGAAGAGAAGCGCTCCTGGATCGGGGGAGGCGGCGTGCCCGTGAACGTGGACGGCGGACTCAAAGCCAAGGGCCACCCGATCGGCGCCACCGGCGTCTCGATGGCCTACGAGATCTGTCGCCAGCTTCGCGGAGAGTGCGGCGAGCGCCAGGTGCCAGATGCGGATGTGGGGTTGACGCACAACGTGGGCGGAATCGGGCAGTACACCTTCGTCCACGTGTTCAGAAGAAGCTAGCGCGGCGCTCCGGACGCTCGGCGGCATGGGGTGCTCGGGCACTCCTGCGGTCGGCGGATTTCCGGGACACCCGATCGGGAGACGGACATGTTCGGTTGGTTCGGCAAGGTCAGCTTCGTTCCGTACTCCAAGGTCCAGGACTTCGCTGTTCATCTTCGCAACGGGTACCTCATGGGCTCCCGCTGCAAGGCGTGCGGTCACCAGACCTTTCCCCCCCGGGCCGACTGCCCCGAGTGCATGAGCGGAGACTTCGATTTCGTGGAGTACTCGGGGAAAGGAAGGGTCTGGACGTACACGCGCATCGACGCGGCGCCCACCGGCTTCGACGACGACGCGCCGTACACGTGCGTGGTGGTGGAGCTGGAAGGAGGTGGACGCCTCCTGGCCTGGTCCGGGGAGACGCTCCCCCAGGACGAGGTCGAGATCGGGATGGACGTTCAGGTCGTGCCGCGCATCTCCGAGGACACCCCCGACATCAGGGTCTACTACACCGTGGAGCGCCCCGGCACCACCTGGCACAAGGCTCCCGAGTCCCGTCTCGGATAGGTGAGTGGCGAGAGATCGCCTTGCTCCGCGTCTCGCGGCACCCTACCATCCTCTCCGCCGCACAGGGCGGTCGACCCTCCCGTCTTTCCGCCGACTCGAAATCCCCGTGACCCCACCCGTCTCTCAACACCGGGCCAGGCGGCCGTGAGCCGCACCATCTGGGAACGCTATCGCGCGTACCTGCGACACCCTCCCTCGCAGGTCTTCGAGTGGCACGACCCCGAGAGTCCGGCCCGCGGATGGCTCGTCATCAACTCGCTGCGCGGTGGAGCCGCCGGAGGCGGCACACGCATGCGCCGAGGCGTCACCCGCGAGGAGGTCACCTACCTCGCCAAGGCGATGGAGCTCAAGTTCGCCTTCTCGGGTCCGCCGATCGGGGGAGGCAAGTCGGGTATCGACTTCGACCCGCGCGACCCCCGGCGCGTCGATGTGCTCCGGAGGTGGTACGCGGCGGTGCGCCCCTTCCTCCTGTCGCGCTACGGCACCGGTGGCGACATCAACGTCGACGAACGTTGCGACGTCGAGCCTCTGTGCGCGGAGCTCGGCATCGTGCACCCGCAGGAAGGGATCGTGCGGGGCCACCTGGGGCTGGAGGGAGAGGCCGTGCAGCGGGCCTTTCGGCACCTGGGCGAGGGGCTCAGCCAACCGGTGGAAGGCGAGCTCGGACTCGACGGTGTGGACTTTTGCGTTTCCGACCTGATCACGGGGTACGGTGTCGCGAGGGCCGCCGCCCGCCTCTACGAGCGAAGAGGTGAGTCGCTCGAAGGGACGCGGGTGGTGGTCGAGGGGTTCGGCAACGTCGGAGGGGCGGCCGCGCTCTACCTGGCTCGCCTCGGTGCACGGGTGACCGGCATCGTGGATGGAGAGCACGGGCTTGCCAGCCAGGAGGGGCTCGCGGTGGAGGAGATCGAAGATCTGGTGCGCCGACGTACGGACCGTACCGTGCCGGAGCATCCGAGGAGGCTCGAAGGACCGGAGCGCGAGCTGGCTTTCCGCGGGACGGCCGACCTCTTCGTGCCCGCAGCCATCTCCGGCTCCGTGGACTCGCGCCGCCTCGCGCAGCTCGCTCGACACGGCGTCCGCACGATCGTGTGCGGCGCGAACCAACCCATCCGCGAGGTCCGGCTGGGTGACACCGAGACCGAGGAGGCGGCCGACGCCGAGTTCGAGGTCCTGCCGGAAGTGGTCGCGAGCCTGGGCATGGCGCGCGCCTTCTACAATCTCATGGCCGGACCCGAGCCGCAGACGACCGCGCAGATCTTCGAGGACGTCGGCCGTGCCATGGACGACGCTGTGGATGCCGTGATGGACCGCACGGGAGAAGCCCGCTCCGGGGTCACGGCCGCGGCGATCGAGATCGCGATGGAGCGGGAGGCCTAGCGCGATCGGGGCCGTGCCCTCGCCGACTCCTTCCGGCTCGGGCATGCCTCATGGAAATCGAGACGGCTTCGCGCCCGGTCCTCAGCCGCCCGGCGGTGACACGACCGCCAGTCCCTCCACCGCCCGCAGGCGCACCGCGGCGCTGTCTCCTTCGGCCATCAGCCACTGGATCGCGAAGCGGCCCGCGTTCCGGCCGTCCACGTCCAGGAGGGGCACCACGGCATTCGAGGCTCGGATTCGCACGGGCACCGAGGGACGGGGCACCATCCGGCCTCGAGGATCCCGCACCACGGTAGAGGCGCCCGTGCTGTCCGCGTTCAGCGCCCAGGCCGCCAGAGGGGCCAGATCGGCCCTCAGCGTGCGGTTGCCGAGCCTGAACTGCAGCACGGTGGAATCGTCCCGAAAGTCTCCGGCCAACGTCGTGTCGTGCCGCGAGGGCACCTCGATGAAGTACAGGGAGCCGGCGCCCAGAGCCTCGATCGGCAAGGCGTCCACGAGTCGTGCCGTCACCACCCGCAGGGCGCCGAGATCGGGCCTCGCCTTCAGGCCCAGCACCGCGGCGAGGTCGTACCCCCGCTCCTTCCCGACCGCGGTGCGCCCCGCCACCGCCGCGACCGCGTCGCTCCCGAAATGCTCCGCGAGGTAGCTGCCCGTGCCGCGGATCTCCCGGTAGAGGCTATCGGCCACCAGCCGCGTGCCGGCGGCCCCCCTGTCCACGGCCGCCGTATCCACGTCCGCGGCGTTCAGTGCCAGCGCCAAGCGCGCCTGCTGGCTGCGGCGCGCGACGGCGGAGGCGCTCCAGGGGCCCAGCGCACACCATAGACACCCCAGGGCCAGCACGAGCGGCACCGGGTAGGCACGCAGCCGCGCGCGCCGGACGAGCGCCCAGCTCCCCAGCACGGCGAGCAACAGCAGAGCGACCAGCGCAGCGTCGCGTACGTAGCGGAACTCCGTCCAACCGTATTGCGCCACGCGCGCCCCGACACCCCAGAGTCCGAGCGCGCCCAAAGGCAGAAAGAGCGGGGCCGCCAGCCGAACGAGGAGCGGCACGCCCGCAGCACCGCCCGGCCCGCGTCGTCCGCTCGGCGCCGGCACCCCTTCGGCCGGGTTCGGCGGGACCCCGCCGGACGTCGGCGGAGCCGGATCCGGCTCCACTCCTCCCGGCTCCCGCCGCTCCGAGCTTTCCCTCGCCCCGACGAACATCATGATCCCGACGGCACCGATCATGCCGGCCAGCAACGCCAGCGGCGATACCAGGTTGCGCGGCAGCTCCGTCGTGATGGCGATACGCACCAGGTAGGCGTAGAGGATCAGGTAGTAGATGGCCAGCAGTGGCAGAAACAGGTAGACGCCGAAGCGGCGCACCACGCGCATTCCGTCGGCGGCCGGCGCCGGCTCCGCCGTGATGCCCGGCGCGCCTCCCACGACGATCCAGGGCGCGACGCCGAACGCGATGGCTCCGAATACGTGGCCGTAGATGTCGCTGTCGAGGTGCAGCTCGAAAAGCGAGTCCACCGCACTGATGGCGAGCGCCAGGCCCAGGTACAGGGTGCCGGCGTAGAGTGCGACCCCCACGACACGCGTGAGGAGTCGCAGGTTGACCTCCCGGAACCGCCGGTCACGATCGTCGCCCTGTACGGTCGCGAGGGGCACCAGAGTCACGGAGAGCGCGCCGGTGGCGATCAGAAGCGCGGCGCGCCAGCCTTCCGCCGTGCGGTCGAAATCCAGCAGCGTGAAGCTGTAGACCACGACGACCGCAAAGCCGGCCAGGGTGAGTAGCCAGCGTCGTCCCGAGGACAGCGCGCCGAGCCCGTGGAGCAGGGTCGCGATCCAGGCGATGCCACCCGTGAGGACGCCGACCGTCGCGACTTCGGCCCAGGCCTGCATGGCTTCGGGCGTACCCTCCGCGAGCGCGAAGGACCAGCCGACGGCCACAGCGATACCCAGCGCCACCTCGACGGGCGCGACGCGAAGCGCGACGGCGGCGTCGCGCAGGCCTCGGCGCAAGGTACCGGCCAGGCTGGACATACTGCATCGTACGTGGCTCGACGCCCCCGGACAATGATGATCGGCGACGCCACCGATGCGGCGCGGTGCGGCGCGATCCGACCCGGGGCAGAGCCGGCTCCGCCCTCCCGCTCAGCCCAGCTCGGCCAGCACTCCCTCCGCCACCGCCTTGCCCACGGCCGAGCAGGAGGCGGCTCGCGCCTCGCCTACCATGTCGTAGGTGAGCGGCTTACCCGCTTTCAGCAGATCGACCACGGCGGACTCGACGGCATCGGCGCCCCGCCGAAGCTCCTCGTCCCCCTTCTGTCCGGATAGCCAGGAGAGCCCTTCGCGTGTGGCCAGGATCATGGCGAGGGGATTCGCCTTGTCCTTTCCGGCGTGCTTCGGGGCGGAGCCGTGGATCGGCTCGAACATCCCGTGGTGATCGCCGACGTTGGCCCCCACCGCCAGGCCCATCCCGCCCTGGAGCACGCTCGCCAGGTCGGTGACGATGTCGCCGAACATGTTCGTCGTGACCCCCACGTCGTACCACTCGGGCTTCTGGATAAGCCATTGGGTGAACGCGTCCACGATAGCGGTATCCTTCTCGATGTCGGGATACTCTTCGCCGATCTCGTGGAAGATCCGGACGAACATGCGACAGCCGTCCAGGACGTTGTCCTTCGCGATGCACGTGACGCGCTTGACATGGTCCGCCGGAGCCCCGCCGCGGCGCCGGGCGATCTCGAAGGCCCTCCGGATGACACGCTCGGAGCCCTTCCGCGTGATGACCCGGTTGTCCACGGCGACCTCCTCGACCCCTGCACGGCGCAGAATCCCCCCGATGCCGGAGTAGAGGTCTTCCGTGTTCTCGCGCACGAGCACCATGTCCACCTTGTCCGGATCCCAGACCCGCATCGGCTCGCCGTGGATCTTGTGGCTCACACCCTCGTAGAGCTTCACCGGGCGGATGTTGGCATACAGGTCGAGCGCGGCGCGCGTGCCGATGACCGGGCTCCATCCCGCCATCTTGCCGCCCTCCATCGTCACCGGACGTCCATCTCTCTCGGGGTCCGGCCAGCCGACCGCGCCGAGGAGCACGAGATCGGCCGCCGCCACCTCCTCCTCGGCGCCCTCGGGCCAGTCGCGGGATCCGTGCTTCAGGTAGAACTCCCCGCCACACGGGATCTCTTCGATGTCGAATGCGATCCCCAGGGCCGAGCCCACGGCCTCGAGCACCCGACGACCCTCGCGAGCGACCTCCACGCCGATCCCGTCGCCGGGTAGCACCACGACTCGATATGCCATCTCTGCTCCGTTTCAGTCAGTGATCGAGGAGGACTCCCGGCGTCCTTCTCTCCGGGAGCTGGTCCCGAGCAGGCCATGATTCGTGTGCACGAGGAGGGTCCTCGAGCGTGCGACGCCCAGACGGTGCGGCGCCTGCCCGGAGTACGATATCGGGCCCGAGCGCCCCGGGGTAGCCCAGACGCGAAGCTCCCGAGCTGACTCCCGCGAGTCCCGGATGCGTTCAACCGAAACGGAGGCCGGCCACCTGGGGAGTTGGACGTAAGACAAATGTCATGGTATTGTATCGATCATTTCTTTGACATGACTTAGACACTCCGGTATCTTCTGGCCCATGTCCGACGCGTCGAAGCCCCGACATCCCATTCGTGTCGTCTCACAGCGGACCGGGCTCCCCCCGGCGACGCTGCGCGCGTGGGAACGCCGATACGGGGTGGTGGAACCGCGCCGATCGGACGGCGGCCAGAGGCTCTACTCGGACGACGATGTGCTCCGCCTCACCCGCTTGCGCCTGCTCACGGAAGCCGGACGCGCGATCAGCTCGGTCGCGACCCTCACCGACGAAGAGGCCGCAGCGCTCCTGCACGAGGACCGGGAGAGCTCCACCCGGGCGCTCGCCGCAGAATCTCCCAGCGGCGTCGAGGCCTCCGCCATCGTGCAGGAAAGCATGCGTCTCACCCTTCAACTCGACGGCGTCGGCCTGGAGCGGGCACTCCGCAGGGCCGCGATGACCCTCGGCGCCGAGGCGTTCCTGGAGAGCGTGGTGACGCCCCTGCTGCACCGCATCGGGGCAAGTTGGAGCCAGGGTGAGATACAGCCGGCGCAGGAACACCTGTGCACCGCGGTCGTCGAGCGGGTGCTCGCCTGGCTGACGGAGCCCGTCACGACGGTCTCCGACGCCCACCGCCTTCTCGTCACGACGCTGGCAGGGGAGCGGCACGGTTTGGGAGCCCTTCTGGTGGCGGCCGCCGCGGGCGTGGAGGGCTGGAAGGTCACCCACCTCGGACCCGACCTGCCTCCCTCCGACATCGCGCAGGCAGCCATGGCGGTGGGGGCCCACGCCGTAGCGCTGAGCGTGGTTCACGTCGCCGATCCGTCCGCCACCGCTGAGGATCTCGCCACGCTCAGAGCGGCCATCCCGAGCAACACCGCACTCATCCTGGGCGGACGCGGTATCAAGACGCTCCAGGAGGGTCTGCTACCCCCTGGTACCGTCGTGGCGGATGGGCTGGGGGGGCTCCGCGCCGTCCTGGAAGACCTCGCCTGAGGGCAGTCGCCGACGAGAAAGCGAAGGCCGCGGCAGGGGTGCCCTGCCGCGGCCTTCTTCAATTTTCTCCGTCCCTGCCCGGTCGACGCAACGACTACATCGAGGGCGGGAGAATGACCTTGTCGATGACGTGGATGACGCCGTTGCTCGCCGCTACGTCGGCGGTGACGACCTTGGCATCGTTGACGAAGACGGTGCCTCCGTCCACGGAGATGGTCACATCGGCTCCGTTCACCGTGGTCGCCGAGGACAGGGCTGCCACGTCACCGGAAGCGAGACGACCCGATACGACGTGGTAGGTCAGAATCGAGGCCAGTGTCTCCGGGTCGGCCAGGAGCGCGTCGAGGGTGCCCTCCGGCAGGGCAGCGAAGGCGGCATCGGTCGGCGCAAAGACGGTGAAGGGGCCTTCACCCTCCAGGACCGACGTGAGGGAAGCTGCCTCGAGCGCAGCCAGCAACGTAGTGAAGCTGCCGGCCTTCCGTGCGGTCTGGACGAGGTTGAGCACCGGCTCCGGGAAGAGCACGTCGTCGATCACGTGGATGACGCCGTTCCCGGCCTCGATATCCGTGGCCACGACGTTCGCCTGATCCACCATCACGGCCCCACCGTCGACGGTGATCGACAGACGCTTCCCGTTGACCGTGGAGGCGCTGGAGAGGCCCACGACCTCGGATGCCATCACCCGGCCGGGAACCACGTGATAGGTGAGCACCTGAGTGAGGAGGTCCTGGTCGGCCAAGAGCGCATCCAGGGCATCCGAGGGGATCTTCGCGAAGGCCTCGTCGCTGGGCGCGAACACGGTGAACGGCCCGTCACCCTCGAGGGTGGAAGTCAGGCCGGCGGCGTCGACGGCGGCCAGAAGGGTGGTGAACGAGCCGGCCTGCCGGGCCACCTCGACGATGGTCGGCTCGCTTACCTGAAGGGGATCGTCGTCACTGCACGCGGCGGCCGAGGTGGCCACGAGCATCGCCAAACTGGCGCGGGCGAGGTTCGGGAGAAGCATGGTGCGTACCTCCGGAGAAGAAGTGTCTAACGTTTGTAGAGGTAAACGTAGACATCTGTGGAGGCTATGTCAACATATACAGTGAACAACGATTATACAAACCCGTCCCTCTCGCCCCTCGCGGACGCCAAAATCCTGTCGAGCTGGGAGAGATTGAACTTCGTCAGGCCCGAGGAGGTAGGGAGCGAGCGCAGATGCTGGACGGCGTCCGCACATCGAATGGCCTCCCCGACCTGCCCACGCCGAACGAGAGCCGCGGCCCGCATGCGTGCCAGGCCGAGCTCGAGGATGTGGCGATGACTCGTCGGAAGGTTGCCCGGTTGGACGTCAAGTGGGTCTTCGTCGAGCCCGGAGCCGAGGCAGCGTCGCTCGATGTCCCGAACGATCCGCCAAGCCTGCGAGTTTCGCCCGCCTCCGATCCCGTCGACGGTCCCGCCCAAAACCGCCGAGGCCTCCGCTTCGCGCCCACGATCCAGCAGAGCGTAGTAGATCAGCATCCGGGTGGCCAGGTCCGTGATGGCATCGAGGCTCCCGGGCTCCGGAAGCGGCCAGTCGCGGGGCCGCACCCCGTCGACATTCGCGAACACCATCGCGTCCAGCAGCGTCTGGTCCGTGCCGCGCCGTGCCCGCAGAAGCGAGAGGATGCGCAGACCATCGCTTCGCTGGCTGCCGATCTTGAGAGGCACCACCTGCCCGATGCCCACGACGAGGGACATCAGGGCCAGGAGCTGCAGCCAGGAGAGTCCCTGTCCGTACGGCCGGGGAAGGTCACTCGGGAAGAAGAGCGAATACCCGAGGGCGGCTGCACCGACGACGATGCTCGCGCCGGGGCCCGCGGCGAACACGGCGACCGTGCGGCGGCGGAACCCGCGGAGCCCGCTTCTGTCCGGATGCCTCCGCGGGAGCACGAGAACCGCTCCACCCCAGAGCCCGAGGCGTCGATTCGGGGTGAGCCGCATCCCCCCCTGCTTCGGCCATTCGATCCGCACGGGCCCGATGTAGAGGAAGGGCACGCGGAAGTCGGAGAGGAGCCCCGCCAGCGCATGTCCGAGCTCGTGCACGAGCACGACCGCGACGTACGCCGGTGGAAGGAGAAGGTAGAACGCGTCGGTGCCGGCGACCCACCAGGTGAGCCACGCGGAGCCCAGGATGCCGACCATGAACACACCCACGACCGAGAGCGCGTGCGACAGGCGGCCCGCGGCCGCATCTCGTGTTCGAGAGACGTTGGTCATGGATCGTGGTGTAGGGGTTCCGCCGTGGCAGGCATGGGATCGGATAGAATAGAGAGGGAGCCTCGGAGAAGCCATCGAGGCTTCCGGCCGCTCATCCTCCTCCCAGCACCTCCCTCGCCTGCGCCTCCACCGCGTCCAGCTCTCCGCGCAGCTGCCGGTACCGGTCGATGGCGTCCTGTCCGATCCTCTGATCGACGCGGAGGGTCATGCCGCGCAGGTAGGTGATCTGGTCCTCCAGCCCCGGTTTGCTGTAGCGGATGGGAGGCGTGAAGAGCTTCTCGGCCACCGGGGCCAGCCGGCGCTTCGTCGCTTCGTTCCCGCTCTCCATCGCGCTGCGCACCCGCTCGCCCAGCGCCTGCACCTCCTTGACCATGGCGTCCATACGCCTGTTGTGCTGGTACTGGTCGACGAGGTCGTCCACCGAGACGCCACCCTTCTCCACCCGGGGATCGATGAGCACGCTGAACGGTTGCGTCTGCGACGCGCCGTCCACGGTGAGCCGCGCCTGGTACCGTCCCGGCGGGACGGTGATGCCGTCGGAGTCACGCACGTTCCACACCATCCGGTTGAAGCCGACGTCCGTCGTCACGACCGGTGGGGGCGGCCCTCGGCGGCCGAAGTAGCCGCCTCCTCCGCGTCCCGGTCGCGCCCGGCGGGACGTCGCGCTGCTGTACGAGCTCACGGGGGCGCCGGCGGCGTCCAGAATGTCCATGGTCACCGGCCCCGACGGAGATCTCGGCAGATAGTAGTCGATCATCGGCCCCAGGATCTCGGGCTTCACGTCGGTCCTGTACCCGTCCCGGGGGGCATAGAGATGCACCGCCGAGGTGCTGGTCCTGGGCGCGATCTGATGCAGGAAGCTGATGTCGTCGAGCATCCAGATCGAACGGCCCTGCGTCGCGACGATGAGGTCGTTGCCATGCACCTGGATGTCGTTGATGGGCACCTGGGGAAGGTTGAGGTCGAACGGCTGCCAGTGTCCGCCGTCATCGAAGGAGATGTACATGCCGAACTCGGTGCCGGCATAGAGCAATCCCTCGCGATCGGGATCCTCGCGCACCACGCGGGTGGGCGTGTCTCCAGGGATGCCATTCTTGCCGTCCGTGAGTCGCGTCCACGTCTTGCCGTAGTCGTCGGTCCGATAGAGGTAGGGCGCGTAATCACCCAACAGGTAGCGGTACACCGCGTAGTACGCCGAGCCGCGCCGGTGGGGCGACACGTCGATGAAGGCCACTCGGCCTCCGGGCGGCAGGTCCTCGGGGGTGACGTCCGTCCATGTCTCGCCGTCGTCCCGGGTGAGGTGGAACGGGCCGTCGTTGGCACCCACCCAGATGACACCCGCCTCGTGCGGCGACTCGGCGATGGCGTACAGGGTGCTGTAGAACTCCTCTCCGGTCACGTCCCTGGTGATGGGTCCCCCGCTCACGCCCTGGCAGCAGGCGGGGTGAGCCGTGAGGTCGGGAGAGATTCGCTCCCAGTGCACGCCCATGTCCTTGGTGCGGTGCACGTATTGCGACCCGTAGTAGACGATGCCCGGGTCCCAGGGCGACGTCTCCATCGGGGAGACCCGCTGGAACCGGTAGATGAGGTCGCTGGCCGGATTGCCGTAGAGCGACTGCGCGCCGATCCAGTACTGCTTCGCCTGCCCGGTCTCGAGGTCCATGACCTCGAACTGCCCCTTGCACGAGCCGTAGACGATGTTCGGCTCGGTCGGGTGCGGCACCACCGGCCCGGTTTCGCACCCCGGCCCGGGCCACTCGTCGACGTTCCTCTCGCCGCCCTCGGCCACGCTGGAGAGGATGTGCGTGCCGTCGTCCTGCTGCGCGCCGTACAAGCGGAACGGGAAGCGATGGTCGATGTGGATACCGTAGATCTCCGCCGTCGGCTGGTTCATCTGGGTCGACCACGTCCTGCCTCCATCGAACGAGACGTTGGCGCCCCCGTCGTTGGCCTCGATCATGGTGTTGCCGTCGTGCGGGTTGATCCAGATGTCGTGGTTGTCACCATGGGGGGTACGCATCACGGTCAGCGTCCTGCCGCCATCCGTGGACTTGAAGAAGGTCTCCGCGCCCATGTACACGATATCGGCGTCGCTCGGGTCGGCGCCCAGGGCCGTGTAGTAGAACGGCCGCTGGATGATCGGCGTGGTATCGTTGACGAGCGCCCAGCTCTCTCCCGCGTCGTCCGAACGGTAGAGCCCGCCCCCCGGCATGGCTTCGACGAGCGCGTAGATGCGCTGGGGATCGGCAGCCGTCACGGCGAGGTTCGCCTTGCCGATGAGACCATCGGGCAGCCCGTTCGTGATCTTCCGGAAGTGCTCCCCACCGTCGGTGCTCTTGAAGAAGCCTCCCTCCCGGGCGCCGCTGATGATCGTCCACGGCTTGCGTTCCAGACGGCTCATCCAAGCATAGACCACGCTCGGATTTCCAGGCTGGAGCTCCACGTCCATGGCGCCCGTGCTGTCGGACACCCAGAGCGTGTTGTGCCACGTGCGGCCGCCGTCGGTCGTCTTGAAGATCCCCCGGTCCCGCGTGGGCTTGAAGATGTCCCCCATGGCGGCCACCCACACGGTGGCGGGATCCTTCGGGTCGATGCGCAGCTCGCCGATCTGACCCACGTCGCGCAGACCGGCGAAGGTCCACGTCTTGCCGGCGTCGACGCTCTTGTACACGCCCCGGCCGGTGGAGACGTTGCTGCGGACTGCATCCGAGCCGGTTCCGTAGTAGACGACATTCGGGTCGGAGTCGGCCACCGCCACGGAGCCGCTGGACCCCAGCGGGACCTGTCCGTCGGTGACGGGTTGCCAGCTCTCGCCACCGTCCGTGGTCTTGAAGAGTCCCCCGGACGCGACCCCCATGTAGAAGGTGCGCCGCTGCGACGGGACGCCCGTGACCGTGGTGACCCGCCCACCCTGATTCGGTCCAACCAAGCGGTAACGCATCCCGTGGAAGAGCGCGGGGTCCACGTGGGACATCATCGGGACGCTCTGCGCCGACGAGACGGCGGGAGCGACCAGGAGCAGCAGGGCGAGGAGGGCTCTGGACGTGGTCCTGAACATCACGAAGGTCTCCGGGAACGGGGCGGGCACGACCCTTCGGCCGCACGGCGATTTCGCGTCTGGGGAGGGATCGGGGTCAGAATGAGGTGGCGGGACGGAGCCGGCAAGGAAGACCACGAAACCACCGCCCGCCGAAGTCCCGAACGCCCGAGCGGGCTGCCGTCACCGGGCCGCGGCGACGGGCGGCGACGACGGCACCCCTCCGTGCCGAGACGGCTCTGCGCCGGTACTTGCTTTCCGGCTCTATTGGTAGTTCAGCGCCGAGACCGGATCCACGCGCGTGGCCCGGCGTGCGGGTATGACGCACGCCACCAGCGCGACTCCCGCCAACACGATGACCACGAGCGCGAGGACCACCGGATCCGTCGGCTGGACTCCGAAGAGCAACGAGCGGATGAGGCGGACCAGGCCCAGCGCCGCCGCCAGTCCCACGACCAGACCGATCGCGGTGATCCGTAGGCCTTGCGCCACCACGATCCTGAAGATGTCACCCGGCGCGCTGCCCATGGCCATGCGGATGCCCATCTCCCGGGTACGCTGGGTCACCGAGTAGGCGAGCGCACCATAGATGCCGATCACGGCCAGGAAGAGGGCTACAGCCGCGAAGACCATGAGAAGCATCATAGGCGCCTTCCGGACGAGGAGCGACTCGTCCATCCGATGCTGGAGCGTCTCGACACCGAAAAGGGGCAGCTCGGGGTCCATGCGGTTCAGGACGGCGCGGATCGGAGCCGTGAGGGTCGCCGGATCCAGCGCGGTCCGGGCCACGAGGGTCATGAAGCCCTGGGGACGCTGACGATAGGTGAAGTAATAGGCCCCCACGTGCTCCGCGTCCGGGGTCGTGAGGTCGTTCTGCTTCACCGTCTTCACGACCCCGATCACCGTGTAGTAGTTGTCGTCGGAGATGCTGTCCGCGCCCGGCACCGTACCCCAGAGCATACGCTTGCCGAGTGGGCTCGAGCGGGGGAAGTACCGGTTCGCCAGCCATTGGTCGAGAATGATGGCGTTGGGCTGATCCGGGCCGTCCGACTCCCGGAAATCACGCCCCTGAACCAACTGGATTCCCATCGTCTCGAAGTAGTGCGGCCCCACCCAGCTCTGGTACGGGGACAGGATGGACTCACCCTTCTGGGGCATGTAGCCCTCCGGCAAGATCACGCTGCTGGAGTTGTTGCCGCTGAAGGGTAGCTGACTCGTGATGCTGGCCTGCTGCACACCCGGAATCGCCCGGACCTCGCGGAGCAGCTCGTCGGTGAACTGGCGGCGGGCGGCGCCGTCGGAATAGCGCGACTGGGGAAGGGAGACGTAGGCCGTGAAGACCCCGTTCGGGTCGAAGCCGGGATCGACCGAGAGCGCGGCCCTGAAGCTCACGAGCATGAGCCCCGCGCCGACGAGCATGAGCAAGGCCAGCGCGACCTGACCGCTCACCATCGCGTTGCGCACCAGGACGGCCCTCTTGCTGGACGTCCCGGTCCGGGTCTCCGTGCGGAACACGGCGCTCAGGTTGGCCCTCAGGACGTGGGCGATCGGGATGCTCCCGAACAGGATGCCCGCCGTCACGGCGAGGGCCGTGGTGAAGAGGAGCACCGGCCCGTCGATGCCGATCTCGGTCCCCCTCGGGAGGTTCTGCACCCCGAGCGTGGCGAGCCCGCGCAGGCCGAGTGCCCCCATCCCCACGCCGAGGGCGCCCCCGACCAGGGCGATGACCACGGCTTCGGTGAGCACCTGGCGGGCGACGCGGGTCCGGCGCGCACCCAGCGCGAGCTTCGTGGCCAGCTCGCCCGCCCGAACCTGGGAGCGGGCAAGCATGAGGTTCGCGATGTTCACGCACCCGATCAGGAGCACGAAGGCGACCCCGGCGAAGAGCATGTACAGCATGGGCCGGACGCTCCGGACCATGTCCTCCTGCGCGGGCACCACCTTCACGTTGAACTTGGCGTCCTCCAGGAGCTGGCGCGCATTGGGTAGGGGCCACTGGTCGATGAGCGCCTCGTCCATGGCCTTGATCTGGGCCATCGCCTGCTCGATGGTGGCGCCCGGCCGGAGCCGCGCCATCATCTGGTAGTTGTTCGAGTGCCAAGACTCGATCGTGCGCTGCTCGGGCGTGAACGGGATGGGCAGGATGAACGCGACATCGCTCCTGCCCACCAGGTGGAAGCTCTCCGGCAGCACACCCACGATGGTGTAGGGCTCCCCGTCGACGCGAAGGTCCTTGCCGACGACGTCGGGAGCGCCGGCGAAGTGTTCTCGCCAGTATGCGTCGGTCAGCACCACCTTTCGGTGGTTGTCCACGTCCATCTCGTCTTCCGTGAAGGTCCGCCCCATGGCCGCCTGGACGCCGAGGAGAGGGAAGAAGGACGGGGTGACACGCAGGGTGGACACCCGCTCGGTGCTGCCCGGCTCGCCCACCGTGTTCCCCCAGCCCTGATACTCCGCGACGTCCTGGAGCGCCGGGACGTGCTCCCGTCGCTGGAAGAAGTCGAAGGACCCGTTGGACGCCCGCTCCGCCCCGGCGCCCGGGTAGCTGTTGTAGAGGGTCACCAGCCGGCCGGCGTCCTTGTACGGCAGCGGCTCGAGGAGGACCTTCTCGATGACGCTGAAGATGGCCACGTTGGCGCCGATGCAGACGGCCAAGGTCAGCAGCACCGTGCCGCTGAACGCCTTTTCCTTCCAGAGGAGCTTGAGCCCGAAGCGGATGTCGCGGAGGAGCGTTTCCATGGATCGGTTGTCGGGGGACGCGGACAAGGCCTCACCACACACGACGACCGGAGCCGAGGGAAGGTTTCGGCGACGGGTTGGCACCCCGTCTACGGTGCTCCTACCTTGCCTTTCCGTAGAGGAGGCGTCCCCAGCTCCGCCGGAGAGTTGCATGCCCCCTGCCCCCGCAGTCCGCTACGCCCGTACCGACGACGGCGTCGACATCGCGTACTGGAGGCTGGGTCGCGGCCCGGCCCTCCTCCATGCTCCCAACGTGCAGCTCGGCCATCTCCTGGCGGAGTGGTCCGTCGACGCGATGCGTGGGTGGTATCGGGAGCTGGCGCGGACGTTCGCCGTCGTGCGCTACGATCACAGGGGGGGCGGGCTGTCGAGTCGAGGCCAGACCGCTTCTTCGGTCCAGTCGATCGATGCCCTCGTCCGAGACATCGGGGCCGTTGCCGACGCGGCAGCGGACGACCGCTTCGTGCTCTTGGGATGGCTCGCAGGCGCCCTTCCCGCAATCGCCTATGCTGCGCGGAATCCCGAACGTGTGTCGCATCTCATCCTCTGGAACGGGTTCGCCCGGGATGCCACCCACGGGCAGGCGCCCCGCTTGCGATCCTTGTTCGAGATGGCGGCCGTCGACTGGGAGCTCTTCATCGAGTCCATCTGTCAGGCGGCCCTCGGGTGGAGTGACGCCGGGGACGCGAGGCAGTGGGCGGACGTGGCGCGGGCGGCGACGACCCAGCACGAGTTCCTGTCGTACCTGGAAGCCCGCCGGCAGTGGGACGTGGCCGCCGAGCTCTCCCGGATCCGGACGCCCACGCTGATCCTGTACGATCCTCAGAACGCGCTGACGAGTGAAGAGCGTAGTCGAGAGCTCGCGGTCGGCATCCCCGGAGCGCGATACCTGGCGTCGGCCCAGCAGGGTGGGGCTCCGGCCGCCGGAGCCGTAGAGGCCATCCGCTCGTTCGTGGGCGTCGGAGGGGCGGAGTCGGCCGACCTGGCGGAGCTCACCCCGAGAGAGCGCGAGGTCCTGGGCCTGGTCGTTGGCGGCGCGACGAACGCCGAGATCGCCGAGAGACTTTTCATCAGCGTGAACACGGTGACCCGCCACCTGACACACATCTACGCCAAGACCGGCACGTCACGCCGAGCCGAGGCGGTGCGGTACGGCATGGAGCGCGGACTGGGCGGGCCGGAGTAAGCGAAGCCACTCCTCGTCGCCGCAGATCGCAGCCTGGAGTCGGAATCTCTCCAAGGCTCGAAATCCCGGATTTCCGGGATCTCCGATTGGCGAATCTCCCACCTTCCTGGGATGTCGGGCACGGAGCGCGGGAAAGCACCTTGGGTGCGTCCGCAGATTCCCGATCTCGACCGAGGAGGTTCGCATGATGCACCTGATCCGCACATCCGCCGTGCCGGCACTCGCGGCGCTTCTCACCTTCGTTCCGCTCCACGATCGTCCGGCTTCCCAGGTCGAAGGGGGCGGGTCGGCAGAGGACCTCCGAGCCCGGTCGGACGCGAAGGCGCTCGCCCGGCGCTGGTTCGAGGAGATCATCAACGATCGGAATCTGGACGCCGTTCCAGACATCTACGCGGCCGACTACGTGTGGCACGGACCGGAGGGGCAGGTGATCCGTGGCCTCGAGGAAGTGAAGGCATTCGCCGCCGCCATCCTCGCGGCTTCGGACGATCGCCACGCCGTCGTGCAACAGCAGGTGGCGGAAGGTGACCTGGTGGTGACCCGGTTCACCAGCAAAGGACACCACACCGGACCGTACCGCGGCGTTCAGCCCACGGGAGCGATCTGGACGACCGAGGGGATCGTCATCAGCCGGATCTCCAACGGGAAGATCGTGGAGGACTGGGAGGTCACGCACATGGCGGGTATGTGACCACGAGGGGGTGTTGTCGTGATCGTCCCCGCTCCGTGGCATTCGATCGTTCCTCCACGCGCCCGAAGTCGGACGCGGTCCACGAACCAGACGTCTCGTCGCTGGTCCATGGCAAGGAGACAACGATGCCCGCACTGCGGGAGTCACCCTCGGTCCAATCCCTCCCGCCGGTCTGGATCGGTTGGATCACGGTTCTTGCGCTCGTCCTCCTCACCACGCGAACCTGAGCTACGGAGCCCAGCCAGGTGATCTGGGTGAGATCCAGCACGGCGGGTACCTGCGCGGATCCATCAGCGTGACGCCGAAATAGGGTTGCTCGGCCCCGGCAGCGAGCGGCGGAGACGCGGCGGGAGGGCCATACGCCCTTACGTTGCGGGACTCGAGCCGTTGCCGAAAACCCTCGGTCCCCCATGGAACATCTCGACCCGAAATGTATTTCAAGCTAGAACCAACGACGCGTTATCATTCGACCGGCAGTGCGCGCCCGGGCACGGAATCGTGGCACCGGGACGCATTCCCGACCCTCCGGGAGGACCGCATGAGACGTTTCGCCTCGGGCATGACCCTCGTCCCACTCGTCGCCGCCGCTGCGCTGGCGACAGGCTGCTCCGACTCCCCCGTCTCCCCCGTGCATGGACCACCCCCTTCCACAGCGTCCGTCACGGCGGCTCGCGCCGCGTCTGGGACGATGGCCGGGATGCCCGCGAAGTGGGTGTACCGGGTGAACCTGATGCCGCTGAACCACTCCGGCGTCCATGGCACCGCCACCGTCTCGGTCGCGAAGGGTGAGCTGACCGTGGTGTTGAACGCCGTGGGCGAGGTACCCGGCGAGGTCCACGCACAGCATATCCACGGATTCACGGACGGCACCGACGGACAGTGCCCTCCCCCGGGCTACGACGGCGGGGACGGCGACGGCGTTCTGACGTTCGCGGAGGCCGCACCCTATTTCGGGCCTGTGCAGCAAGCGCTCACCCCGTTCCCCATGCCGACAAACCAGGGTGGGGCCATCTCGTACAAGGAGTCGTTCCCGGTCGACGGTCTCGCGTTCTCGCCGACGGAGCTCTCACTGAAGAGCATCGTGCTTCACGGCGCCTACGTGTCGGGCGATTACGTGCCGTCCCTGCCGGTGGCGTGTGGCACACTCGAGCCGGTGAACTGATCCGCCGGGTCGCGGATCGTGCTCCCACCTCGGGAGCTCGACCCCGGCACGACGACGAGAATCGAAATGGGAGGCGTTGCGCCCCGGCGGCTCGGGCCGTCGGGGCGTCTTTCGTGCCGAAGCTCGGCTCGTGCCTGCCTTTCGGGCCGGACGAGCGATCGGTTCCGCGCTCGGACATCGAGCCAACAGGAACGTCGCGGCGCAAGCAGGCGAGATGTATCTTGGAATGACCCGCCCACCTGAAACGGCAAGGCGAGGCCTCCCACGTGACCCAGACTCCTGCCACCCCCACACCGGAGCGTAAGGCGGTTTCTCGCGATATGAGCGAGTTCCTGGCGGAGCTGTCCATCGGGGTCCACCGCCACGCGATGTATCCGCCGAGCCACCCCTCACTCGTGCCGGTCGTCGAGAACATCCTCGGCCGGCTGGACGAGATCTTCGAGGGGCGGCGCACGCTTTCCATCGGCGTGGCTCAGCGCCAACTCGTGATCGAAGGTGTGGCGACGGACCAGCGCAACCCGGTTCTGGCCGAGTTCGCGCGCAGGCTGCACGACCACCAGCTCGGAGCCATCTCCATCGAGAAGGGCATGAGCGCATCGGAGATCTCGGGACTGTTGGCCGCCCTGGCCCGGGAGCCCGACCGGGACGGTCCTCCTCTCGGCCTCCTTCCCTCGGAGCAGATGCCGCGATGGGACCATGCTCATCTGTACCGTCTCGGCTACGAACGCCTGGAGATCAGGGAGGGTGAGGGTAGAGCCGAAGCGGCTCGTGCCACAGCGCTCTGGCTCGGGCTCGCCCAGGCCGCGCTCGCCACGGAGGAACCGTTGGAGGTGGTTCCGGATGCCGTCGAGGTCGCGCGGAGCATCTCCTCGCATCGCGAAGAGTCCGCCTACGAGCAATCGATCGTCGGCTACCTCCTCCAGCTCACCGACGAGCTCAAGGAGGCGGCGGGCGGAGAGTCCGAGGCGGTACGGAGGCGCGTGTCGAAGCTCGTCGAGGAGCTTGATGACGACACGCTTCGACGCCTGGTCCACTTCGGAGGAGATGCGGCCCAACGTCGGAACTTCCTCCTGGACGCCAACGCGAGCCTGGCCGCGGAGTCCGTCGTCAAGGTGCTCGATGCCGCGGCGCGCGGCTCCGAGCAGTCGATCTCGAACTCGATGACGCGCCTGCTCACGAAGCTCGCCGTACACGCCGAATACGGCACCGGCGCCCAGCGCTCGCAGGCGGACACGGCGTTGCGCGAGAATGTCGAAGCGCTCATCGAGGGATGGGAGCTCCGGGATCCCAATCCGGAGGCCTACACCAGCGTGCTGGACGCGATGTCCCGCGCGGCTCCGATCTTCGAGGAGCCGAAGGAGAGAGGGTCCGCCCTGCCGGGCGCCCAGAGACTCGTCGAGATGGCGCTCGAGCTGGACGCCTGGGGACCGATGATCGCGAAGGCCCTCCAGGATCTGGCTCGCGAGGGCGACATCAAGGTCCTCCTGACGCTCCTCAAGGGCGCGGACGTGGGAAGTGGGACGGCGGCGCGCATGCGCCGAGCCCTTGCGATGCCCGAACACGTCACCCGCATCCTGTCGGACGAGCATTGGCACGAAAAGACGTCGAAAGCACTCCTGACCAGTTTGGGAGACGTGGCGATCGGTCCCCTGCTCGACGTCCTCGCGGAGTGTGACGACCCCTCGATGGTCCGGCGCCTGCATGGCGTGCTGGCGGGGCTAGGCCCGACCGTCGGGGAGCGGGCGGTGGCCCGGCTGCGGGACGGGCGCTGGATCGTGGTCCGGAACATGCTCGCGCTCCTGGCTCGGGCGTACCAGCTCCCCGAGGGGCTCGACCTGCGGCCGCTCATCGACCACGAAGACCCACGCGTGCGGCATGCGGCGCTCCCCGTCGCGCTGGGGGTGTCGCACCTGCGGGAACGTGCCCTCGTCGATTCCCTGGCCGACCCGGACGAGCGCCTGGTGCGGTTGGCGCTCCGTGAGCTGGATGCGGAGGTGCCTGACGTGGTCCTGCCCACGCTGGTCTACCGCGTGGTGATGGACGATGGACGATCGGCAGAGCTCCGTGAGATGGGGGTCAAGGTCTTGCAGGGGAGCCGCTCCCTGCTCGCCCTCATCACGCTCATCGAGCTCGTTACACCTGGCAGGACGCTCTTCGGAAGGAAGCGTTTCGCTCCTACGTCGCCGGAGGTCGTGCAGGGTCTGCGCGTGCTCGCTGCGTGCTGGTCTGATCGCCCGGACGTGCAGGAGATCCTCGAGCAGGCCGCCCGATCCGGGGACGAAGAGATCCGCCGGGCCCTCGAGGGGCTCGACGATGCTCCACGGTCCCAGGGGGGGTCCGCGTGAAGGAGGCCGTGAAGTTCCTCACGGGCCTGGCCCAGGCGATGTCGACCATGGCCCTCTATGCGGACGGCCATCCGGCGCGGGAGCGCGCCATCGACCGGGCCTACGAGGCTCTGGTCGAGCTTCAAGGCCGCAGCCCCAATCCGCTGCTCACGTTCCTGGGCACGGACATCGTTCTGGACCGGGTGCCCCTCCGTGACCTGAAGCAGTGGGAATGGGGGCCGCGTCTCTCCGCCGCCGGGATCCAACGCCTGGAGTTCGTCGGTCCGGTGTCGAGGGAGGACTTCGACGCTTTCCTGGACGAAGTCTATGTGCGGATCAACGGGATCCCGGTCAGCAGCGCCGAGGTGCGCCAGGGGCGGCCGTCGAACGTCCGCTACGGGAGCGTGGGCCTGCGCGGATCGGATGAGGATGAGGTCGCGCCGGAAGGAGCGGTGGCGGAAGCCATGCGTGGCTACTCGCTGCACGAGGAGATCGAGGCGGTCGAGTGGCTCCAGGGGGAGGTACGCGACGGAAGGCGCATCCAGATGCTCGAGGCACACGGGATCGTGCGATCGCTCTCCGTGGCCATGCACGGCGACCAGGCCTATCTCCTCCCGCTGCTCCGCCTGAAGGAATTCGACCAATACACGGTGACGCACACCCTGAACGTCTCGGTCCTCACCATGGCGCTGGCCGAGTTCCTCGGCATGGGGCCGCGGGAGGTGCGGGCCTTCGGGATCGCCGGACTGCTGCACGACCTGGGCAAGGTGAAGGTCCCCGAGGAGATCCTGAACAAGCCCGGCAAGCTCACCGACGAGGAGCGCCTCGTCATGAACAGCCACCCCTCGGAGGGTGCCCGCCTGATTCTCGAGGCCAAGCAGGAGCAACTCGACCTCGCCGCGGTCGTGGCCTACGAGCATCACATCCGCATCGACGGCGGGGGCTATCCCTCACTGAGGTGGCCCCGACCCTGCCACGATGCCTCGAACCTGGTCCACGTGTGCGATGTCTTCGACGCGCTGCGGACCCATCGACCCTACCGGGAGGCGTGGTCGACGCAGCGTTCGCTCCAGATCATCGAGGAGGGTGCGGGCCCCGAGTTCGACAAGGACGTGGCCCACGCCTTCCTTCAGATGATGCACCAGTGGGAGAACCACATCGCGGAGACACCCCTCGAGGCTCCGGAGGTCCGACCGCCGGTGCCCGCCTCACCCGGGGAGGAAGCTTAGGAGCTCGGCTTGGGGCCGACCTGCTCGACCTCTGCTGATGGGTTTCCGTGCTCAGGAGCGCAGAGCCTCATCGAGCCGGACCGCAGGCGGCTCACCCAGGCTTCTTGGCGCCCCTCGACGGCATGTCCACCTTGCCGTCACCGATGTCGTTGCCGCTGGGCGGTCGTACACTCTGGCCCGTGATGACCTGGGCAGCCATCAAGGTCTGCACGACGCGCATGACATCGTCCGATGCCGAAGACGCGGCACTGCTGGCTCCGGAGCCGAAGTTGATGAATTGGCCCTTTTCGAGCGCCCTCGCGACCTCCTGGGCGAGCTCGGGCGCCAGCTCCAGCTTGCGCAGCTCCAGGTAGATCTGTCCCGCCTCCTCCAGCGCCCTGGCCTTCTCGCGGATGGCCTCGGACTCCGCCTCCGCCACCAGACGGATGTGTGCGGCCTGCGCGCGGCCCTCGGCCTCCTGGGCGATCACGTTCTGATCGGCGTCGGCTTGAGCCTGGGTGATCTGGCTGGCACGAAGCTCGGCCTCCCGCTGCTCACGGATGGCGGCTTGGCGCTCGGCTTCCGCCCGGGCGATGGCTGCTCCGTTGGCGGCGATCTGCGTCTTGAGTGCGCGCTCCTGGTCGTTGATCTTCTCCTCCGCCTCCAGCTGAGCGATCCGGGCGCGCTGCTGTTCCTGCGCCTGGACCACGTCGGCGCTGGCCTCGGCGCGGGCCGCCGACTCACGCCGGCGGGCGTCCGCCACCTCACTCAACACAGCCTTGATGTTCAGGCTGTTGAAGGACAGCCCGAGGTCGAGGAGCTCACGCGAGCACGCCTCCTTGATGATCACCGCCAGCTCGTCGTCTTCGCCCTGGTCCAAAGCCAGGGCCGTGCCCGGCGCGGTGGTGACGGCCGTTCCGGTCCCTTCGGAGCCCTGCTCGTCGTTGGCCGCTCGCGCAAGGGACTTCACGGTGCTGGAGCTCTTCGAGTTGAAGAGCTGATCGTGGCGCAGGAGGTTGATGGCCCGCCTCCCCGCCGAGGAAAGCACGTCGGTGAGCGTGGAGAGCTGCTCCTTGGGCGGCTTGGAGAAGAATTTGTTCGCCGCGGTGTTCACCATGGCGTCGTCCTCGCCCACGCTGACGATGGCCGACGCCTTCACGGTCACCTTCACCGGGGCGGGAAGGCCGTTGGCATCCAGGTCCGCGGTCTGGTCGGTGATTTCGATGTCGACGTTGATGGCCTGGGCAGGGATGACGCGGCTCACGGTGAACACGGGCACCACCACTGCTTTGCACGGCCCACGGAAGATCTTGAGCTTTCCGTTGAGCCAGCTCACCAGTCGGATCTCGCCAGCCTCGACGTCCTTGAGGAAGGCATTGACGACGACGGGGGTCAGCAGCACGACACCGACCACCACCCCGACGGGCAGCAGAACATTCGTAGGCAAATCAGCCTCCTTCGGTGACGTCCGTCACCGGATCAGATTCGGGTCACCGTGACCCGCTCGTTTTCTGGATCCACATCCAGGACTCGGAGACGGTCGCCGGTCCGCACTGCGTCTCCTTCCTGAACCTCGTCGAGCCTCGCCATCAGCTGCACGGAACGGCCGTCTTTCACCGCGCGCACCATCCCCTTCCCGTTGCGGAACGCCGTAACGGCCTCCACTTCCTCGTACAGGAGGGTCTCCATGGGCGAGGACGGTTGGCCCTCGAATCGCATCGCGAACCGCCATAGCCGCCCCACGATGGCCCACTCGAGGCCTACCGCCGCGGGCACGGCCATGAGGGCCGACCATCCTGCTCCGAGACCCGCAGCGACCCCCAACTGACCCGACGCCCCGAAGAGCGCCATGAGGCTGAACAGGAGCCGTGGATCCAGGATCTCGAGGAGCGAACGCGAGCCGGATGCGGTGCCGTGCCGGACACCCGTGTGACCCGAGTGGGGTGCTCGTGCGACGGCATGCGGTGGAGGAGCTCCCTCGAGGGGACCGGCTCGGCTCGGTGCCGGGCGGCCCGCGCCTTTCGCCAGGCGGAGCCCGTGTGCGGGTTGTCCCACATGCCCGAGGTGGCCGGCTTGTCCGGCGTGTCCGACATGCCCGGCGCGTCCCGAGTGGCCGTGTCCTCCACCGTGTCGAGAGAGACCGGGCAGGGCCATCACCACGAGCCCGGCCACGCCCGCCAGCATCGGCACGATGAACAGGGGCATGTATGACTCCGTCGGCACTGCAGGGGGTCTCGGTGCCGTCGTGTCAGGCGGGGCCGGGAAAGATGTCCTGTGTGGCAGCAGGATTGGGAGAACGGGCAGTGCATCCGCTCGCTGACTTGAACCGCACGGTAGGGCAAGTGTCGGGAAGCAGCAAGTGACGATCGCGTCGCCTTGTCCACACGGAGTCGTGGCATCGCGCTACGACCCGCCGGCATATTGGATAGAGGTGCAGACGTCGACATCGTCACCCGGCCGGATCCATCATGGGCGAATCACATACTTGGGAGCACCGGACAGGCAAGGCCTTGACGGCTTTCCGGCTGGACAGCATCAAGAACCGGATCGTCGCCCTCGCGCTGGCGGCCACGCTCGTTCCGACGCTGGCCACCTTGGCCGTCTTCTATGTCCAGAACGAGCGCGCGCTCTCCGCGAAGATCGACGGGGAGCTCCGCAACGAGGGGTCTCAGGCAGCCCGTGAGCTCGATATCCAGTTCCGCGCAAAGCGCCAGGATATCGTCACGTTCATCAGCTCCTTCGAGGTGTGGGGAAACCTCCAGAGGATCGAGTCCGGGAACCCGGGAGGTGCCGAGGCGGTGTCCCGTATCACGGATTACCTGACGGCCATCCAAAACCGCTTTCCGGACTACACGCAGCTCGCCGTATTGGACAACCGGGGTGAACTCGTGGCGTCGAGTGGCGGCACCCACGAGAGGCCGGCCCTGCCCCCGGGATGGCCGAACGGGATGCGCTGGGGCGAAGCCGACGTGGGAGAGCCCTTCTGGACGCCCGACCGCAAGTCCGTGGCGGTACACATCGTCCAGCCCATCGCTCAGGACCCTACGAGCAGCCACTACCTCGGTGCACTCGTAGCCGAGCTGGATCTCGGGAACATACCCGCGCTCATGGCCGGATACGCTCCGGAAGACGGTCAGGTGCAGGTCGTCACGGTGGGCGGGAAGGTCATCGCGACATCACGGGGGATCCCCGAGGAGCTGGCGGCCCGGATCGACCCTCAGGCCCTGGAGACGCTCACGTCGGCGCGCTCCGCCACCGTAGAGTACCGAGGCGCGGGTGGCCAACAGCTCCTGGGAACGTTGAATTCCGTTTCCGGCCTGCCCTGGGCGGTGGTGGCGGAAGTCTCCCCCGAGAAAGCCTACGAGCCCATCCGGCGGCTCCGGAACCTCGCCCTGCTCCTGGTCACGGCGCTCATGGCCATCGTCAGCCTCATCGCGTACTTCCTCGGCCAGATCATCGTCCGGCCCCTGGCCCGCCTCACGGCCGGGGCGGCGGAGGTCGCGGCGGGGGATCTCTCGGTGGACCTCCCCGTCACCGAGTCCGGCGAAGTCGGTTATCTGACCGAGGTCTTCAATGACATGGTCGGCCGCCTTCGGCGTGGCCGCGAAGCCCTCGACCTGGCAAGCGAGGAGCTCCGCCAGAGGAATGTCGAGCTCGAGCGGCTTTCGGTGACCGATGGGTTGACCAATCTCATGAATCGCCGGAAGGCCATGGAGGTGCTCGAGGAAGAGATCGAGCGGGCCGACCGGATGGAGCATCCTCTCGGGCTCCTGATGTTGGACGTCGACCACTTCAAGCGATACAACGACACGTGGGGCCACCTGGAGGGAGACGCGGTGCTCAAGGCGGTGGCTGCGGCGATCAGCGGCGCCACCAGGGGAATCGACACCGTGTCACGCTACGGCGGCGAGGAGTTCATGGTCCTTCTGCCCAAGTGCGACGGCAAGGGCGCCGAGGAGGCCTCCGCCCGCATCCTCTCCCACCTCGCGGTGGAGGGGTTCAAGGGCGGGAGCGTGACCATGAGCATCGGCATCGCGTGCTTCCCCGAGCACGGAGACAGCTCGGATTCCCTCATTCAGGCCGCGGACGACGCGCTGTACCAGGCCAAGGAGCAGGGAAGGAACCGCTACGTGGTCGCGGTCCCGGGACCGCCGTCCACCGTCAAGGCGGGAGCGTCGGGCAAGCGACGGAAGGGTCCGAGAGAAAAGGGGGCCAGGGGGCCCAAGACCGCGTAGTCGCTACCGCCGGCTGTCGACCAGGGTGTGGAAGATCCACCCCTCCCGACCTTCCAGATCCTCGACTCTCACCCACTCGCCGGAATACGAGAGCCCGGAAAGAGGCGTCCCTTCGTCCAGGGTGAACTGGATGGCGTAGTCCAACCCGGGACCGCTCCGGACGTTGCTCCGGCTCGTCGTGGCGAGCCGAACCGGGAGCGCGAACAGGGATTCGCCGCTCAGAAGCTCACGCCCGTCGTTTCCGGCGAACCGCGACTGCCCTTTGCCCGCTGCCGCACGCGCGTACGTCGCGAGGTACAGGGCCCCGCCGAAGTTGCTCTGATCGAACTGTTTCGTACTCTGGACCAGGAGATCGCGGGCCTCGGCGTATTCCTGTGAGTCCTTTCCGCCCTCCACGCTCGCCAGCGACTGCAGCGCGATCTCCGCTTCCGCCACCCCCGAGGCCGCCTCCGCACGGGTGGCCTGGCTCTGGAGCTTCGCCATGTTCCGCACGACCTCGATGCGTGTCTCGCTCAGCTGCTCCGCCAACTGCCGGTTCTGTGCATCCTTCTCGAGGAGTTGGAACTGCAGAACCGCGATCTTCCGCTCCATGTCGGCCATCTCCGGTGGCGCGACCTCCACCGTGTCCACACGGACCTGAGGTGTCTCCTCCACGGGAGGAGTCGCGGGCTCGGGCCTACGACCGACAGGCGTGCACCCCGCGGCCAGCGCCAAGCCCATGAGCGTCCAAGTCGAGAGCCGCACGAGGTCTCCGGGGTCGAGGGCGGTCGTTTGGGAGGAAGCCGAGGCTCTATTCGAATATGTCCCGGGCGCAGCGAGGCCATCAACCATGACGTGATGCCCGCTTCGCGCCGCCGAGCCTTCGGCTCCGCGCGTGGCGCAAGATCGTCCCGGGCCAGGACCAGGACGATCGGCCATCATCCGATGAGCGTGAGCTCGATGACGCCCCGGGGGTGTCCCGCTCCGAACTGTCTGGTCGCCCGCACCGCGTCGTAATACCGCATTTCCTTCACGTCGTTGGCGTTCACACTCTTCAAGTAGTCCGCGCTGCCCATGCTCACGTTGCCCACGTAGACGTGCGGGCCCGACGCGTCTCCCACCGCGGGCGTTCTGACCGTGCGGTCGCCTCGCCCCACCACGGTGTAGAGGCGGTTGTTCAGCCAACTCGGCTGCAACCGCTCGACCGCGTCGTAAGCCGTACGCGCGTTGATGCTCGGGCAGGCCGCCGCGGTCACAGTGGGCAGGTCCTACACTTCGATGACCACCTTGCCCCTGGCGTGGCCCTCCTCCAGGTATCGGAACGCATCCGGCACTTCGGCCAGAGGATAAGCGCGGTCGATGACCGGTATCACCTGTCCGGATTCCAGCAGCCGCTTCAGGACCAGAAGGTCCGCCCGGGCCCCCAGTGCCACGAACGGCCTTCCCTGCCGTGGCAGGAGCGCGGAGAGCACGAGGGCTCCCAGGGTCCGGCCCAGCGTCCCGATCCATCGTCCCCCCGAGGTCCCGTTGTTGGGGACGAAGCGCCCGCCGGGCGCCACCACGCGTCGGCACGCCGCCATGGACCGGTTGCCTACGTTGTCGAGGATGAAGTCGTATCGTCGATCGCCCCGGGTGAAGTCGTCCCGGGTGTAGTCCACGACGTGGTCGGCGCCCAAGGACCGGACCAACTCGACGTTCCGGGTGGAGCACACACCGGTCACCTCGGCGCCCATGGACTTCGCGATCTGAACCGCGAAGGTGCCGACCCCACCCGACGCGCCGTTGATGAGCACCCTCCGACCCGGCTGCACCCGGCCGGCATCCCTGAGCGCGCGCAGGGCGGCGTCCCCGGAGACGGGACAGGCCGCCGCTTCGCGGAAGGAGAGGTTCTCCGGCTTGAGCGTCAACCGCTCCGGCGAAACGGCCACGTACTCGGCACAACTCCCGCCGCACTGGCCGAAGACCTCGTCACCCGGCTGAAGGTCGGCGACCCCGGCCCCCACGGCCTCCACCACCCCCGCGACGTCGAAGCCGGGCGTTCTCTTCTTCGGGGCGGGCATCCCGAACATCGGGCGCACCAGGTAGGGGCGGCCCGTCACGACCATCCAGTCGCCCGGGTGGATGGCCGCGGCGCGGACCCGGAGCAGCACCTGGTCGTCGGTGACGCTCGGCGGCTCGACCTCGCGGAGCGTCAGCACCTCGCCCGGTGGGCCGTAGCGGTCCTGCACGATCGCGTTCACGTCGCCTCCCTGGAGCCGCCCGACCCGCATATCGCGGGCCACTTTTCGTAGGCGTGGCGATGGGGCGCGAGCAGGTGGTCAGCGGTATATACGCTCATGACGTCACCTCACTGCGTGGAGGCACGTGTCCGTGGCGCGGACCGACACGGGCGGAGGCCGCCCCGGGGCCCATGGACACCATAGGAGGGGTGGGCGCACCCCACAACTCAGGGGGATCGGCCCACCAGCCTTCCCGGGGGTTTCTGTTGCGTACCCGTCACCTGACACCTATCGTGCGCAACACTTCGACATTTCATACCTGAAAAGTCCAGTACCTCGACATGCCCGCCAGGATGCTACTGGCGTGATCTCGTGGGTCGCCCGAGCGGCCCGCGTCTCTTTGGTCCCCGCAACTCCAAGGGAGGGTGCATGTTCAAACGTGGCTACTGGCTGCGCGGCGTCTTGGTCCTCGCGACGCTGCTCCCCACCGCGGTCACTGCCCAGACTCGTCGTATCACCGGACACGTGGTGAGGTCCGAAACCAACGATCCGGTCGCGGCTGCCGCGGTCGCCGTCATCAGTGGGAAGACCGTCACGACCATCCTCACGGACGACTCGGGTAATTTCTCCGTGCCTGCGCCATCGGGACAGGTCACGCTCCGGGTCAGCGCGATCGGCTATGCGGTCCGCGAGGTGGTGGTCCCCGCCAATCAGTCGACGGTGACCATCCAGCTCACTTTCAGTCCCTTCCACCTGGACGCGCTCGTGGTGACCGGGCAGGCCACGACGGTTCAGCGTCGAACCGCGACGACCGCGATCGACTACGTCTCGGGCTCGGACATCAACCAGGTGCCGGCCGCATCGATGGTGGACGCGCTGAACGGCAAGGTCACCGGTGTCAACATCCAGAGCAACTCCGGTGCGCCCGGCGGCGGAATGCAGATCCAGATCCGCGGAAACAACACGCTCCTGGGCGGCTACAAGCCGCTCTACGTTGTGGACGGCGTCATCTACTCGGATGCCGAGCTTCCCGGAGGACGCGGCTACGCCAACGCGGAAGCTTCGCCTTCCACGGAGGCCGACCCCGTCAGCCGGATCGCGGACCTCAACCCGGCCGACATCGAGAGCATCGAGATCCTCAAGGGTGCGGCGGCGTCGTCGATCTACGGTTCCAAGGCGGCGAACGGCGTGGTGGTGATCACGACCAAGCGCGGCGCCGAGGGCGCGGCGCGGGTCAACATCACCCAGCGCATCGGCGTGTTCAGCCCGCTGAAGCTCCTCGACACGCGCCATTGGACCGAAGCCGACGCCGTGAGCACCTACGGCTCGGACGCAAGCGCGTTCTTCCAGGGCAACTCGAGCCCGTACTACGACCTCTACGGGATGGTCTACGATCAGCGCAAACCCTCGTACGAAACGCTCGTCAGCCTGAGCGGTGGTAGCGTGAGCACGCGGTACTACGTGTCGGGCGAGTTGAAGCGGGACCAGGGGATCGAGCGCAACACCGGCGCGGGAGACGGATCGGTCCGGCTCAACCTCGATCACGACTTCCGGTCGAATCTCAGCGTCCACATCTCCAGCGCGTACAACCGGTCCACGACCGACCGCGGGTGGGACAACAACTGCAACAACTTCGGGTGCATGGGCTACGCCATGGCCTACATCCCGAGCTTCTTCAACATGTCCGAGAATTCCAATGGCATCTATCCCGAACCGACCATCGCCGGCATCCCCTCGAATCCGCTGCAGCTCGCCGCGCTCGGGGTCAACCATGCCGAGACGAACCGGTTCACGGGCGGCGTACGGCTGAACTGGGACGTCTTCAAGACCGACCACCAGAGCCTGCGTCTGGTGGCCGGCGGAGGTCTCGACACGTTCGACCAGAACAACCAGGTGTGGGCCCCGAACGAGCTGTACTTCGAGCAAGTGGCCGCGCTCCCCGGCGTGGCGGTCCAGACGGACGGTCGGAGCGTCTTCCAGAACTGGAACCTCAACGGCATCCACCGATGGGACGGATCGAACTGGTCTGCATCGACGTCGGCCGGCCTGCAGTACGAGGACGGGCGCCTGCACACCAACCAGATCCTGACCCGCAACCTGCTGCCCGGCCAGCGGAACGTGAACCAGGGCACGAACACCACCCCGACGGAGGCCCTGACGCGTGAGCGGACCATCGCCCTGTACGCACAGGAAGAGGTCTCGCTCTTCGACGAACGTCTGAACCTGCAGGGCGGCCTGCGTGCCGAGCGCAGCAGCGTCAACGGCAACATCGACAAGTACTTCGTCTACCCGAAGATCTCGGGCGCGTACCGGTTCCTCGACGTGCTGGGGCAGGGGAACGAGGTCAAACTGCGCGCGGCGTACGGAGAGACCGGCAACCAGCCCCTGTTCGGCCAGAAATTCACGAACCTCAACACGCCGCAGCTGGGTGGGACGCAGGGCGTCACGGTGTCGGCCACGTCCGGCTACTCGAACATCGAGCCGGAACGGTTGAAGGAGATCGAGTTCGGCATCGACGGCTCCATGATGAGCGATCGACTCACGTGGCAGATCACCCACTTCACACGCAACACGACGAACCTCCTGCTCCAGCGGGTGCCGGCGCCGTCGTCGGGCTTCACGAGCCAGCTGTTCAACGGCGGTAAGATCCGCAACTGGGGCACCGAGATCTCCGTGGGCTTCTCGCCGCTGGTCACGTCCGGCAGCAACTGGGTCTCGCAGGTGTCGTTCACCAAGTACTCCAGCAAGGTCATCAGCCTGGCCGGCCTGCCCGCCTTCTTCCCGCCGCAGTCCGGCTTCGGGAATCTGGGCCGTACCTACATCGAGGAGGGCCGGCCCATCA
This sequence comes from uncultured Gemmatimonadaceae bacterium, assembly GCA_964630935.1. Taxonomy (GTDB): domain Bacteria; phylum Gemmatimonadota; class Gemmatimonadetes; order Longimicrobiales; family Gaopeijiaceae; genus SZUA-318. The sequence goes on along the minus strand of CAZVYM010000023.1, from coordinate 5,236 downwards.
CGCAGATCATCGGCTTCGACTTCAAGGGAGACGGCAGCCGGACGCGTGCCGATACGCTGTCGCAGCTCGGAAACTCCGCGCCGGATTTCCGGATCGGCTTCTCCAACGACGTGCGATACAAGTCCGCCAGCCTGAGGGTGGTCGTCGACTGGCAGCATGGCGGCAACGCGATCAACCTGACGCAGTTCCTGACGGACGACGGGCAAACGTCGCCCGATTGGGGAACGGCGAGCTGGCAGGCGCGCTACGACGGGTATCTCCACGGCGTGATCAGGCCGTACGTCGAAGACGCGAGCTTCGTGAAGGTGCGCGAGGTCTCGGTGAATCTCGACGTGTCCCCCTCGGTGCTCACGGCGCTGCACATCAATGCGAACAGCCTGAGCGTCGGTGTCTCGGGACGGAACCTCTTCATGTGGACCGGCTACAGCGGCCTCGACCCCGAGGTGGCGAACTTCGGAAGCGCGTCGGTGCGCAACAATCTGGACATCAGTCCCTATCCGCCGTCGCGCAGCATCTTCTTCAACATCTCTGTGGGGTTCTGACATGAGCACGACGACTACAACCGGAAAGCGAGCAGGGAGAGCGGCTCTGCGTCTCGGTGTCGCGCTCGTCGGCGCGATGACGCTCACGGCCTGCGGCAACCTGGACATCGTGAACACCAACGCTCCGACCGTGGAGGAGCTGACGAAGGATCCCTCGCGCGATGTACTCGAGCGCGCGGCGACGGGCATCTTCGCGCAGGCCGCCAACGACATAGGGACGGAGATCCAGTTCTACGCGCTGTACGGACGCGAGGGCTACAACCTGCTCGGAAACGACCCGCGCGAGACGGGCGAGCAGATCCGCGGACCCCAGGATCCCACAGGACGTAATTCCGGGATCTGGACCGGGCAGTATTCGGCGATCCGCACGATCAACACGTACCTGAAGGCGTTGACCAGCACGTCGGCGCTCAGCGATACGGAGCGCAGCGCGGCCCGCGGGTTCGCGAACACGATCAAGGCGTGGCACATGACGGAGTTGGCCATCCGCACAGGCGCGCTCGGGATTCCGATCGACGTCGACCGCCCCATCGATGCGGACCCGGCGCCGTTCGTTTCCTTCTCGGACGCGCTCCAGGCCGCATCGGACCTGATGGACGCGGCCTACACCGACCTTCAGGGCGGTGGTGACGCGTTCCCGTTCCACGTGGCTCCGGGCTTCACCGGCTTCGACACGCCGCTGACCTTCGCGCAGTTCAACCGTGCGCTGGCAGCGAAGATCTTCGTGTGGCGGGCGACGTTCGTGGGCTGCACGACGTGTTGGGCCGACGCGAGCACCGCGCTCGCAGCTTCGTTCGTGACCGACGCGAATCTGCCCGCATCCCTGTCCACGGGCGTCTATTTCGCCTACTCCACGGCGTCCGGTGAGCCGACCAACCCGATCTCGGAGCCCACGTCGAGCAACCGGTTCTGGGTGCATCCGTCGATCGTGAGCGGAGCCCAGCTGCAGGCCAGCGGCGACCCGGACATGAGACTCACCGAGAAGGTGATGGATGTCGGCCGCACTCGCGATCTCAACGGGCTGTCCAGCTCGTACAAGCCGATCCTCTACAACAGCCAGGGCGATCCTTCGCAGGCCGACCTGGGAGCGCCGATCCCCTGGATCGCCAACGAGGAGCTGCTCCTGCTGCGGGCCGAGGTCCGGTGGAATACCGGCAACAAGACCGGGGCCATCGACGACATCAACCTGATCCGGGAGAACTCGGGCGGGCTGGATCCGACCGCGCTGACGGCTGCCAGCCCCGACGCGGACTTCGTGACGGAGCTGCTCTACAATCGGCTCTACTCGCTGCTGTGGAGCCAGGGCACTCGCTGGCTCGACGCACGTCGCTACGGTCGGCTGGACCAGCTGCCCATCGACCGGACGGGCGACTCCGTGTTCCAGAACATGATCGTGCCCGCCAACGAGTGCGCGGCAAGGAGCATGGTGGCGCCATGCACGCCTCTCGGGGCGTGACTCCCTGACAACTTGCCAGGGTGGGAAGACCGCCCCGCCGGGATGACCGGCGGGGCGGTTTTCGTACATCGATGCTCGTCGGCGACGTTGGGAGCGGCGGAGCCACTGTGCGAGCGAGGCCGCTGACCTAAGTTGTCTTGTTCTTGCCCCCAGCTCGGAGGCGGTCCTTGCCCAGTCGACGAACGTGCGTCCCCGTGGTGCGGCCCCCGAACGACGGTGACCCGTCCTACGGAGGGCTCCGCCGAACGACGCTCGTGCAACGCGAGGTGAGGGCGCCGGGGGCCGAGGCGTGAAGAGTCGAATCGGAGGAGCGGACCGGACGAGATGGGCCCGTGAGCCGGGGGTGTGGATCGTGGCGGCCTCCGCCGTGCTCTACGCGCTGCTCGTCGTACCGCAATGGAAGCCTTCGTGGGACAGCGCGATCTACATCTCGCTCGCTCAGTCCCTCGCGCACGGCAAGGGCTACGCCTATATGGGGTACGCCCACACGAAGTACCCACCCGGCTTCCCGCTGGTGTTGTCACCCATCGTGCTGCTGTTCGGGAAGAACTACCTCTTGATGCGAGCCTTCGTCGCCGCGTGCGCGGTGGGCTCCGTCGGAATGACGTACCTCCTGTTCCGCAGAATCGCATCGGTCGGTGTGGCCGTCGCCGTCGCGCTGATCACGGCCGCCGCCTTTCCGCTGGCGATCGAGACCACGAACATCCTCTCGGACCTGCCGTTCATGCTCGCGTCGCTCAGCGCGCTGTACGCGGCGGAGCGGTCTCGTGGATCCTCCCGTAGCAGGTGGTTCTGGTGGACGGTCACCTTCATCGCCCTGTCCTACCTGATGCGGACGGTCGGCTTCACGCTCGCCCTCGCCTTCGCGGCTTCGCTCGTCCTGGACGACCGGGACCGCCCGCTTCCCCACCGGATGCGACGGGCCGGAATCGCGCTCGGCGTGGTGGCGATCGTGATCGGTGGGTGGATGGGACGCAACGCCCTCGCCACGCATACGCTCCCGGAGCAGATCCGGGAAGGTCTGAGCTACAAGACGGAGATGGTGGGCTCGGACGGGCAGTCGCCGGTCACGACCACGGCGCTCCTCCACACGCTCGGGCGACGCGTCGTGGGCAACCTCGACTACTACGACCGACTCACGGCGTCCATCCTGTCGGGCCAGACCGCGAGCAGTACGGCGCTCATCCGAGCCATCGGTATCTGGGTGCTTCTCGGGTGGCTCTGGGCCCTGTGGCGTCGGCGGGGACTCGTCGAGTACTACCTCCCGCTGTACCTGGTCATCTATCTCCTGTGGCCCGCCCATCAGGGGACGCGCTTTCTCGCTCCGGTCGTCCCGATCCTCGCCTACTATGCCCTCATCCCGCTCCTGACCCTCGTGGATACCGGAGTGGCGATCGCGCAGCGCTTCGGCCCGCCCGGAGAGGACGACGGCACGGAATGGAGCCGGGCCCGGACCAGGGCGCGAGGCCTCGTGCTGTTGATCTCCGTCGGCTTCTTCCTTATGTGGAACGCGCCCCTCCTGACCGCCCAGGTCCAGGTGGAGCACGTCAGGCCCTACCCCTACCACGCCGGCGGCATGGGGGACTACCTGGAGACGCTCGCCTGGGTGGACGGGAACCTCCCGCGCGACGCGGTGCTCGCGACGAACCGCGCGCCCTATGGCGTGCTTCTCGCCGACCGGGACACCTATACGGTGCCTTGGGTGGACGACAATGCGGTCAAGATGGCGTTCCTGGAGGACCACCACGTCACGCACGTCATCGCGAACGGAGGCACGCCGTTCCTCAACCAGCTGATCGCGGCCTATCCCGACCGGTTCCACGAGATTCATCGGATCGGAGGCACGATGGTCTACGCCGTCCAACCTGCTCACCCGCCGTCGTAGAGTCCTTCCACGCTCAAATAGCGCTCGCCGCTGTCGCACAGCATGCACACGATGGTGTGCCCCCGATGCCGTGGGTCACGTGCCAGACGCAGCGCTGCGCACACGCTGGCGCCGGACGAGATCCCCACCAGGATCCCCTCGGTCCGGGCCACCTCCCGGCAAGTCCGGAAGGCGTCCTCCTCGGACACGAGCATGATGTCGTCGAGGAGGCTCCGGTCCAGGACCCCGGGCACGAAGCCCGGGGCCGTGCCCATCATGCGGTGGGGCTGGAACCGGCCCTGAGAGATGAACGGCGCCTCCTCGGGCTCTACGCCCACGACGCGCAGCTCGGGCTTGAGAGGCTTGAGCGCCGCGGATACGCCCGTGAGGGTGCCCCCGGTGCCCAGAGGCGCCACGAACACGTCCACCTGCCCGTCCGTGTCCTTCCAGATCTCGGGACCCGTGGTCTCCATGTGGGCGCGGGGGTTGTCCGGGTTGTCGTGCTGGCCCACGTAGAACGACCCGGCCATCTCGTCGCGGAGCTCCAGGGCCCGGGCCTTGGCCCCCTTCGTGCCTTTGGCCGCCGGCGTCAGGTGAAGCTCGGCCCCCAGCGCCTCGAGAACCCGCCGCCGCTCCAGGCTCTGGATCTCGGACATGCACAGGACGACCCGGTAGCCGCGCATGCGTCCGATGTAGGCCAATGCCATGCCCGTGTTGCCCGACGTGGCCTCGATGAGGGTGTCCCCGGGCTCGATGTCGCCCCGGGCCTCGGCCTCGCGGATCATGGCGAAGACCGGCCGGTCCTTGATGGCGATGGGGTTGAAGAACTCGCACTTGCCCAACACCCGGGCGCCGGACCCGTCGTTGATGCGATCCAGCGCCAGGAGCGGGGTGTTGCCGATGAGATCGGTGATGGAGGAGGCGACGTTCATGGATGACGGAGCGACGTGAGAGGGATGATTCGCCGGAGTGCGACTCGCCTTGCGGAGGACTTCTTCGTTCGGGACCCGCTCAGTGGGTCATCGCGTACATGAGGTAATCGACGCCCAGCTCGTACGCCTCGTTCGAGATGTCGACCGGGTAGAACCCCGTTTCCGAGAACTCCCAGAAGTCCGAGACGTCGGTGTTGAAGTTGATCACCACCATGAGCCGCTTCTTGGGATCGTTGTCCTCGTAGATTCCCCGGAAGGCGGGCTTGCCCCGATCGTACGCCTGGTGCACCACGTCGAACGACGAAATGTCGAAGAACGAATGGAAGAGCGGGTTGTCGGGCGTCAGGTCGACGATGCTCGCGTTCGGAAGCACACGACTCATCTGACGCACGAAGTTCGACCACCCCGCGTTGCCGAAGTCGTCCCGGAAGTCGTCGAAGAT
>CAZVYM010000022.1:7718-41073 GCA_964630935.1 uncultured Gemmatimonadaceae bacterium | reverse complement strand
CCACGGCGCGTTCCGCGAGCAGAACATGCCGTACGTCTACGAGCAGGAAGCCTCGCGCACGAACGCATACCCGTGGTGGACGAACGCCTGGGACGACTACGACGTGTACATGAACGCCGGCTCGGCCGGTGAGCTCGGCAAGGAGCACGGGCTCGAGCAGGTCGGGTTCTGGCGCAAGATCCTGGAGCATCCGACCTACGACCGCTGGTGGCAGCTGCAGGCGATGGACAGCGTGCTCGCGCGCGAGCCGCTGAAGGTCCCGGTCATGCTGGTCCACAGCCTCTGGGACCAGGAGGACATCTACGGAGCGCCTGCCGTGTACCGGGCCCTCGAGCCCAAGGACACGGCCAACGACATGGTCTACCTGGTCATGGGCCCCTGGCACCACGGCCAGGAGATCGAGGACGGGAGCTCCCTGGGGGCGCTGAAGTTCAACAGCAACACGTCGCTCTGGTTCGAGCGCAACGTCCTCGGGCCGTTCCTCGCGCACTACCTGAAGGACGGTGCGCCGCCCGACGACGTGGCACCCGTCACCGCGTACCTGACCGGCGCCGACCGCTGGGAGCGGCTGCGGTCCTGGCCCTCGGGGTGCCCGACCGGCTGCTCCGTCGCGGCCACGCCGGTCTACCTGCGGGCGGGGCTGAAGGTGAGCTTTCAGAAGCCCACGGCGAGGGACTCGGCGTTCGACGCGTACGTCTCCGATCCGGCGAAGCCGGTGCCGTTCCGCGCCCGGCCGATCCAGCCGATCGGCTACAGCGGTCGGCTCACCTGGCCGGAGTGGCTCGTCGACGACCAGCGAGAGGCGTCAGGGCGGCCCGACGTCCTCACCTATGAGTCCGACGTGCTCACCGATTCGGTGCAGATCAGCGGGCGGCCGTTCGTGCACCTTGTGGCGTCGACCACAGGCACGGACGCCGACTGGGTCGTGAAGCTCATCGACGTCTATCCGCCCGAGTATGCCGCGAACCCACCGATGGGCGGCTATCAGCTCGCCGTGTCGATGGACATCTTCCGGGGTCGATATCGCGAGAGCTACTCGGACGCGGAGCCGATCCGCGCGAACGAGCCGCTCGAGTACCGCTTCCACCTACCGACGGCCAACCATGTCTTCCTGCCGGGTCACCGGATCATGGTTCAGATCCAGTCGAGCTGGTTCCCGCTCTACGACCGCAACCCGCAGACATTCGTGCCGAACATCTTCTGGGCGAAGCCGAGCGATTACCGGAAGGCGACCCAGAGGATCTGGCACACTCCGGACGAGACGAGCTACGTCGAGCTGCCCCTGGTGAGGGAGGACCGACGCTGAGGTGCGATGTTGAAGAAAAGGGGAGCGCCGCCCGGGCACCGGACGAGCCCCGACCCGACCGTCCCAACGTTCGGGCCGGGACCCGACGGCGCACGAGCCCCGGCCGGACCGAGCTCCCGACCGGGCCGGAGGCTCACAGAAGTCCGAGCCGACCGCCCTACTTGACCTCGAAGGTGATCGGGAACTGAACCCACACCGGCACTTTCTTGTCGCGGTTCAGGGCCGGCGAGAACTTGTACACGCCCGCCACCGTGATCGCAGCGGAGTCGAGCAGCGCCTGCCCCGAGCTCTTCCAGACCCGCTGGTCCTGGATCACCCCGTGCTCGTCGATGAAGAAGTACACGATGACCGTGCCCCCGATGCCCGCATCCCTGAGGATCGCCGGGTAGTTCCGCATCATCGCCTGGACGACCTGGTCCTTGTTCAGGATGGAGGGGGCCACCGTGTAGGGCGTGAAGGTCGGCTGCGCCGCGAGGTCGGTGCGGTGCTCCTTGGGGGGCGGCGGCAGATTCTCGACCTTGGTCGCCTCGAAGGTCGTCGGGGCGATGGTGATGTCTTCGCTCACCGCCGTGGTCGCGACGACCGGTACCGCCGGACGAGCGATGGCCTTCGGTGCAGCCGGGATGTCGATCTCGGGCGGCAGGTTGACCGTCGAGACCTCGCTGCTCGTGTACGAGATGTCCGCGGCGCGGAGCTCCGGCCAGAGCGAGAAGGCCGCGAAATGGACCACGGTCGCGACGATCATCGCACCCCAGAAGATCGAGCTGAAGGAACTCTTGAGGCGCTCGTTGGCCGTTGCCGGCAGGTCGGGTGCCTTGGGACTCGCGGGTTGGGCAATAGGGTTCATCGCCTCTACCTCCGGAGGCGTTCGGCCGACCCCGTCCGAACGGGGCCGTGGCCGACGTCTTTCGATCGTTGGCGCAACCCCACACCCGCCATCTATTTATACGCCGTGAAATGTCCGTGGTTTCCTTCCAGGATCGCCGAAATCATGACCCGATTCCGACCTCCCGAGCCGGTCCGAGTGCTCGCGTACGCGCTGCTGGTCGCGGCTCCCCTACGGGGACAGGAGGACGTGCCGTCCTCGCTGGCTGCGCCGGGCCCCAACACGCCCGGAGCCGTCTGGCTGGACACGGACGGCGCACCGATCCAGGCCCACGGCGGTGGGATCCTGAGAGTGGGCGATCTCTGGTACTGGTACGGCGAAGACCACGGCCTCGGGTTCGGCAACAAGGTCGGGATCTCGGCCTATTCGTCGCGCGATTTGCGCCATTGGCGGAACGAGGGGGTCGTGCTGCCGAAGGACTCCCTCCCCGTGCGCTTCCGCGAAACCGGAGTGGCGGAGCGGCCGAAGGTGATCTACAACGCGACGACGGGTCGCTACGTCATGTGGATGCACCTCGACGCGAACCACTACACGGACGCGAGCGCGGGCGTCGCGGTCGCCGACTCGCCCGTGGGGCCGTTTCGGGTGGTGCGTATCTTCCGCCCCGTAGCCTACGACTACGGCTATGCCCCGGACGACGAGCCGCTCCTGCACGAGCGGGCGCGGGGGAACACCTTCCGCGATATGGCGCTCTTCCAGGACGACGACGATACGGCCTACGTCATCTACGCGTCCGAGAGCAACCGGACGCTCTACGTCGCCCGGCTCGGCAGCGACTACACGGACATCGAGCGACCCGCGGTCCAGGGTAGGACCTGGGTGCGGATCCTGGTGGACGAGCGCCGCGAGGCCCCCGCCCCCTTCAAGGTCGATGGCCGATACTACCTCATCACTTCGGGCCAATCCGGGTGGAAGCCGAACGAGGCCAGGTACCACGTCGCCGACCGCATGCTCGGCCCCTGGACGACCATGGGAGACCCGATGGTCGGACCCGGCGCGGCCACGACCTTCGACTCCCAGAGCACCTTCGTTCTTCCGCTCGCCGGGGTGTGCGAGCGGTGCTTCGTCTTCATGGCGGACCGGTGGAACTCGAGCGCGCTGGAGCGGTCGTCCTACCTGTGGCTGCCGTTCGTGGTGGCCGACGACGGGTCCATTCGGATCGAGAACCGCGATCGATGGGATCTGAGCACATTCCGAACGCTGGAGAAGGGACCATGACGGAGCGCCGCCTGACGCGCCGCGAGATGCTCGGACTCATCGGAGCCGGCACGGTCGGCGCGACGCTCGGGTCCGCGGTGCGATCGCCCTTGCAGGCCTGGTCGGCACCGATCTCTCGCCTCTCCAGCCCAGATCCCGCCGTGGGCCTCCCAGGCACGGAGGCCCACGCGTTCGAGCTCGCGGACGTGACGCTCGCGGAGGGACCCTTCGTCCAGGCGCGACAGCGGGATGCAGACTACCTCCTCTACCTGGATCCGGACCGGCTTCTGCACAACTTCCGGGTCAACGCCGGCCTAGAGCCCAAGGCTCCGGTGTACGGAGGGTGGGAGTCCCAGGAGCCGTGGGTGGAGATCCGCTGCCACGGACACACGCTGGGACACTGGCTCAGCGCCAGCTCGCTCATGTACGCCTCCACCGGTGATGGACGGTTGCGGCGGAGGGTCGACTACGCGGTCGACGAGCTGAAGGCCTGTCAGGACGCGGGAGGGACGGGACTGGTCTGCGCGTTCCCCGACGGAGGGACCCAGCTCGAGAACGCCGTGTCCGGCAAGCGCTTCGTCGGCGTGCCCTGGTACACGATGCACAAGATCCTCGCCGGGCTCCGGGACGCGCACGTCCACGGGGGCAACCGGACCGCGCTCGACGTGCTCGTGAAGCTCACCGACTGGACGTGGGAGGTCACGCGGCAGCTCTCCGACGAGGGCTTCGAGCGGATGCTCCAGCGCGAGCACGGCGGCATGAACGAGGTCTGCGCCGACGTCCACGTCCTCACCGGCGATCCCCGTCATCTGACGCTCGCCGAGCAGTTCAGCCACAAGGCGCTCCTCATCCCCCTTTCCCAGGGCAAGGACGTCCTCGACGGGCTGCACGCCAATACCCAGATCCCGAAGGTGATCGGCTTCCAGCGACTCTGGATGCTCACGGGACGGCCCGAGTACGGGAAGGCGGCGCGGTTCTTCTGGGACCGGGTGGCGAATCACCGCTCCTGGGCGACCGGCGGCCACGGAGACGTGGAGCACTTCTTCCCGCCCGACGAGTTCGAGGCCCATCTCGGCTCCGCCAAGACCATGGAGACCTGCTGCGCCTACAACATCCTCCGGCTCACTCGGATGCTCTTCGAGGAGGAGCCCGACGCGGAGCACGCCGACTTCTACGAGCGGGCGCTCTTCAACGACATCCACGCCTCGCAGGATCCCGACTCCGGGATGTGCACGTACTTCCAGGCCGTTCGCCCGGGCTACCTGAAGCTCTATCACACGCCCATCGACAGCTTCTGGTGCTGTACCGGTACGGGCATGGAGAACCACGCCAAGTACAACGACTCCATCTACTTCCACGGCGACGACGCCCTGTGGGTCAACCTCTTCATTCCCTCGGTCGTGACCTGGAAGGAGAAGGGCCTGAGGCTGACGCAGACGACGACGTTTCCCGAGGAGGAAGGGACGCGTTTGAGCATCGCGGCCGATGGTCCGGTTCGCGCCACCCTCGCCATACGCCATCCCCACTGGTGCTCCGACGCGACCGTCACGGTGAACGGAGACGCCGTCGCACACGACAACCGACCCGGCTCCTACATCTCCGTCGATCGTGAGTGGCTCCCGGGAGACACGGTCGAGGTCCGTCTTCCGATGACGCTGCGGGCCGCCCCCCTGCCCGGCGTACCCGACCGGATCGCGATCGCGTACGGTCCCGTCGTGCTCGCGGGCGAGTTGGGGCGCGAAGCGGTCTACCCTGGCGCCGATATCCTCAGGAACGAGCGCGTCTCCGGGGAGATCCTCAATGTTCCGCTCGAGGTGCCGGTCTTTATCGGAAACCCCGATGCGATCCTGAGGAGGATCCGGAAGGCGGCGGGAGGGGTGCCCCTGACGTTCGAGACCGTGGGGCTCGGCCGTCCGCGGGACGTGAGGCTCGTGCCGTACTATCGCGTGGCCCACGAACGTTACACGCTCTACTGGAAGGTGGAAAGCGACGCTTGAACCGTTTGGTCCCCTTGCTCTCCGTGGTCGACCTCGATGGGATCGCGACCGTCTCGGCTCGGCGGGACGGACGGGGAGGAGGTCGCGCAGCCGGGCGCGCCCGAGGCTGAGCTACATCAAGGACTCGTCGGACCGACGCCGCCCGTGGACGCACATCCGGCGACGAACGGGAGCGTCAGAGAAGAACCAGGCCGATCCCGGCAGAGCACCCGCCGATGTGGAGGATCTTCATCTCCCGGCTCGTATCATCCGAGCCTCGAGGGAATCGACGAGCAGCTGCTCCAGCCTGCCGTTGCTCTCGCAAGCGACGGCGCCGCCATGAGTCGCTCGCGGTTCCGCGTAGACGTCGATGCGCGTCAGCAGCTCCGTACCCCGCGCGGTGGAATCGACCTGGCTGAGCAGGAGCAGATAGAGCTGATCCCGGTCCGCGGAGGATCCGGTGACGCCCGAGCCACACGTGAAGAAGCGGCTCAAGAGCTGTCCTCCGATCCGCTTCGGCGCGGGGCTGTGACGGGCAATCCCGCAGACGCGTGCCCTGGCATCGAGGACCGAGCCCGGAAGGCCGAGCGCCTGATACACCCCGGGGAGCGCGGCCCAGGCAGCGGACGGAGCTCCGGCCACCGGAAGCCGCACCGTGACCCTGTCCTTGCTCAGCATGAGGTCGTATCTGCCCCCGGCCGCTTCGATGTGGGTGAGACCGGTCGCGCTCCCCGTCGCTAGCTCCGAGCCGGGCGAGGAGGCGCACCCGGACATGAGCGACACGACCGCCAGCACGCCCGAGACGAGGGCGCATCGTTCGTAGACAGACCTGCCGACCATATCCAGGCCCCCTGACGGAAATATCCGGAACCGCTTCCCGGAATATCCCGGCCGCCGCGAGGGCCGGCAAGCGGTCGTCCGGGGGCCGGGTCGACCAGCCATCACGACCCGCCCGATCCGTGCCGAGCGCATGGAGAGAGCCGCCGTCCCGCTTGTCCCGCCTTCACGGGACCCGTAGGATCGCGCATCGGATTCCCGCTCATCCCGCAGGCCGCCCGTCGCGGCGCAAGTCTCCAGGAACTCCCATGCGCGTCCGAGCCACCCTCTTCGCCATCCTGACCGTCGCGATCGTGCCGATCCGGCTTTCCGCCCAGACATCGGAGGTACCGGTAGAGCCGCCGGACATGGTGAATCCGGCCATCGACGAAGGTCCCGGCCCCTTCTCGTACTTCTCCCGGCCCACCGACGCGATCGGTGTCATGGACGGCCGCGGGACCGAGATCACACCCGAGGGCTACCTGTACACGGGGTACGGTGAGCTGATGTTCCTCGCCGGAGCGGAGCTCACCCCGGTCCGGCAGCGGATCCGGACGCTGCGTGACGGGTGGCTGCCCGTGCTCGAGTACGGCGCCCGGCGCGGGGATGTCGCCTATCGGTTCACGATGTTCGCGGCAACGCTCGACGGCCAGCCCGAGAGCCCGGTCGTCGACTTCGTTCGCGTGACGATGACGAACACGGGCACCGCCCGTACCCGTGCACGGCTGGCCTTCGCGACGCGCTACACCGGACCCTCCAACACCGGACGGGGAATCGGCGACAACCGCTTCCGCAGACCCGCGACCGCGCGACGCCTCGGCCAATACGACCAGCCCGGCGTCGCGTTCGATTCGGCGTGGAGCTATGCCTTCTCCGACGGCGCGTTCCTAAGGGGAGGCAAGGTGTTCTACCTCTATCCGACGGACCCCGCGCCCGCGCTGCGGCTCACGCTCGACGCGCCCGGCCGCCGCGTCGACTCACTCGGCCCGTCGACGCCGAGGGTCCAGGTCACCGAGCCCGTGGGCGTGGCGCTCTACGACGCGATCCTCGGACCGGGCGATTCGCGGTCCGTCGTGGTGAAGCTTCCCTACACGCCCGTAGCCGCGGACGACCCCTGGCTCGCGCAGGTCCGCGCGGCGGATTTCGACGACTATCTCGGTAAGACCGAGTCGTTCTGGCGGGGAATCGTCGACCGGGGGATGCAGGTGGACGTGCCGGAGCCCAAGGTGGTGAACACGTTCCGCGCGAGCCTCGTCTACGACCTGCTGGCCCGGGACAAGCACGGCGACGACTACGTCCAGACCGTCAACGAATTCCACTACCACGCCTTCTGGCTGCGCGACGCATCCTACATCGTGCGCGCCTACGACGTGACGGGTTATCCGGACATCGCCCGTCAGGTGCTCGACTTCTTCGCGGGCTGGCAACGGCCGGACGGCAATTTCGTCAGTCAGGGCGGTCAGTACGACGGGTGGGGCCAGACGCTCTGGGCGTACGGCCAGCACTATCGGCTCACGCGCGACCAGCGGTTCGCCGAGAGCGTCCTGCCGGCCGTCGGGCGTGCGGTCCACTGGCTCGACAGCGCGCGCGCGGCCGATCCGATGCACCTGGTGCCGTCGACGAGCCCCGGAGACAACGAGGACATCACGGGCCACGTCACCGGCCACGATTTCTGGGCGCTGGCCGGCCTGCAGGGCGCCATCGACCTCGCGGAGGGCGTCGGTGACGCCGCGGCCGCCCGCGCCTACCGGCGCTCGTACGCCTCGCTGAAAGACGCGCTCATGACCCAGCTGCGGCGGGTCACGGCGAAGACGGGCGGCTACATCCCGCCGGGCCTCGACGGGCCGGGTGGCCAGGACTGGGGCAACATGCTGACCGTCTATCCCCAGCAGGTGCTCGATCCGCACGATCCGATGGTCACGGCGACGCTGGACAGCACGCGGGCGAAGTACGCCGAAGGCATCATGACCTACGGCGACGGCTTCTGGCTCCACGACTACCTGACCATGAAGAACACGGAGACCGAGGTGGTGCGTGGAGATCAGCCGATCGCCCTCGGTGAGCTCTACGCCGTGCTCCTCCACACCAGCTCCACACAGGCGGGCTTCGAGTACTCCGTGCGTCCCTGGGGCACGCGGGACTTCGGCGGCAACCTCGCTCCGCACGGATGGTTCGCCGCCAAGTATCGAGCCCTCCTGCGCGACATGCTCGTGCGCGAGCAGGGCGACACGCTGCACCTCCTGTCCGTCGTCTCACCCGAGTGGCTGGCGCCCGGCGACAGCATCGTCGTGCGCCGCGCGCCCACGAACTTCGGGCCCCTCGACTTCCGGTTGGACATGGCGTACGACACGACGGCCACGCTCACGCTGTCACCCGATTTCGTCCACCGGCCGCGGGTCGTGCTCGTGCACCTGCCGTGGTTCATGGACGTGCGCGATGCCCGCGTGGATGGCAGGCGGATAAGGCCCCGGGACGGCGCGCTCCGCATCCCCGTGAACGCGCACACGGTGAGCGTACGGTGGAGCCGGCGTCCGGATACACCCGCCCTCAGCTACGACGCCACCGTACGGGACTACAAGACGGAGTACCGGCGGCGGTGGGATGCGTGGACGGGCGCTCGCGACCGATGACGGCATCTCAACCCCCGAGGACTCGACCCATGACGGCCCATCGGATCTTCTCGTGCTTCCGAGGCACCCGCCTCGCAACCGCCTCCACGGTCGCCGCCACCGTCGCCATAGGCGCGTGCGGCCAGCGTGCTTCGACGCCTCCCGCGACCGAACGGAGCCCCGTCACGTACCGCCTGCACGGCTACGAGCTCATGGATCCCTACCGCTGGCTGGAGGATCAGGAGAGCTCCGGGACCCAGGCCTGGATCGCCGCGCAGAACGCGTACGCCGACAGCGTCGTGGGGCAAACCGCGCTCCGTCAGGAGCTCGCCGATCAACTCCGGAAGCTGGAGGACGTGGCCGACGTCGGCTCGCCCATGCGCGGAGGCCGTTACGAGTACTTCACGCTCCGGCGGCCCGGGGACCCGGTGGCTGCGATCTACCGGAGGCCCGCGCCTCCGCGCGACTCGCTCGCCCCGATCGATCCCGCCGGAGACTACGAGAAGATCGTGGATCCGCTGGCCATCGACTCCACCGGATGGAGCCGCGTGGAGCTCGATGCCGTGAGCCCGGAGGGCGACCGGCTCGTGTACGAGGTCCGCGACGGGGGGGAGGACGAGACCACGGTGCACGTCCGTGACGCGGCGCACGGGACCGATCTCCCCGATTCGTTTCCGCGAGCGCTCTACGACCAGGCCTCCTTCACGGAAGACGGCCGTGGGCTCTACTACGTCCGGCGCTCCCGCGAGACCGGGTCCCGGCTCTACCGGCACCGGTTCGGGACGGACCTCTCCCAGGACCAGGTCCTCTTCGGCGAAGGCGTCGGTCCGAAACAGTTCCTGCGCATGCAGACGTTGGAGGGCGGGCGGTACCGGCTCTTCACCATCCAATGGGGATGGGCGCGCAATGACGTCCTTCTCCAGGACGTCGGTACCGGGGAGGTCCGGCCCGTCGCGGCGAGCCTGCAAGCGCACGTGCAGGCGCGCTACCACGACGGACGCCTCTGGATCCTCACGGACTACCGGGCACCCCGCTACCGGCTCCTGGTCACGGACCTCGATCGGCCGGACCCGTCGCATTGGCGCGAGGTCATTCCGGAAGGCGCGGACGTGCTCGACGACTTCACCTTCCTGGGCGACAGCATCTACGCGACCTACCTCCACGACGTGAGCGCGCGCATCCGCGTCTTCCGGATGGACGGGACGCCCGACGGCGAGCTCCAGCTTCCGCCGTTCTCGAGCGCGAGCATCCGTCCCGCCGCACCGGGCAAGGCGCTCCTCTCCATCCGCTCCTTCAAGATCCCGCCGGAGACGTGGCTGGTCGACCTGGCCACGGGCGAACGCTCGCTCTACGAGCCGTCACGAGTCCCGTTCGATTCGACGGGTGTGGTCGTGGAGCAGGAGTGGTACCGGTCCAAAGACGGCACCCGCGTGCCCATGTTCATCGTCCACCGCGCGGGGGTGGGACGGCCCGGCGGCGCGCCCACCATGCTCACCGGTTACGGCGGCTTCAACCTCCCCCTCCTGCCCGGATTCAGCGCGGAAGAGGCGCTCTGGCTGGAGCGAGGAGGCATCTACGCGGTGGCCAACCTGCGCGGCGGCATGGAGTTCGGCGAGCGCTGGCACCGTGACGGCATGCTGCAGAACAAGCAGCACGTCTTCGACGACTTCATCGGTGCGGCCCAGCACCTGATCGACCGCGGCTACACCACGCCGGCCCGGCTCGCCATCCACGGCGAGAGCAACGGAGGGCTCCTCATGGGCGCGGCGCTGACCCAGCGGCCCGATCTCTTTCGGGCCGTGCTGTGCGGTTTCCCCGACCTCGACCTGGTGCGCTTCTACACGTTCACGAAGACCAACAACGAGCCCGCCCTCCTCGAGTACGGGAACGCCGCGGTCGCGCTCCAGTTCCCGGCGATCCTCGCGTTCTCCCCGTATCAGAACGTCGTGGACGGAACCCGATATCCGGCGGTGTTCCTGTTCAACGGAGGCCACGACACCCGGGTCTCCCCGCTACAGGCGCGCAAGATGGCCGCGAAGCTCCAGGCGGCCACGACCTCGGGCCGTCCCGTGATCTTCCGCTACCGTCCGAAGGAGGGCCACGCCGCCGGCCGCGGGAGGCCGTTCGACGTCCTGATCGCCGATCAGGCGATGGAGCAGGCGTTCGTGTGGCAGGAGATCGGGTCGTGAGGTCGCCGGCATCCCTGATGCGACCCGTCGCGAGAAGGTCGCTCCATTTCGCCATCGTCGCATTCCTGGCTGCCGGGTTCAACGCATGCTCGGGCCCTACCCGCACCGCCGGTCCGCCCGTGGCCGTGGCCGCGAGGAGCCCCCAAAGCCAGTCGGGCATGGCCAGCGAGTTGGCGCCGCAGTCGCCGTCGGTGCAGGTCACCGACGCTGAGGAGCGGCCGGTTCCGGGCGTAACGGTCACGTTCGCCGTGTCGTCGGGAGGCGGCCACATCAGCGTCCCGAAGCAGACCACGAACTCGGAAGGCGACGCGACCATGCGGAGCTGGGTGCTCGGGCTCGGCGACAACGCGCTCACCGCGTCCGCGCCAGGCCTCACCGGGAGCCCGGTGACCTTCACAGCAACCGGGACAACGCCGGTCCTGAGCGTGCAGAACGACGGGCTGACAGGCTATCTGACAGCTTCCGCCAACGGGGGGGCACCGCCGGCGGGATACGAGTATGGCTTCAGCTTCTACACCGTCATCTCCCAGTTGCAGGCCACGCCGACACGGGGCACCCAGCTCGGCCACGGAACCTGGATCATCCCGGACAACCGGAACTTCGACCAGCCGTTGTGTCCCGTGGGCACCTACGCACGGGACCACTGGCCGGAACGTGGCCCCAGCTATCGGGATGTCTACCAGACCATCGAGGGGGGCGTGGGGCAGTGGACGTCGGAGATGTTCCCGACGAGCGTGCCGAAGTTCAGGATCAACGGTACTGCCGACTGCTATTCCGACCAGATCGCGTCCACAGGGTGGGAATTCGGTCCCACGGACCTTCCGGCCAGCCAACTGGGCCTCGCCCAGCTCAGCAACCGGGTGCTGACGCCGCCGGACGGCCTCGTCTTCCAGGGTGGCGAGTCGGCCATGATCCTGGGCTACGGTTGGATCGCGCTGCCGCTGATCCCCGCATACACGTCGCCCCTGGGCGTCCCCACCGGCGACCAGAGCTGGACCCTCTTTCTGAGCACGGCGAATTTCACCGGCCCGGTGGTCTTCTACACGCCGGAGATCTGGAGCGACATCAACGCCCTGGACGCAACCGGAACGGGTCGTGGTCACGACGCCCGCCCGGCCTACAACCACGGCGTCGCCCTGGAGATCGGGATCACCCCCAGGTACACGAACAACGCGGCGGACGGCACCGAGTACGCCCGGATCCCGAAGTTGACCTTCACGACGGACGACTCCGGAAACGCCCCGCTCGTCGGGGATCTGCAGTACTATTCCAAGCAGGCGATCTGGAATGCGGTGGCCACAGCCGTCCAGAACGGCACGGCTCCTTCCGGTTTCGACCCTGCGGGCGCCTTCGCGCCGGGTCTCGCTTCACCCGGCGCAGGACTCTCACTCGGCGGTGATCCGGTGAGCCTGGGCTCCGCCTTCGGCGCGACGGTCATTTCGTCCGTGAGCGGCAGCAGCACGTTCGGCATGACGTGGGGCAGCGGCCTCGAGGCGGGCGCGCTGCCCGAATACTATGTGCGTTCCGGCGGATCATGGACGCCCGTCAGCGCAAGCGCGGTGCCGGCCGAGACCGGGCTGCAGCAACAGAGCTTCCCCGCGGCACCGCGGGGCACGTTCCCGCCCCTGGACACCTCCCCCGGGGGGCCGTGGGATGGCAGCCGCTGGGCGGCCGGCCCCTTCTCGGTCGCGCTGAGCGACGGGTCCACCGTGGAGTACGTCTGGTACCGATTCATCGACCAGCCGGCCATCACCCGACTGGGGCTCTCGGACGCCGTGCTCCAACAACTCCAGGCGTTCGTAGAAGCGTGGCAGGCGGCATCGGGAACGGACGGTGTGACCATCGCCCCGCCGACGTCGGGCACCCCGGTCTCACTCGACCCGGCGCTCCTCGTGACGCCGCCCGCCGGGCTCGAGCAGGGGTACGTACCCATCGTCATCGCGCAGCACTGACCTCAATCGGTGCCCGGCATCGCCGCGGCACCCCGTTGGTGCTCGAGGCGAGCGCCCGTCGAGGTTCGGGGCACAAATGCCGCACGTCCGGACTGGTTCAACCTCCCGGTCGGTCGGGGGCTCAGCCTCCGGTCAGCACCCCCGCGAAGCCTCGGTGGCCCGGCATGTGGAGCGTGACGGAACGTGCCCCGCTCGCGACCGACGTGCGCGCGAAGCTGCGGTCGTCCCGACCGTCGGTGAAAAGCGTGCCGCCACGGGTCGCGGGCAGCGACCCGAGGTCGAGCGTGACGGTGCGCGGCTCGTCTCCCCCGTTGATCCCGCCGATCCACCAACGGTCTCCCTTGCGACGCGCGATCACCACGTACTCGCCTGGCCACGGACGTGACGAGCCCGAGGGGCGACGCCTCGAGCAGGGTCCGTCCGCCGAGCTCGACCGCGTAGAGCGGGCCTCCCTCGCGCCCGAGCCCGAGGCGAACGACCACCGCCCCGTCGGGACTCTCCGCGAAACGTGGGAGCCGTGCGTCGTCCTGCGCTCGCAGCGGAGCGGACAGAACGCCGAGGACGAGGATCGGAAGAAGGCAGCCGGCGAGCGGGAATCGACGTGTGCGTTGGTCCATGGGAGGTCGATATCCGGGGAAGCTGCCTCCCGCGCACGCCGAGGGGCCGCGGAGCGATCCCGGGAGCCCCGTGGGCGGGCTTTCGCTCGACCGAGCATCGGGCCGGCGCCAGGTCCGGAGCTCGAAACTCTGGCAACCGGACCGCCGGGGACTATTCTGTATCAAACACGCGAGCGCAATCCGATGGTGTGCGTGCTGATGCTCGCCCGCATGCCATCTCTTCCAAGGGGCCTCCGCAAGGCGGGGAGGGCTCGTGTTGCGGAGGTAGCTTCGGGAACCATCCTCAGGAGGAGAGCCATGGGTGTCGAGACGACGAGGAAGCTGGGCGCGACGATGGCGGGGATCGCTCTGGTGCTCCTGTCCACGGCCTGCTACGAGCACACGGTCACGGTGGGTGCCGGGGCTCCGCAGGGTCCGGTGGTCTACGACCACTGGGAGAACTTCTGGATCGCGGGCCTGTCGGGGCATACGCGTGTCGATGTAGAGGAGCTGTGCCAGTCGGGGGACGCGACGGTCTACATGAGGCAGACGTTCCTCAACGGGCTGGTATCCGGCCTGACGAGCGGCATCTATACGCCGATGACGGTCACGGTGCGTTGCGCCGACGGCAGCCGTTCGGAGGTCCGGTTGAACGCCGAGGACATGGCGGGACTCGCCACCGACCCGAACCTCCTGAAGTGGGTGGACGAGATGTTGCCCGAGCGGCTCGGCGAGGCGGCACTGGATCCGAGGTAGGGCCGGCGTCCGCGAAGCACGAGCGGAGGAAGGCCACCCGTTATCTCGTGGAGGAACCGTGCGGGCTCCGCCGGTCGTACACAGGCGACCGGCGGAGTCCGTCAACGGTACTCCGCCAACCGCTCCAGCGCCTGCGCCATCTCCGCGGAGGTGAGCAAGGTGGGCTCGCCCACCTGAAGCACCCGCCAGTAGAGCTCGGCCAGGGCTTCCACCTCGGTGGCGAGCTCCAGGGCGGACGCCGTGGAGGCGCCCAGAGCGACCATCCCGTGGTTGGCCAGCAGGCACGCCTTCCGGTCCTGGAGCGCCGCCACCGCGTGGCGTGCCAGGTCGGCGCTCCCGAACGTCGCATAGGCGGCACACCGGATCGAGTCGCCGCCGGCCAACGCGATCATGTAGTGGAACGGCGGAATGTCGCGT
The DNA here is from genome assembly GCA_964630935.1 of uncultured Gemmatimonadaceae bacterium. GTDB lineage: Bacteria > Gemmatimonadota > Gemmatimonadetes > Longimicrobiales > Gaopeijiaceae > SZUA-318. Next base: position 26,373 of record CAZVYM010000022.1, on the reverse strand, counting down.
CGGAGCGTGGCCAGCGTGGTGCAGAACGTCGAATGGGCGTGAACGACGGCGCCCGCCTCCGGGCGAGCACCGTAGATCGCGGCGTGCATCGGCCATTCGGTCGTGGGCTTCCGCTCACCTTCCAGGACCCGCCCATCGAGGTCCATCAGCACGAGATCGTCCGAACGCATCTCGGCGTACGGGAGCACCGAGGCGGTGACGATCATCCCACCCGGTGCCCGGGCGCTGACGTTGCCGGACGTGCCCGCGCTGAGCCCGCTCGCACTCATCGCCCGCGCGGCGCGCAGAACGGCCTCCCGCAACTCGACGTGACTCATGCCCTGGCTTTCTCCTCTCTGCCGTCGCGGCCTTCGCCGGCCTCGCTCGCACCGCGACGTCCCGCCCGATCCGGGAAGAGCGTGCGCAGCCCCTCCCGGCCGGCCTCGGCGATGCCGCGCTCGGTGACGAGCCCGGTGACGAGCCTGGCCGGCGTCACGTCGAAGGCTGGATTGGCGACGGCGGAGCCGTCGGGGACCACCTCGACCGAGCGCACCTGTCCGTCGTCCGAGCGGCCCGTGATGCGACGAACCTCGGAGCCGTCGCGCTCCTCGATGGGGATCGCGTCTCCGTCGTCCAGCGTCCAGTCGATGGAGGACGAAGGCGCCGCCACGTAGAACGGCACCCCATTGTCCATGGCGGCGAGGGCCTTGAGGTACGTGCCGATCTTGTTGGCCACGTCGCCGCTCGCGGTCGTGCGGTCCGTGCCGACCAGGCACAGATCCACCCGCCCCCGACGCATCAGGTGACCTCCGGCATTGTCCACCACGACGGTGTGGGGCACGCCGTGCTGGCCGAGCTCCCATGCGGTGAGGCTCGCTCCCTGGTTTCGCGGTCGGGTCTCGTCGACCCAGACGTGTACCGGCACCCCCGCGTCGTGCGCCATGTAGATCGGTGCCGTCGCGGTTCCCCAGTCGACGGTCGCGAGCCATCCCGCGTTGCAGTGCGTGAGAATCTCGATCGGACGTCCTGGGTTCCGCCCGGCCACGTCGCGTATGAGCGACAGTCCGTGCTCGCCGATGCGTCGGTTCCGCTCCACGTCCTCCTCGGCGATCTCGGCGGCGGCGCTCCACGCGGCCGCCGCACGTTCGGCGTCGGGGAGCCGTACCACGCGCTCCGTCACCCGCCCGAGCGCCCAACGCAGGTTGACCGCCGTGGGACGCGTCGCCTCGAGAAGCCGCGCGGCCGTCTCCAGCGACCTGTCGGACGCATCCTCCCGGAGCGCCAGTGCGAGCCCATACGCGGCGGTCGCTCCGATGAGCGGGGCGCCTCGCACCTGCATGTCCGCGATCGCCCGAGCCACCTCGTCCACGTGCCTGAGGTCGAGGATCCGGAAGGCGTGGGGGAGCGCCGTCTGATCCACGATCCGGACGGACGCTCCGTGCTCGCCCGGAAAGATGCTTCGGTAGGAAACCCCGTCGACCTTCATGTGACCACGGCTCGCCGTTCGGATTCTTCCTGTCAAGCACGCCCGCAAGCGGGGCGCGATCCTCCCCAAGGTACTGGACGACGTCCGGGGTGCGGAGACCTGGACGGGTGATGGTCAGGCCGGATCAGGTCCATGATGCCCCGGCCCACCGCCAGGAAAGGACAACGGGGGCCGGTAGGAGGAGCCACCACGGCCCGATCCGTGGAGCGATGTGGACCCGCCTCGACGGTTGCGACCCGCAGCTTGCCGAAGCCGAGCTCGGAGCCTACCATCCACGCTCGACTCGGCAGTGCTCTCTCGCCCTGCATGGAGTCGCGTCGCGGTGCTGCCCTCCGTGTCCTCCACACTCCCAGGAGCGCCCCATGCGACGCATTCATCTCGTTCTCACGACCGCCGCTCTGACACTCGTGGGCTGCGCGCAGCAACCCCCCGCCGCCACCGTCGACACCCAGGCCATCGCCGACAGCCTCCGCGCCCTGGACCGGAGTTGGTCCGACGCGGCCGGCCGCCACGATGCGCAGGCGTTCGCGTCCTTCTACGCGTCCGACGCCCGGCTCATGCCCCCGAACTCGGAAGCTGCCGTGGGCAGTGACGCCATCGTCGCCGCCGCCACCCAGCTTCTGTCGGACACGACGGCGACCGTATCCTTCGCCCCCGCGGAGATCCACGTCTCCACGTCGGGTGACATGGCATGGGAATACGGCACCTGGGCCATGAAGAACGCCGCCGGGGAAAACCTGGACAACGGCGACTTCGTCGTGGTCTGGAAGCCGACGGCGACCGGCGACTGGAAGGTTGCCGCCGACATCTTCAACAGCAACAACCCGGCACCTTCGGGAGGCTGAATCACGATCGGCCGTGGGTGGGAGAGGGGGATCCTCCTCTCCCACGCACCGGGCCATCGGAGAGTCGCGGCGCTCACCTCTGCTTCCTGCCCGCCGCCGCCGACTTCATGAAGTTGGAGATGTCGTGCTCGATCCTCCGGCCTGCGCCACCGTGGTCCCGGCGGCGACGACTCACCGGGACGAGGCGAGCTCTCCCACTTCGGCCTCCACCGCAGCCAGCATGTCGCCGCGCGCGACGGCGGCCTGCATGGCGTTGTGGTCCTTGAAGAGCGGCCGGTCCTCCCGGCGCCACGGAGGGATCGCGAAGGCGGGCGAACCCTCCCCGCATTCCTCACGTCTATACCTTACGTACCCGTCCCTCTCCGAAAGCGAAGAACGATGAAACGTCTGATCTCCGTCGCAGCGGTGCTGGCGGCGCTCTGCCTACCCTCCCTCGCCCAGGCCCAGGCGCACGGCGTCGTCGGCCAGTACACCCCGCCACGCACCTGGCCGCAGGGCGTACACGACTTCAACCTCGTGCACCAGAAGATCGCCGTGCGCTTCGACGAGTCGAAGCGGCTCGTCACGGGCGTGGTCACCACGACCGTGATCCCGACCGAGGCGACCGACACGGTACGCCTCAACGCGGAGAACATGACGATCGATCGGGCGACGGACGCACGGGGACGGAGCCTCCACTTCTCGTTCGATACCACGCACGTGACGGTCAGGCTTCGCAGGCGGGCGGCGGCGGGGGACACCGTCGTCTTCACGCTCGCGTACCACACCCATCCCGAGCGTGGGCTCTATTTCGTGCCCCGGCGGCATGTGATCTGGTCGCAGGGCGAGGCCACCGAGACGCGCGCGTGGGTGCCGACGTACGACTACGCGAACGACAAGACGACGTGGGAATTCCTCGTCACCGCGGACTCCGCGTACAAGGTGCTGTCGAACGGGAGGCTCCTGTCCGTGAAGCCGGTGGACGGAGGGCGTGAGAAGGTCTGGCACTGGTCCCAGGAAGAGCCAGCGTCGACGTACCTCTACTCGGTGGTCGTGGGCCCGTTCACCGTCCTGCACGACCACTGGCGCAACAAGCCGGTCGACTACTGGGTCTACCCGGACACGGTGGATGCCGGGTGGCGCGCCTTCGGAGAGACGCCTTCGATGATCGAGCTGTATTCCCGACTCACCGGCGTCCCGTTCCCGTGGGACAAATACGATCAGTCGGCCATCCCCGACTTCACCTACGGCGGCATGGAGAACGTCTCGGCGACCACGCAGACCGACGCTGCCTTGCAGGGTCCGGGGACCGATCCGATGGCAGGAGGGCGCAGCCTGGTAGCGCACGAGCTGGCGCACCAGTGGTTCGGCGACTACGAGACGACCGCCAACTGGGCGAACGTCTGGCTGAACGAGGGGCTCACCACGTACATGGAGTCCGTCCAGGAGGAGAAGACCCGAGGATGGGACGCCGCGCAGCTCGAGTGGTGGGGTCAGCAGCAGCAGGCCATGAACGCCGATCGCCGCCAGGCGCGTCCGCTGGTCTGGGGCAAGTACCAGGGTGACGATCCGATCGTGCTCTTCTTCAGCGGGCACGTGTACCCGAAGGGCGCGCAGCTCGCGCATCAGCTCCGACGTCTGCTCGGCGACGAGGTCTTCTGGAAGGGGATGCACCGATTCCTCGTCGACAACGCCCACAAGGCCGTGACCACGAAGGACTACGCGGTCGCCTTCGAGAAGACCTGTGGCTGCGACCTCGATTGGTTCTTCAATCAGTGGGCCTACGGGATCGGATATCCGCAGCTCGACGTCACGCGGACGTGGGATCCGTCGACGAAGATCCTGCACGTCACCGTCAGGCAGGTCCAGCCGACCGACTCCACCCGTCCCCTGTTCAGGTTTCCCACCACCATCCGGGTCATCACGGCCGACTCCGTGGTGCGCGACAGCGTGATGGTCGAAGCGCGCAAGAGCCAGACCTTCGACATGGCGCTCCCGGGCACGCCCCTCTCCTTCCGCTTCGACGAAGGGGGTTGGCTGCTGGGCTCCGTGCACACGGACCAGACGCCGAAGGAGCTCGCCGACATGGCCCGCCACGATCTCGACACGTCGGCGCGGAACTGGGCGCTGCGCACGCTGGCGACGTCGCAGGACACGGCCGCGATCGACGCGAGGCGGTTCATCGTTCTGAACGAGCACGAGCCGCCACTTCGCGCCGAGGCGCTGCGGCAGATGACGCACGACTCCACTCCGGCGGGAATCGGCGTGGTTCGCTCGGCGCTGCGTGACCCGGATCCGTCCGTCCGCAGTCAGGCGCTCGTGACCCTGTTCGGGCTGGATTCGGCCGGTGTCGCCGAGACGGCGCTCGTCCTGTACCGGCGCGATCCCTCTTCGGACGTGAGGGCCGCCGCCCTGAACGTGTACGCGCACGGCGCGGGCCCGGCCGCGCTCCGGACGCTCGTTCAGGCGAGCGGGCCCGGCCATCCGCCGGAGGTGCGCATGCAGGCCGCCGCCGGCCTCGCCCACCAGAGCGGTCCCCAGGCGGCGGATGCGCTCGCGGCCCTCACGGATCCTTCGGAGGGTCGCGGCCTACGCGGAGCGGGACTCCGGGGCCTCGTCCAGGCCGGCGACACGGCCCGCGCGCTCACGGTCGCCACGCGCGGTCTTACGGACTACGATCCCCTCTACGCGCAGATGGCGGTGCAGACTCTGGCGCGCATGGACACGCCGCAGGCGCGAGCCGCGCTCCGGGCGGCCGCGGAGAAGGAGACCCGGGTCCACGTGCGAGACGCCATCGAACGTGCGCTCAACGGCCGCCGTTCCGGCCGTTGAGCGAGCCTCCCATGGGAGCCGACCCGGGCGCCACGGGCGCGATCCCCCCACCGCCCCGGCCGGCTCCCCCCATGCTCCTGCGCACCTGATCCACCGCGTCCGTCGCGGAGCGGCCCTGGCGCATGAGCCCGCGCACCTCGGCGGGCAGGTCGAGCATGCGTTGGTCGCCCGCGCGGCGGCGCACCGCCTCGCGCACGAGCGTCAGGGCCTGGTCGCCCGGGACTCCGGCCTCCACCAGGTCCGAGAGCACGAGCACGGCCATGGGCGAAGGCTCCGGGTCGCCGCCGCCCAGCCCTCGCAGGAGCCCGGCGCTCACACCGCGCTGCAGCGCGTCCGCGCCGGCCACGAGCAGCGGGCCACCCGCCTCGGCTCCGAACGCGCCCTGCGCCGTGCGCAGCCGGCTCGCATAGGCCTGCACCGCGGGCAGGATCCGATCGGGCGGCACGTGCTTGGCCGCGCCCTCGAGCGCCTTGTTGAAGAGAATGTCCCCGGGAATGCCTTCCTGCTGGGCGCTGCTCGCGACGGCCTCGATCTGCTCGAACACCGCCGCCGGAAGGGCGACCCGGGCTCGGGCCCTGGGCGTGTCCTGAGCCGTGACGGGACGACCCGCCATGCTCAGCACCAAAGCCAGGGTGATGGTCGACACGTGCGTTCTCATGGCTCTGTCTCTCCTCGCGAGATCCGTGGCTCGGCCACTCACGGTCCCACCTCTCCTTCGATGACCACGGTTGCGCTCTTGCGTCCCCACTCGTCCGGAACCGCATCGGCGGCATCGGCGGGCAAGTACCACGCTCCGTCTACGAGAAAGCCGAAGTGATACGTCCCGGCGGGGACGTCGACCTCGGCGGTCCAGCTTCCTCCCCGGCTCGTCATCGGCACGGGCTTCCAGAGCGTGAAATCGCCCAGGAGCTCCACGCTCCTCGCCCCCGCGGGAGCCTGCACGGCGAAGTGTACGTGCGCGTCCGCCGCCCTCCGCTCCTCGACTTCGTACAGCGGCACGTGCAGGTGCGCCGAGCTGCTCCCGAGAATCCTCCGGCCCACGAGCATCCCGCCGGCACCTCGTCCCGGCTCCGCCAGGAGGAGCGGATCGGGCTCCGGCTTGCCGGCCGTGCCGCGCGCGCTCCATCCGCCCCAGGGGAGGTAGAAGGTGATCCCGCCCGTCTTCTCCACGCCCTCCGGCGTGTCCCAGGCGTCGAGTCGGACCTGGAGCACGCCTCGGCCGCCCCCCGCCAGCACCCTGGCCCCCACGGAGCGGAAGGTGCCTCCCGCGCTCTCGTGGATGCCGGCCGCCAGACCGGCCGCCAGGCGCCCTGCACCGGCCAGCACCTCCAGGGTGGCTCCGTACCGCCACAGGTCGTCGAGCAGCACCTGACGGACCAGTGCCTCGTGCCGCATGCGCTGCACGACCGTCGACAGAACCACCCGGGAGCGTCCCACGCCGCCCGTCCCGGCCAGTCGTGCCGAGATCGGGCCACCCCGATAGCGCAGTCCCAGCGAACCCTCCGCGGCAGCGGCCTGATACGAGAACGGCTCCGCCACATGGAAGCCCGACGCGTGGGCGTCGAGCTCGGTGGACCAACCCGCTCCCATGAGCCACCTGCCGGTCCCCCCGAGCTCCCCGGACAGGAAATCCCCCCCGGTCGCTCCGTCCATCGACTTCCCCATCAGGAACGAGCCGAAGACCCCCGAGCCCAGCAGATCGAACCGACTCGCGCGCAGGCCCGCGACCACGAAGTCGGCACCGTCCCCGCTCACGCCGTCGGGCGGCAGGATCCGCGACGCTCCGACCTCCGCCCACAGCTCCGAGGTCTGGGCCGTGCCGATCCCCGGCCCCACGCCCGCGGGCGCGAACGCGAGGGCACCGAGAAGCCCGGACCAGACCACCGGAGCGCGCTTCATGTCGCGGGCGCCGCCACGGCCAGCACGGCGTCCCTGTTGCCGAACCCGTCGTCGACGTACGAGCTGGCCCGCGGATCGGTGACCCAGCGGGAGCCGTTGACGAGGAACATGTAGGTGTGGATCCCCGGCTTCACGGCGACGCGCCCGGTCCAGACTCCGTCTCCGTCGGGGTCCTCGAGAACATGAGTGCCCTGCCACTCGTCGAAGTCGCCCCCCACCGCCACCGACTGCGCTCCGGGCGCCGTGAGGCTGAACTGGACATAAACCACGGCCGCCTCGTCCGCGCCCGGCCGCGGGGCGGGCGTCCGGAGCGCCCGACCGGGTAGCAGCACGAGCGCCACCAGCACCGCCGCGGCCAGTCCGACGAGCCCGGGGCTCAAGCGCACGGGACGCGGGCGCACGAGCCACCCCCACGCCCGGGCCACCGGTCCGGGCTCGGGAAGCGCCTCGATCGCGGCCATCACCCTGTCTTCGAGCCACGAAGGGGCCGGCGTCGCCGGATGCGCGGTCCTGAAGGCCGCCAGCATCCGCTCCCACGACCGGGCTTCCGCGAGGGCGTTGCCGTCCAGCCCTTGGACCTCGGCCTCGCCGTCGAGATACCGGTGGATGTCGTCGTCGTTCATGCGAACTCCTTCAGCAGGACCCGCAGGGCGTCCCGAGCCCGGTGGACCCGCATTTTCAGCGCGGCGACCGACAGGTCCATGACCGCCGCCATCTCCTCGTACGAACGTCCCTCGACATGCTTGAGCAGGAAGGCCTCGCGCTGCTCGGGGGTGAGCCGCCCCAGCGCCCTGCGCACCCGCTCGTGGACTTCCGCACCCGAGGCCTCCTCTTCCGGGTCACGGCGCTCTCCCGGCACCGGAGGAACCACGTGCAGCGAGATCTCCTTGCGTCGCGTGCTTCGAAGGTGATCGCGGACCCGGTTAGCCAGAATCCGGAAGAGCCAGGCGCCGACGCGATCCGGATCGCGCAGCGACGAGAGCCGTCGATACCCCCTGACCAGGGCATCCTGCACGAGATCCGCGGCCACGTCCTGACTACCGACCATTCGAACCGCATGCGAGTGCAGCACGTCTCCATATCGCCTGACGAGCAAGCGGTAGGCATCGCGGTCCCCCTGGATGACATCTCGGACCACCTGGGCGTCTGTGCGCTCGGCCGTTGTGGCCATGCCGTGAACATACCTCGTTTCCGAAGCGAACGGGCAGGCGCGGGAGAGCCGGGACGCGCCCGATTCTCGGGCGCGTCCCGTGCTCGCTCATACCCTACCCGATGATCCAGGTGCAGATCACCGCCGCGTGCCAGAGCGCCCCTACGGCGCCGGGCCTCGTCGGGTCCGCCACGCTCGACCCGAAGTCGATGAGCGTGCCGGCCCATTCCAGCAGATCGGCCGCGGTTCCGGTGGGCGTCGTCGCGGTGGCGTCGGCGTACCTGGTCTCGGCCAGATCCAGCAGCGCCGCTGCCTCGTCCGGGCTCACGCCGTCGGGCCACACCACCGCTTCCAGGGTGAGCCAGTGCGTCAGGTCGGAAAGGTGCACGGCCCAGGCGTCCTGCCCCGCGTCGAACGCGGTCTGCGCGGCGTCGGCATAGTCGGCCGCCACCGCCAGGAGCCGCGTCTGGGCGTCATCGACGGTGCCGTTCGCCTCGACGAGACTCGTCGCCAGGCTCACGGACGCAAAGGCGAGCTCGACGGCAGCCTCGGCTCCACCGGGGCGCGCGGCCGGGCTCAGTTGACGCTGGCGGTGCCGCTGCTCGGCGAGGACCGCGCACTCACCGGCCCCCGTGGAGTCGCGGAACTGAAACCTCTGCCGCGCGCGCAGAGCCAGGTCACCCAGCTCGGCCTGCAGCTGATAGGCGTGGTTGTACATCGCCGGCTCGCGCGCCACGGCGTCCGCGAGCCCCTGGGCTCGGTCGATCAACCCGGCCATGGCGCCGCCTCCACGGGCTCCCACCATGGCCCGCACGACGAGTTGTCGCGCCTCACGGGCGCGCACTGCCGCCTGTACGGAATCGTGCTGGTTGAGCAGCTGCAGCGCTTCCTGGAAGCGTTCGCGAGCCCGCTGCGCGTTCTCTTGCGTGCCGCTCTGCATGCCCCAGGCCTGGCCATGCCGGGCCGCGGTCTCCACGGGGACATCGATCAGGTCGAGCGCGGCCTGGACGGCGCCGGCATCGGTGATCACGTCGAGGGCGATCAGGTCCTCCGCGCTGAGCTCTGTCGCACCGTCCATGGGGTCGGTCACCCGGTCGGCATCGCACGCCGGCAAGGCGAGCGCTCCCAGAAGCGGAAGCATCCGGAGGGCTCGTTTCGCATTCATTTCTCGTCTCCGATCGTTTGGGGTTCCACACGGGGGTGGACGTTGTTCGAAGACAAGACGGTGCGAGGGGTGAAAAGGTAACGCGGCCTGCACCTGCGCGGTGGTCGAACATCTGCCGGATACGGAAGAAGCCAGCGCGATCACACTTTCGGAGAAGGGCTCGGCGGGGCCCCCCGAGACTTGGACCACTCAATCCCTGGAGGCTTCGATGCCGAATCGCTGGCGGGGTGCCGTTCTCGCCCCTCTCGCCGCGTTGCTCCTCCTCCCGGCCATGCCACGCGAGGCCGACGCCATCCCGGCCTTCGCACGCAAGTACAAGGTGACGTGTGCGCTGTGCCACTCGCCCTTCCCGCGGTTGAACGCGTTCGGAGCGCAGTTCGCCGCAAACGGGTTCATGATGGCACGGGGAGAGCTGCCTCCCGACACTCTTTCGGTCGGCGATCCCCTGCTGCGCCTCCAGAGGGAGCTTCCCCTCGCCATGCGCGTCGAGGCGTACGTGAGCAGCCTCACGGGAGACGGAGCCGTCGGTGCCGACTTCAAGACTCCCTGGGGCATCAAGCTCCTCAGCGGGGGTCAGGTCACCGACAAGGTGTCCTATTACATGTACTTCTTCCTGACGGAGAGGGGAGAGGTGGCGGGGCTGGAAGACGCCTACCTTCAGTTCAACGACGTCTTCGGCTCGGGCGCCGATCTGATCGCAGGACAGTTCCAGCTCTCCGACCCCCTGTTCAAGCGCGAGCTGCGGCTGGAGTACGAGGACTACATGCCGTATCGCGTGCGGGTCGGGGACGTGCGCACGGATCTGACCTACGAGCGGGGCATCATGGCCCGGCGGACCGCATGGAAGGGATCCGAGCTGTACGTACAGGTGGTGAACGGACGAGGCCTGGACCAGGCGACCGAAGAGCTCAACTACTCCAACCAGACGCCCAAGAACGTGGGCGTGCGCCTCAGCCAGGACGTCGGACCGTTCCGGATCGGCGGCTACGGCTACGCGGGCAAGGAGAAGCTCGCGAACGGGATGGAGAGCACCGTGCGCGTGGTGGGGCCCGACGCCACGCTGCCGCTCGGCAGAACGGTCGAGCTCAACCTCCAGTACCTCTACAGGCGGGACGGCAATCCCTTCTTCCTGGACGCTTGCGCCGTGGCCGACCCCCGCTGCGACGCCACGGCGGCGGACCCGTTCAAGACCAAGGTCGACTCCTACATGGGCGAGGTCCTGTTCACGCCACCGTGGGCAGGTGGGCGTTTCTTCTTCACCGCGCTGTACAACCGGGTGGAGTCGGACCGACCCGTATTCACGCTCCGAGTCGGCGAGCCGGGCTTCATGAGCCTCTTCGAGTCGGCGGGGGTGACCGCGCAATACCTGCGCGCACGCAATCTCCGGTTCATGGCCGAGGTGGATCGGGATCTACGAGCCAACCGCTTCCGGCTCACGACCGGATTCGTGACGGCGTTCTGAGCCCCCGGGCCGCGCGGAAACCCAGGCGACGGGCGCCCGGGTCCGCGCGGCCAACGGGAACGAGACCCGAAAGAGCCGTGTATCGGATCGCTGCAGACGGCTTCCTCAGCGGGTCCGACGAAGATGGCTCGAGGTCTCGTTTCCCTCTTGTGCGCCCTCGCGGCGACATCGGCCGCGGTCACCGGGACACCCGCAGCCTCGGCACCGGAGAGCCCAGGCGGTGCGAGCGCTCCGATCGGACTCGCTCGGGCCACCACCGAAGTCTATCCGCGCCCCCTGCCCTTCTACTACGATCTCTACACGTTCCGGGGGAAGGCCGGTAAGACCACCGTGGTCGCGTCGTTCTCCGTGCCGGTCGATCAACTGGAGCGGGAGAAGATCGAGCGCGAGGTGCGCTACCGCTTCGACGTGACGCTCGTCCTGGCCGACACGCTCCTGCGCTCGGTGTCTCGCACGGACGATTCGGTCTTCGTGCGCTCCCCGCACGCGCTCGACGACGAGCATCTGCTCCACACCTACATCGAGGTGCAGGCCTCACCCTCGCACAGCACGCTCGAGCGGGTGATCATGAGCGACGCGACGACCCCCGGGATCGGTCAGCTCTACAGCGCTCCGTTCCCGATCCCCGACTACAGCGGCTCCCACCTGATGCTGAGCGACGTCGTGCTCGGCCAGCCGGACAGCGCCGCGGGCTGGAGACGCGGTGGCGTCTCCCTCGCGCTCCTGCCGACGAGTCGGCTGCCGGAAAGCTCGTTCGACGTCTACTACGAGATCTACAACCTCCCGTGGGGGCACCGCTACGGCACGGAGCTCTCGATCGAGCACCTCGACGAGGCCGGCCGGCCGATCGGGGACGGGAGCGCGGTGACCGCACGCTTCGCCGAAGAGGCGAAGCCCGGCCCGGACGGATCGTTGCCGCAGATGCGCAATGTGGGCGCCTCGCTCGGCCCCGGACGATATCGACTCACCGTACGCGTGACCGACGAGACCACCGGTCAAACGGCCGTCCGTGCGCGGCTCTTCGAGGTGAGCGGGGAGCATCGGGGGGCGACCCTGGTGCCGGCTCTCCCATGGAGACCCCAAGGGCGGCTCACGACGGGGCGCTGACATCGGACGGCCTCGCTGACGTACGAGATTGACAGGAGGTGGGGTGGAGCTCTTCGGGGAGGCGCGGCGTGCGAAGACCAACAACCGTTGTTCGGACCGTGACGGCTCCTCTCGTCCTGATCCCCGCCGTCCTGCTCATCCCGATCCTGGCCGCAGTGCTCGGCCCCGTTCCAGCCTCCGCTCAGGAGGGACGCGGGCAGCGCGACACGCTGTCCACCGTCTCGGGCAGCGTCTCCGACCACGAGACGGCACGGCCGGTCCTGGGTGCGACGGTGTCTCTGACGTCCGGCTCGGGTGAGACGCTCGCTGTGCGGACGGGCGAGACCGGCCGGGACGGACGCTTCGCCTTCACCGGCCTCCCGGCGGGAGACTACCGGCTCACCGTCGATCGTCTGGGCTATCACATCCTCAACGACAGCATCACCGTTCCCCCGGGAGCGGAGCTCCGTGTCCAGGCCGAGCTCTCCACGCTGCCTCTCGATCTGGAGCCCATCGTGGTCGTCGTCGGAGCCCGGGACGTCGTCCCCGGCCTCGGTGGACGGGCGCATCGGGGCGTCGGCACGATCATCACCCGGGACCGCATCGAGGCGACGAAGGCGCAGCACGTCTCGGAGATCCTCCGTCTCGCGCCGGGGGTCCGCCTCGTGCCCGAGGGTGATCTCGGCTACACCGTGCGGCTACGGGGCGGGTGCCGCCCCGCGATCTGGATCGACGACGCGCGCACGCAATCGATCGACGTGGACGCGATCCTCCTCCCCTCGGACATCGAGGCGGTCGAGGTCTATCACGCCAACGAGCTTCCGGCGCGCTTCGGGCAGGACCCCTGCGGAGCCGTCGTGTTCTGGACCCGCACCAAACAGCCGGGAACCGGAAAGATGTCCGCCTGGAAGCGGGTCGCCTTGTCGGCGGCGGTTCTGGCCGGGATGCTCCTCGTGCGCCTCCACTGAGGCCCGACCCCCACCGTAGAACCGTCACGGGCTCTCGGTACCCGCTGAACAGAGGAGGGGTGGGAGGCTCGAGCCTCCCACCCCTTTCACTGCGCCTCCGACGTCCTGAGTGGAGGCCGCACCCTCTCATCCGGCTCGACGCCGGACGGGCGGGCTCACTGAGGCGTCATCGATAGCGTCCAGGTGAGCCCCTCTCCACCGCAACACGTGAGCGTCACGTCGAGCGTCAACGTTTGCGTGCCCGAGTCGTAATTGCCGGTCACGTCGGACGTCACGTTGTACACATGCGAGCTCGGTGCCGCGAGAACCGTGCCGTCCGCGAATACACTGAACGACCACGGGATCGCCGCCCCGAAGAGGTCGCCGACTGCCGTGTAGTCCGAGATCTCGTAGACATACGTGCTGCCGTCGACCTGGATTCCACCCGCCGGCTTGGACACGGTCACGGAGCCCGAGGCGTTGCCCACGTCCCCGGCCCGTTGGGCGTTCCAGGTGCCCTCGGGGATGTCCATGTAGCCCTTGATGCTCACCAGCAGGTGCTGGTAGTCCTCGATGTAGCCGGGCTCCACCGTCTGGCCCGACGCCGTCTGGGCGTCGGCGAGCTGCACGTCGATCGTGCGCCCGTTCGTCGCGTCGAACGGGACGTAGAGCCTCACGGTGTCCCGCCCGAACGCGGTCTGCCCGGGATCGTAGTGGATCGTGGCCGTCCCGCCGGTCGCGGTGACGTCCGTCCGCTCGTTTCCGCTCGCGTCCACGGCGTAGAAGTCCTGCCCGTACACCGCGTCTCCGCCGAACGTGTAGTGGATCGTCACGTCCTCTTCGACCCGGGTCGGCATCTGGATGACGGCGAGGACCGTCCCCTCGGGCGTCCCGACGTCCGTGTGGGCCGCCCACCGTACGTAGGGCCCGACGAGCTGGCCCTGCTGCTCGACCGGATTCGTGATGTCGTTGCACCCCGACGCGATCGCCGTGATCGCCACCAGGGCGCCTATCGTCTTGATGATCTTCATGGCTGCCTCTCGTGGATGTCGGCGATCAATTCTCGAACCACATCGGAAGGTCCAACGCGATACCCGATGGTGCGTTGGGATTCGCGGAGACCTCGTCCGGCGGCATCGGATAGCGCCGGATCACGTCTCCCAGCACCGCCTGCTCGGGGAGCGGGAGCGCCGGGTAGTGCGTGCGTCGCCAGTACACCCAGTTCTCGGGTGAGCGGTCGAAGACCTCGAAGTACTCCTGCGCGTGAATCGCGTCGAGCGCCGCCTGCACTCCCGAGAAGCTCTGCGGGAGCGCCGCGAGGTAGGCCTGCTTGTCCGACGCCCCGATCGCTCCGGGCTTTCCGTCGAAGTAGTCCAGGCCCCTCTGAATCCCGGCCTGGTAGCTCGTGTAGGCGTCGTTCAGGTTACCCGTGCTCGCGAGGAACTCCGCTTCGTACAGCCACGTCTCCGCGGCCGTGGCCATCCGGCTGGGCCAGTCCCTGCGAATGATGTTCTGACTGACCATCGACGAGTGGGCGTCGTTCCAGTCCGTGACGCCCGGCAGCTGCCCGAAGTACTCGGTCGTCGCCGCGCCGCCTCCGTCGGGAGAGGTATTGAAGTCGTTCACGGCGTACTCGAAGTATGTGGCCAGACGCGGGTCACCCGCGGCCTTCATCATCTCGACGAGCGTGTCACCCGCGAAGATGAACTCGTTCCCGTTCATCGCGTTGGTGAACCCGCCGAACATGTTGTTCAGCTTCCAGACGTTGTTCTCGTTGTTCGTCGTGTTGAAGAACGGGATGTCCGCCTCCTGGGAGTTCTCCCGGATCAGCGGCTGTGAGAGCAGCGCCGTGATCTGGCCATCCACCGACTGATCCTTGTTCCGGATCATCATGAGCGTCCGGAGCTTCAAGGAGTTGGCGAACCGCAGCCACAGGTTCATGTCGCCACCGTAGACCAGGTCCCCGGCCTCCACGCCGGCGAGGCCGTTCGGGTCGATCGTGGCGATGGCGCTGTCGAGCTTCTGGAGGATGCCGTGCAGCACCGTCTCCTGGTCGTCGAAGACCGGCTTCGGGTACTCGGCCCCGTCGAGCGCCTGCGTGTACGGAACCGTCTCCCAGAGCGACGTGAGCATCCAGAAGACGTAGGCCGACGTGATCTCCGCCTGGGCCGCGACGTTGGGTCGCGCCGGATCGGCGGCGAGGGCCTGTTCCCTCATGAGGAGCAGATTCTTGAGGCCGTTCGTGTAGAACGCGCCCCAGGCGTTGCCGGTCGTGTACGAGCTGATCGTGTACCGCTCGGGATCCACGAACACCCCGGCCGAGCCGCTCGACGCCATGATCTGCGTGAAGAACGCGGTCCCGGGAGAGATCTCGATGGCGCGGTTCGACGCCACGTTCGCCAGGACCGTGGGCAGCAACAGGTCACCCGGCACCGCGGTCGCGGCGTCCGGATCCTTGTTGATGTCCAGGTTGAAGGGATTGTCGCATCCCGCAGCGAGCGGGAGCATCATCAATATGAGTACGAGAGGCATGAGCTTTCGCATGACCGTTTCTCTCATTCGACGTTAGAAGCGGACCTGGAAGTTCATTCCGAACGACCGGGTAGAAGGCAGCACGTTCCATTCGATTCCCTGGCCGTTGGCCGCGGAGCCGAACAGGCCCGTTTCCGGGTCGATATGCGGGACCTTCTTGTAGATCAGGAAGAGGTTCCGGGCCTCGAGGCCGATCGACATGCTCCCGAAGGGAGTGCTGTCGAGCCACGACCGGGGCACCTCGTACTGCAGCCGTACCTCGCGCAGACGCGCGTTGGTCGCGTCGAACACGTTGCCTTCCATGATGCTGGCGGAGGCGTAACGCGCCCAGAAAGCCTGCATGTTCTGCACGGGGACGTCGTTGGGTCGGAACGTCCCGTCGCCGTTGTCGATCACGCCCTCGTCGATGAACGTGCCGTCGCGGTTGACGGCCGTCTCCGAGACGAGACCGAGGCGGCGGAGCTGGCCGACCGTCTGAGAGAAGATGACGCCGCCCTGCCTCCAGTCGACCAGGAAGCTCAGGCTCACCTGGTTCACACTGAACGTGTTGTTCAGGCTCAACCGGAACTTGGGGTCGATTTCACCCAGACGGGTGATGTCGCCCTCCTGCCGCAGTCCGGTGTTCGGGTCGATGATCGGCAGACCCGACACGGAATCCCTCAGGAAGCCCGGGCCGTAGAGTCCGAACGACTTGCCGGGCTCCGCCTTGACCTGGAGCGAGTTGAACGCGCTCTGGATCGTGAGCTGATCGACCCCGGGCGCGAGTGACACCACACGGTTCTTGTTCTGCGTGTAGTTGAGGTTCGCCGTCCAGTTCAGGGTCCGGTTGCGGATCGGATTGAAGTTGAGTGCCGCTTCGATACCCTTGTTCGAGACCTCGCCGATGTTCGTCCGGTTGAATCCGAAGCCGGTGGTCTCGGGGATCGGGATCGAGATGATCTGATCCTTGGTCCGGGTGTCGTAGTAGGTGAAGTCGATCCCGGCCCGGCCGTTGAAGAACTGCAGCTCGGTGCCGAGCTCGAACGACGCCTGGTTCTGAGGCTTCAGATCCGACGGTGGGATCGTGTTCGTGGCCTGGAAGCCGGTCAGTCCACCGTACGGGAAGGTGTTGCCCGTGCCGTACTGTCCGAAGATGCTCGACACCGGGAAGTAGCGGAAATCGAGCTGATAGGGTGCCTCGTCGCTTCCCACGACGGCGTAGTTGGCGCGCACCTTCCCGTAGGAAAGGACGTCACCCGCCCAACCCAGGGCGTCGGTGAACACCCAGCTCAGGTTGACCGACGGATAGAAGAACGAGTTGTGCGCCTTCGGCAGCGTGGAGGACCAGTCGTTGCGTCCCGTCACGTTCAGGAACAGATACTGCCGGTAGCCCAGCGTGGCGTCCACGTACACGCCGTAGAGCCGGCGCTTCTGGAAGCTGTTGACCGGCGAGTTGGACTGGGCATTGGCGAAGTTGTACAGCCCGGGCACGGTGAGCTCGGCCGCGTCGTTCCGCTGAATCTGCTGCTGCCGGGTGTTGAGGTTGCCCCCCAGGACCCCGCGCAGGTTGAAGTCGCTGTTGAGATCGCGCTGAGCCTCGGCCATCAGGTCGACCGTGACCTGGCGCTCCTCGATCACGTCGAGGCTGAACAGGCCGTTCTCGCGGCCGACCGTGCTGACGGCGTTGATGTTCTTACGGTTCTCGGTGTACGTGTCGAGTCCGGCGCGACCGGTGAGCGTGACCCACGACACCGGATCGAACTGGAGCGTACCGCTTCCGAAGACCCGCTCCACCCCGTCGGTGAAGAGGTTCTCGTTCGCGATCCAGTACGGGTTGTTGGTGAAGTTGTCGAGCGGGATCTGATTGCCCTCGGCGTCCTTGTAGTCCTTGAGCACGTTCATGTCGAACGTGCGCGGGACCGTGTTGACGATCGAGGTCAGGACGTTCGGGTCGTTGCCACCCGCCACGGCCTTCCCCTTCGTGTTCGTGTCCACGTAGGAGCCGGACAGGCGGGCCCGGAGCTTGTCCGTGAGGTGGTAGCCCGCGTTGATGTTGACGGTCGTCCGCCGGAGGTTGCTGTTGGGGACGATTCCGTTCTGGTCCTGATTGGTGATGCCCAGACGGAAGTCGGAGACGTCGTTGGCCGACGAGAACGAGAAGCTGTTGATGGACAGCACCCCGCTGTTGTAGAAGTCGCGGACGTTGTTCGCGAACGGCTCGAGCGTGATCGAGTCCCCTCGAATGTCCTCCACCCGCTGGCCGGCAATCACGGGTCCCCACCCGTTCAGGGACGTGGACTGGTACGCCCCCGCGGAGCCCTGCGCGTACGTGTTCTGGAAGTCCGGCAGGACCAGGGGAGACGACACCCGGATGGAGCTGGTGGCCGTCACCGTCTCGCCGCCGATGCTCCGGCCTCGCTTGGTGGTGATCAGGATCACCCCGTCCTTGGCTCGCTGCCCGTAGAGGGCCGCGGCGGCTCCACCCTTCAATACCGTCACCGACTGGATGTCCTCGGGGTTGAGGTCGCCGCCCCGGTTGCCGACGTCGATGGCGCCGGTCAGTCGGTCCTGACTCGTGCCCGCGACGATGTTGGCGTTCGAGATCGGAATCCCGTCGACCACGAAGAGTGGCTGGTTGTCCCCGGACAGCGACGAGACACCGCGGATGACGATCCGGGTCGAGGCCCCGACGTCACCCGATTGGGAGATCACGTCGACGCCCGGAGTCTTGCCGGCGAGATCCGTGACGAAATTCGTGGAGGGAGCCTTGACCAGGTCCTTGCTCTCGATCGTGGAGACCGAGTAGGCCAGCTCCCGTTTCTGTCGCTCGATCTGCTGGGCCGTGACCACGAGCGCGTCCAGCTTCACCGGATCGTAACGAAGCCCGAAATCGAGCGTGTTGGTGCCCGCCGACAGCGTGATCGTCTGATGGAGGTCGGCATAGCCGATGTAACTCGCGGTCAGGGTATGCTCGCCCAGCGGTACGGCCGTCAGCAAGTAACGGCCGTCCACGTTCGAAAGGACGCCCCGGTCGGAGCCGTCCAGCCGAACGCTCGCCCCCGCCAGCACCTGGCCGGTGCCGGCATCCGTGACGAGGCCGGTGATCGTGGCGGTCTGTGCATACGACACCGCCGGGACGCACGCCAGGAGCGCGAGCGTCAGGGTCAGTAGCTTACGCACGGTCATATCCTCTCCTCATTTGATGGTGACTTCGTGCATGAGAGCCGTCTCCGCCCGGTTGCGACGCGGGTCGAGGCGAGGGACGGCACGGCGACTGGAAAAGGGTGGTCTATGATCAAGTCGGCCGGCACCTA
>CAZVYM010000022.1:0-7618 GCA_964630935.1 uncultured Gemmatimonadaceae bacterium | reverse complement strand
GGGACGGCACGGCGACTGGAAAAGGGTGGTCTATGATCAAGTCGGCCGGCACCTACCGGACGGCGTGGATTGGGGAGAATGAATGGTCGTCGGTTGGGCGCACCGAGGGCGCCCTGGGCAGGACGTGGAGATGGGCGGAAGTCGTCTGATGACGACGCGAGGATTCGCCGGTAGGCAGGAAGGCCGGCGAAAGCTTGTACTGCACGTCGGGGAGGCCCCACCCATCCACCACCACACCCATCTAAAATCGCCCCTCGCATCCTATCCGTCAATCAACGACAGGGGTTGCTCCGGGAGGCCAAATCGGGCCCCTGCCCTCATCCCCGGGATGCATCGGGGACGAATCTGCTCGCTCCCCTCATACGACGACGACGCCTTTCGATTACGGGTGTGGATCGCGGTTTCGATTGACTTCGGCTCGGGTGGGGGTGTAGTAGGAGTGGAGCCCGCGCTGTCCGGTCCCTCGACTGGAGCCCGTCCCTTGGCCCGTCACCGCCTCGGAATCGTCCTCGGAAGTGGCCTCCTGGCGGCCTCGGTGGTCGTTCTGGTGGTGTGGTGGTCGCTGCCGCCGGGCAGGCCCACGGGCGGGCACGTGTACGAGCCGGACCAGTCGGTGATGCCTTCCGCGTGGTTCGCGGGCGCGCAGGTCGAGGTTCGAGGGGTGCGGTCGTTCGTGTACGGAGAGGGAGGAGCGGTCGAGCGCCGCTGGGTGACCCGAATCTACGATCTGGACAAGCTCGAATCGGTGTGGTTCGTCCTTTCGCCGTTCGCGAGCTGGCGCGGGCCCGCCCACGCGTTCCTGAGCTTCCAGTTCGCCGATTCCCAGTTCGTCTCGGTCTCCGTGGAAGCCCGCAAGGACATGGGAGAGAGCTACAATCCGTTCCTGGGGATGCTCCGTCGCTACGAGCTGATGTACGTCGTGGGTGACGAGCCCGACGTCATCGGGCTGCGCACCCACGTGTGGCGCGATCCGGTCTACCTCTATCCGACCGTGGCGACTCCCCGGCAGGCACGCGAGCTGTTCGTCGCGCTGCTCGAGCGCGCCAATGGTCTCAAGACCACACCCGAGTACTACAACACGCTGGACAACAACTGCGCGACGAACCTGGCCGACGCCATCAATCAGATCCGCAGAGACCGGCTGGGTTGGACCCCGTCCCTGGTTCTTCCGGGCTATTCGGACACTTGGGCCTTCGACGCGGGCCTCCTCGCGATCGACGGCCCGATCGAGGCGACCCGGGACCGCTACCGGATCGACGCGAGGGCCGAAGACGCCTACGGCACGCCCGCGTTCTCCTGGGCGATCCGGAGCCCGGAGTCTCTCCCCCACCACGTGCCGCCACCGGGAGATTCCGGGGGATGAGAGAACAGCCCTTCCGCAACGTGCCGCCAACGGATCCTTCCCGGTGACCAGCGGGCAGCCGCTTCGAGCGGCACCGGCCGACTCCACGGCGGCACGCACGCTCGGCGAAGCGTGTAGGATCTATCTTCTCCACGGGAGCAAGCGCGCCCAGCGTGACACCGCCGCGATACGCGGCGGCTGAATCATCGGCCCCGGGCCCGCTGCGGGACGGGGAGGCTTTGCCGGACGAGAGGGTGGTCGATGTCACTGCGTCGTAGATGGCTCGTCGTCGGGGTCGTGGTCGTGCTGAGCGCGGCCACGCTGGTGATCCTCCCCCTACTGCTCAAGGACCGCGTCTCCGAGCGGGCGCACTCGGCGGTCGACCGAGCCGTCGACGCGCACGTCGACTGGGGAAGCGTGGATCTGAGCCTTCTGCGCCACTTTCCCAACCTGACCTTCGGGCTGGACCGGCTCACGGTCGTCGGGAGAGGCCGCTTCGCGGACGACACGCTGGCGTCGGTCGGGAGCTTCCGGCTCGTAGTCGACCTCGGAAGCGCCCTCGCGGCCTTCAGACATCGTGGCCCGCTCGTCGTCCGTTCGGTTCGGCTGGACGATCCTTCCGTGCGCATGGTCGTGCTCCCGGACGGCACGTCGAGCCTGGACGCGATGAAGGCCGGAGGCGCCGGATCGGACAACGCCCGCGGCGCTTCCGCATCGGAGGCTCCGGGGGGCCTCAGCCTCGATCTGCGAAGCCTGGAGATCACCCGGGGACGATTCGTCCTCGACGACGAGCAGACGGGCCTCTTCGCCTCGGTGGCCGGGCTCGACCATTCGCTCGGCGGCAACTTCTCGCGCGACAGCCTCGTCGCGCAGATGCACACCCGCGCCGACAGCGCCACGGTCCGCTTCGCAGGCGTGCCCTACCTGAGCGGCGTGCGGGTGGGATTCGACGCCCAGATCGCGGCGAACATGAAAGACCAGCGCTTCACGCTCGAACAGAACGAGCTCCGCCTCAACGACCTGGCCCTGCGCTTCTCCGGGACGGTTGCACGCGAGGGCGAAGATCTCGATCTCGACGTGAAGATGGACGCCCCGAACGCCGACTTCGGGCAGATCCTCTCGCTGGTGCCGACGATCTATGCCCACGACTTCGCGACGCTGCAGACGTCCGGTACGGTCTCCGTGGCCGGATCGGTCCACGGCAAGTACGGAAAGAGCGCCTTCCCCGCCTTCGCGCTTCACGCCACCGTGGACAACGGGACCTTCCACTATCCCGATCTGCCTTCGGCGGCCCGTGACATCGCCGCCGATCTCTCGATCGAGAACCCCGGCAACGATCCGGACAGCACGGTCGTGAGCCTGCGTAGATTCCACGCCCAGATCGGCCAGCGACCGGTGGACATGACCGCCGTTCTGCGCACACCGGTCTCCGATCCCGATTTCGACCTGACCGTGAAGGGAGCGATCGACCTGGCCGATGTGGCCCGCACGGTCAAGCTCGACGGCGTGCAGGAGCTCACCGGCGTGATCGGCGCGGACGCGGCCGTGCGTGCGCGCCTGTCGGATCTCGACAGCGCGCGGTACGAGCGGGTCTCGGCCCACGGAACCCTGTCCGCGACCGACGTCACGGCCAGGACCGCCGGTCTTCCCCAACCGATCGCGGTCGAGGATGCGCGTCTGGAGCTCACCCCGCGCCGAGCCGATCTGAAGTCGCTGCACGCGCAGGCCGGGGCGAGCGACTTCGAGGCGACCGGCTGGGTCGACAACCTCCTCGGCTTCGCCCTTCGAAAGGAGCCGCTGCACGGTGAGGCGACCGTGAGCAGCAAGCGGGTCGATCTGGATGAATGGAAATCGAACGATCCCCAGACGCAGGTCATTCCGGTTCCGGCCATGCTCGACCTCACCCTCCAGGCCACGGTCGGCCGATTGACCTACGGGAAGCTCGTGATGACCGACGCCCGGGGGAGCGTCCGCGTGAAGGACCAGCGCGTGACGCTGGAGGATTTCGGCGGGAAGGCCCTGGGCGGTGAGGTAGGCGTCAGCGGCTTCTACGAGACGACCGATCCCTCCAAGCCGACGTTCGGCGGCGACCTGAAGCTCGACAGCCTCAGCATCGCGGATGCGGTCGAAGTCCTTCCGACCGTCGGCCGACTCGCCCCCGTCGCTCGATTCGCCCGTGGCGCCTTCACCGCCGACCTGGACCTGAGCGGCGCCCTCGGCCACGACCTGACGCCGCTCCTCGACGTGCTCAACGGCAAGGGCTCCCTGTCGACGTCGACGATCGCGCTCCAGGGCTTTCCACCCCTCCGGAAGCTCGCCGACGCGATGAAGATCCCCCAGATCGGAGACCCCACCTTCAACGCCATACGCTCGTCCATCGAGATCCACGACGGCCGACTCTTCGTGCATCCGTTCCAGGTGCGCGCCGGCAACTTCGCGATGACCGTGTCGGGCTCCAACGGGGTGGACCAGAGCCTGGACTACACGCTCGGGCTCGCCGTCCCGCGGGCCCTGCTCGGAAGCGCGGCCGGACAGGTCGTACAGAGCCTGGTCTCCACCGCGGGGAAGGCCGGGATCGATCTGGAGGCGGCCGATTCCGTCCGCGTCGACGTGCGGCTCGCCGGAAGCGTGACGGATCCGTCGGTCAAGACGGACTTCGCGGGCGCGGTGGCGTCCGGACGCCAGGAAGCGAGGAAGCTCGCGGACGAGGCGGTGCAGAACAAGGTCGCGGAAGCCGGAGCTCGCGCCGATTCCGCCCGAGAGGAAGCGCGCCGCAAAGCGCAGGCCCGGGCCGACAGCATCGTGGCCGAGGCCCGGACGCGCGCCGACAGCGTGCGCGCGGAAGCCGACAGGCTCGCGGAAAGCGTCCGTGCCGAAGGGAACCGCAGAGCCGACCAGGTCCTCGCGGAGGCGAAGAATCCCATCGCCAAGGCGGCAGCGCGACCGGTGGCCGACCGTATCCGCAAGGAAGCGAGCGACAAGGCCGACGAGATCGTCCGGCAAGCCGACCAGAAGGCCGACGGCCTCGTGGCCGAGGCGCGCAAGCGCGCCGATGCGTTGGTGGGTGGCGGCTGAGCGTACGGCTCACTCGCGCTGGCCCGAACCCACCTCGGTCCTTAGCATTCTCAGCGGCGGGTAGGGACGTTGCGGCGACGGGGTCCGGCCCCATCGCGCCGCTTCCTCCAGCACGAGGTGCATCCCATGGCCTTCCCCGTCGCGCTGGCCCGCAGGGCTGTAGGAAACTACCTGCTGCGTCGCACCTACTGCGCCTCCTTCGAGCTCACCTACAACTGCAACGCCCGCTGCCAGCACTGTCATCGCGGGCCGGTGATTCCCCGCGAGAAGCTGGCGGGTCCCCGGCGGCTCCTCGAGATCTGCAGGGAGCTCCGCCCCCTGATCGCGATGATGTCCGGGGGCGAGCCGCTCATCCGCAAGGATCTGGAGGAGATCGTCCGCACGCTGCGCCGGGGCGTCCATCCCCTGCGGATCTTCGTCGTGACGAACGCCTCGCTCCTGACGGCTGTGCGGTTCCAGCGCCTGAAGGATGCCGGCGTGGACGAGTTCCTCATCTCCCTCGACTTTCCCGACGAGCGCCACGACGAGTGGCGCGCCATCCCGGGGCTCTTCCGGAAGATCCAGGGTCTGCTCACGGGCCTACCGGCCGAGGATCGGCGGCGGGTGGTTCTTTCCTGCGTGTTCACGAGCCGGAACTATCGCGATGCGCCGGCGATGGCCGACCTCGCGCGGGACTGGGGCGTACACCTCAACTTCAGCGCCTACACTCATCTGCGCACGAACGACAGGAGCCTCCTCGTCCCACCCGATGAGATGGACGAGTTCCGGGCGGTGACCCGGCGGCTGCTCGAGATGAAGGCGGCCGACGGCCACATCCTCACGTCCGATTGGGTGTTCGAGGCGATGACGCGCTTCTTCAACGGCGACGATCTGGGGGCCTGTCGGGCGGGTGAGCGCTTCCTGGTGGTGAACCCCGACGGCACGTTCTCTCCCTGCGGGCTCCTCATCCGGGACTACCCCACCCGCCGGGCGATGCTGAGGGAGTTCACGGCCAGCAACCCGTGCACGGCGTGTTACACCGGCTCGCGATCGCACTCCGAGCGCCCGGCCCACCACCTGTTCCTGGATCACATCCCCTACCTGCTGGGCAGGAACGGAGGACGGCCGCGAGGGAGGAACGGTTCCTGAGTCCGTCCGGAGATTCCGGCGCCCCACGGTCGGCCTTCGGGCCTACGCCGGAGCCCGGGGGGCCGGGTGAAGCGGACGCCACACCCGGGCCGCGCAATGCGTGGGCTCCCCGCCGAGGCGTCATCGTCGGAATGGAGGGCCTTCTGGTGTTGGCCATCCTCCTGGCATGGCTCCTCTCGCCGGGGGTCCGGGAGAGCAGGAGCCTCTGGGTGCTCTTCCTCTACTGCTTTCCCTCCGAGTTCCTGGTCGGACTCCTGCCGCACGAGCCGGTGCTCATCTACTTCGGGGCGTTCCACTCGGCATGGGTCGTCGCCGGCATCTCGGCCGTGGGCACGGTGATGGCCGAGGCCGTCAACTACTCGGTCTGTTCGTTCTTCTACGACCGGCCGGCTCTGCAGTCGGTCTCCGAGAAGCGGCTGGTGCGCAAGACCATCGAGCTGTTCGCCCGCATGCCCTTTGCGGCCATCCTCTTCGCGGGCTTCACCCCCGCGCCGTTCTTTCCGGTGCGGTTCCTCGTGGTGATGGCGTCGTATCCGCGCTGGAAGTACCTCGTGGGCGTGCTTCTCTCCCGGGCGCCCCGCTTCCTGCTCCTGGCGATGTTCGGGGCATACGTCCACATCTCCGCGAGCCTTCTGCTCCTCCTCTTCGTGGGGATGTTCGTTTCGGTCAACGTGCCGGCGCTGGTTCGTCTTTTCTGGGGCAGCCGACGCCCCACGGGGCCGCGCGACGAAGGGCCGATGTCGAGCTGATCGATCTCATCGACTGGACGCCGAACCTCGGGAACGGACAGACCTCGGGATCGAGATGGATACCGCCCGGCGTGTCCCTGTCCGGCGACGGGAAGCACCCGTCCTCGGCGAGATCGGCTCGCGGTCTCCTCCGGAATGCCTACCTTTTCACTCTATCGCGATGAGTGCCGGACCGGCTCTTTTTCTTCTTCCTTGGAAGAGGAAGGGAGAGGGAGCGTCTCCCGGCGCCCCTCTGAATTCATCGGACACGCTCACGCAGCACGCCGGAGGACCGGACCATGGACGAGCGCATCTCGAAGCTCCTCGGATCGGACGCGGAGTTACTCTCCTACCAATGCCGAGGGATTCCCCGCGAGAGACTCCACCTGCCCGGACCCGACTTCATCGAGCGGGTCGTCACGCACTCGGACCGGTCCGTCCGGGTGCTCAGGAACCTGCAGTCCCTCTTCGACCACGGCCGGCTCGGGGGGACGGGATATCTCTCGATTCTGCCGGTGGACCAGGGGATCGAGCACTCCGCCGGAGCATCGTTCGCCCCCAATCCCGATTACTTCGACCCCGGGAAGATCGTCGAGCTGGCCATCGAAGGCGGCTGTAACGCGGTCGCCTCGACCAGCGGCGTCCTGTCCTCGGTAGCCCGCCGGTACGCCCATCGGATCCCGTTCATCCTCAAGCTGAACCACAACGAGCTGCTCTCGTATCCCAACACCTACGACCAGGTCCTCTTCGCGTCCGTCGATCAAGCGGTGGACATGGGAGCCGTCGGCGTGGGCGCCACGATCTACTGGGGCTCCGAGGAGTCGCGCCGGCAGCTGCAGGAGATCTCGCAGGCTTTCGAGATGGCCCATGAGGCCGGGCTCTTCACGGTGCTCTGGTGCTACCTGAGAAACTCCGCTTTCAAGACGAAGGACGACGACTACCAGGTGGCGGCCGATCTGACCGGCCAGGCCAACCATCTGGGCGTGACGATCCAGGCCGACCTCATCAAGCAGAAGCAGCCCGAGACCAATGGAGGCTTCGTGAAGCTGGGCTTCGGGAAGACCCATGAGGCCGTCTACAGCGAGTTGGCCCCGGAGCACCCCATCGAGTGGACCCGGTATCAGGTCGCAAACTGCTACATGGGCCGTGCCGGGCTCATCAACTCCGGAGGGGCGTCGTCGGGACAGGGAGATCTGCAGGAGGTCATCCGGTCTGCCGTCATCAACAAGAGGGCCGGCGGAATGGGCATGATCACAGGCAGAAAGGCCTTTCAGCGTCCCATGGCCGAAGGGGTCGAGCTCCTGCACGCGGTCCAGGACGTCTACCTCAGCGACGAGGTGACGGT
>CAZVYM010000021.1:23403-42381 GCA_964630935.1 uncultured Gemmatimonadaceae bacterium | reverse complement strand
GCGCGGTGGTCTCGGCCAACCGGGGCGTGTCGTGGAGCAACTGGTACACGCAGCCGACCGCCGCCATGTACCACGTGACGGCGGACGACGCGTTCCCCTACCGGCTGTGCGGCGGTCAGCAGGACTCGGGATCGGCGTGTGTCGAGAGTCGGTCCAACGACGGGATGATCACATTCCACGACTGGCATCCCGTGAACATCCAGGAGTACGGGATCGCCGCGCCCGACCCGCGCGACCCGGACATGGTGTACGGCGCTTCCCGGAGCGACGTCTCGCTCTACAACCGGAAGACGGGCCAGACCACGAACGTCGGGCCCGACATGGGCCCGCGCGGAGGGCCGTACAACCGGGACGTGCGCACGATGCCGCTCCAGTGGTCGCCGGTCGATCCCGACCTGCTCTTCTACACTTCCAACGTGGTCTGGAAGACGCACGACCGGGGCCACACCTGGACGCGCATCAGCCCAGACCTGGCACGCCCGGCCTGGAAGGTCCCCGCGAGCGCCGGCAAGTACGCCTCCAGCGTCACGCCGAGCCCGCAGGGCACGATCACGGCACTCTCCCCGTCCCCGCTCGACGTCGGCGTCATCTGGGCCGGGACCGACGACGGGGCCATCCAGGTGACGATGGACGGAGGCGCGCACTGGACGAACGTGACGCCGACGGCCATCGAGCCGTGGACGCGCATCTTCAACATCGAAGCCGGCCACTTCGACAAGGGCACCGCCTACGCGGCCGCGAACACGATGCGCATCGACGACATGAACCCGCACTTCTGGCGCACGCACGACGGCGGCAAGACGTGGACGGAGATCGACAACGGGATCGCCCCCGGGGCCGTGGCCAACTCGATCCGCGAGGACCCGAGGAAGCAGGGCCTGCTCTACGCCGCCACGGAGACCCAGGTCTGGGTGTCCTTCGATGACGGTGACCACTGGCAATCGCTGCGGCTGAACATGCCCGCGGTCTCCGTGCGCGACATCCAGGTGAAGGACGACAGCACCTGCCTTTGCTCCGACCTGGTCGCGGGCACGCACGGCCGGGGGTTCTGGATCCTGGACGACGTGACGCCGCTCCGTCAGGTGGCGGAGGCCCGGGCGGCCACGGACGCCTACCTCTTCCGGCCGGCGACGGCCGTGCGCGTACGCTTCGGGATGAACGACCCGACGGAGTGGCCGCCGGAGCTGCCCCACGGTGAGAACCCGCCCCCCGGCGGGATCATCGACTACTGGCTGCCCGCCGACGCGTCGGGGCCGGTCGCACTGGACATCCTGGACGCCGGAGGAAAGGTCATCCGCTCCTATTCCAGCGACGATCCGGTGCTCGTGCCCGACCCCGCGCTGGACCCGGAGGGCTACGACAAGATCTGTCAGGCGAACCCCGGGGCACCGGACTGCCGGGTCCCACTCTATTGGCCGGCGCCCCAGATGGTGCTCTCCACGAAGAAGGGCATGCACCGCTTCACCTGGGACCTGCACTACGATCCCATCGGCCCGGAGCCTCGGGCCGCCAGCGGCACCGGCGCCGTCCCCCACCACACGTACCCGTCCGTGGACGCGCCGTGGGCCGCTCCGGGGCAGTACACGGTGCGCCTCACCGTGAACGGAAAGGAGCTGACACAGCCGCTGACGTTGCGTTTGGATCCACGCGTTCAGACGGCGGCCGGCGACCTCGAGCGCCTGGCCGATCTTTCACGGAGGATGTACGACGGCGCCGTGTCGGCGCACGCCGCGTACGAGCAGGCGCGGGCGCTCGTGGCGGAGCTCGACACGATGAAGGACCCGGATGCAGCCGCGTTCGAGCGCCAGGTGGAAGCGCTGGCGCCCGCGCCCCAGGAGCGGATGGGAGGCCGCTTCTTCCGGCGAGCGGCGCCGTCGGGCCCCCCGACGTTGAACGGCGTCAGCCAGGAGATGATGAACGCGGCGATGGCCATGCAGGACGCCGAAGTCGCCCCGACGGCGCGTGAGGTCGCCGCGTGCGAACAGGCCGGCCGACGCTCCGACGACGTCATGGGACGGTGGCATACCCTCGCGACCACGGGACTCGCGGCGCTGAACGCGAAGCGGAGGTCGAAGGGGCTGAAGCCGCTGCAGCTGACGGGCCGGACCCCCTGAGGAGCAGCCCCACCGGCGGAATCAGGACGCTCGTGAGGACCTTCGAGAAGCGCGAGCAAGACGGGCGCCACGGCCTCGAGGCCGTGGCGCCCGGTCATGGATGGTCGGACGGTTCCTGCGATCCTCCGGTCACCAACCGGGAGTGAAGGTGATGCCCCCGACCCAGTTCTTGCCCGGCCGCTGGAACGGGCGCGCGTAGTACGCCTCCAGCACGATCATGTTCAGGATGTTGAAGCGCGCCGCCACCCCGGTCGAGAAGACCGGGATCCGGGCCGGCGACGTCTGGCTCCACTTCCACGTGATCGGATCCTGAGAATCCCAGGCCGCGCCGCCGTCGGCGAACAGGACGAGATCGGTCGGCAGATACGGGAAGTTGACGAGACCGTACTGCTGGACCCCCAGGACCGGAATCCGCAGCTCGAGATTCGCCACGGCGATGCGCTGCCCGAAGAGGCGGTCCAGGACCGGACACCCGTTCGAGGCGGTCGCTCCGGCGGCGCATTCATTCGCGTTGAAGCTGTAGTAGTCGTAGCCGCGAATCAGCGTCGGGTAGCCCAGGAAGAGGGGCGACAGAATGCCGAACAACTGGTTCCCGCTCGTCTGCACATTGGCCTGGCTCAATCCGTAGCGCCCGTAATGCAGGCCACGCACGGCGATCGTGAGATCCTTGAACGGATTGTAGTAACGCCGCCAGTCCGCGATGAGGGTCGTGTACTTCACGTTCCCCAACGTCTGGTCCACCTCGAACCGGTATCGCCCTCCGCGCACCGGAGAGGTGAAGGCGAAATCCGAGTTGTCACTCACGAACGCGGCGGAGGCGTGTGCCGTGTTGAGCGCGGGCGGCGTCGAGGAATCGAGGTTCTGTTGGGTATAGTTGTAGACGCGCCCGAACTGGTCGGTGTAGTACTTGTCCAGCTCCAGGCCATAGCTGTAACGGGTCGCGCCGAGGCCGAACTCGACGCGCCGCGTCTGCGAGAGCGGATAGGAGACCTGGCCCGTCAGCGAGTTCACATACAAGCGGTACTGATACAGCCCCAGGTAGGGCCGGAAAGCCATCGAATCGGTATTGGCGTTCAACGTGTCCGCCCCGGCGGTGTAGGCGCCGAACACGTAGGGCATGCGGGCGATCCCGACTCCCCAGTTCCACCGGTGCGACTGGTTCGCGTAGAACGCCTGGCCTCCGATGTCCTTGAATCTGCCTTGAGCGGTCACGGCCACGCCCAGGTTGTCGTTCCCCAGCATGTCGCTGAAGTAGGCCGACACGCCTCCGGCCGCGTAGGTCCCGAAGCGATCGGCCGCGACGCCGAAGGTCGGCTGGCCGATCCAGTCGAGCGAGAGCGAAGGCGAATACTTCTTCGCCTCCTTGACGGGCTGGTAGGTTCCCGACGGCTCTAGGCCGGTCTTGGCGTCCGCCAGGTAGGTCTGCACGCGGCTGAAACGGTCGAGGTGAACCGGAGGAAGCATCCGGCCGGGCTGGTTCTGCGCGTCCTGGACGGTCTGCACCGGCTCGCCCTTGCCCTGCGGATCCATTCCGAAGATCTCGAACTGCAGGGAGTCGAAGACGGTGTAGACCAGACGGCCGGAGTTGGACGCGACACTGATGGCCGGCGAGGTGTACGTGATCCCCGAAACGCCCGTGGCCAGGTTCGTGAGCCGCAGAACCGAGTCGGTCTGCAGGTTCACGTTGTACACGTTGCTGAAGCCGGACTGGTTGGACACGAAATACAGGCTCTTGCCGTCCGGAGCGTACTGCGGGTTGGTCTGGTCGACGTCTCCGAACACCGGGAGCACGCGGACCTCATGGGTCGCCACGTTGATGAACGACAGCTGATACCTGCTGAACGTGAGCTCGGCGAAGTTGGTCTCGGGGCCGCGATCCGACGCGAAGGCGATCGTCTTCCCGTCCGGCGACCAGGTGGGCTGGAAATCGGCGTACTTGTCGTTCGTGAGGCGGATGAGTTGGTCGGAGTCGAGCTTCCAGATGAAGAGGTCGCTGATGCCGCCCACGAGCCCCGTGAACGCGATCTCCTTTCCATCGGGAGACCAGGAGGGGTTCGCCATGGCACCGATGATCGGAAAGCTCTTGCGCCGCAACAGCTTCCCATCATCCACACGCACGATCTGGAGCTCCTGGGTCCCGTTGGCCGTCGCGACGTAGCAAAAGGACTTCCCGTCCGGCGACCACGTTCCGGAGGAGTCGATGAACCGGAGGGCGTCCGTGTGCGGATCGGAGTTCGCGCTGCGGAGCTTCCGGAGGATCTTGCCGGTGCGCGCGTCCGCCAGGTAGAGGTCGATGCTGAAAAGATCCTTGTCTGCAAGGAAC
Source organism: uncultured Gemmatimonadaceae bacterium (assembly GCA_964630935.1). GTDB lineage: Bacteria > Gemmatimonadota > Gemmatimonadetes > Longimicrobiales > Gaopeijiaceae > SZUA-318. The sequence continues at coordinate 37,944 of CAZVYM010000021.1, read as the reverse complement.
GCCACATAGCGCCCGTTCGGGCTCAGCGACGGTGACACGTTGTACGACACACCCGCCCCCGTTTGGGGGGAGAGAAGGGGCCGACCCAGCTCGGCGGGGGTCTTCCGCCCCTTCATCAGAGGATCGTAGTCCTTGGCCACCGCCTCCTTCCAGCGCTTGGACAGCGTGTCGGCCGACATGCCGAGCACGGTCTGGATCGCCGCGCTCGGTCCCTCGCTGAGCGAATGACGATAGAGCTGCACCACGGCGTCGTCTCCCCAGGTCCCTCCGATATAGGCAAGCAACGCCTGGCCGAAGCGATACGGGAAGAAGCGCGGATCCGTCGCCAACTGGTGAATGGTCGGAAAGTTCTTGTGCAGGAGTGCGTCCCGCAGCCACATGGCGGTGAGCGGACTGTTACGGCCGAGCGAGAAGTACTCGGCCATCCCCTCGACGAGCCAGAGAGGCAGGGAGTTCATCTCCCGTACGCCCCTCGCCTGTTGCTCGGCGATGTTGTACTGGAACTCGTGAACCAGCTCGTGCCCGATGACGTGGTTGTCGTCCCAGTACGAGCCGGCGAACGGCAGGATCACACGGTTCTTGAGGGACTCGGTGACGCCTCCCTCACCGGAGGAGATGAATCCCGATACGGCGTTCGTCTGCTCGTAGTCGGGATGGTCCGCGTAGAAGATGATCGGCTTCCGATGCGCGAACTCGTGCTCGAACATGCGGGCGTAGCGCTCGTACCAGCGCTCCGCCATGCGCGCCCCGTCGGAGACGACCTCGCTTTCCTCCGGATAGAAGTAGATGTGGAAGTGCGGGGTCTTGAGAACGTTGAAGTGGAAGGTGTTGTACTGGACCTTGTTCCGGCCGAAGTAACTCTGGGCCGACCCGATCCGCGGGAGCAGAGCGAGCATCGCCAGGGCCAACGCCACGCCGACCGCGGCGCTCGCGCCCCTCCTTCGATCTATCGAAACCTCTCCTGTGTATCCCATCGTCGCCACCTCGCAGTACTGGGCAGAATCCAACCACTGCCGGGGCGGCTACCGGGTCTCGGCCTCGCCCGGGCAGATGTATATCTACCGGGGGTGGGCTCCCAATGTTCGTCGCGTTCGGTCGAGGTCATGCGGATACAGTGCGCGATTCGAGCGGGCGAGGTGACGCCTGGAACGCGGTCGTCAGGTTCGCTCGATTGGGTCCCGCGCGGATGGTGGAGACGTGACGGCGGCCTCAGCTCAGTGCGCGAGGATCATGACGTTCGACAGGATCCAAGACACGCCGAGCACCGTCAGCGCCACGATCTCGAGGATCGTCACGCGCTGCTCTCCCCGTGCCCCGTGGAACCAGGAGATCACGGCGGTCGCCAGCACCCCGTGGACCACCAGAGCCAGGGCGAGCTGATAGCTCACGTTCGGGATGATCCCCCGGTCCGTCAGCTGATCCGCCGCGCCCAGCAGGCCGGCGCCGGCCACGGCGGCCGCGGCCACCAGCTGCGGGATCCGCCTCTTCATGAGATCCAGAGAAGCCAGGGGACCCGCAGCTGCCGCCTCGCCACTGCCCTCTCCACCCAGCTTCCGCTTCAGATCGGCGACCGTGGGCCTGTGCTTCGGCTCCTTGGCGAGGCAGCGACGCAGGAGCGCTGCGAGATCGGCATCGACCATCGGGTTCAGGTTGCGCAGGTCGGGCGGATCCTGCTGAAGGTGCGCCGCCAGGAGGCGCGCCGGCGGGCCGTCCCCGAACGGGCCTTCTCCCGTGAGCAGGTGGTAGGCGAGCACGCCCACCTGGTAGACGTCCGCCTGCCCGGTCACCTTCTCGCCCCGGATCTGCTCGGGACTCATGTAACGCGGCTGTCCGATCATCTCCCCGGTCACGGTCAACCTCGCCGCGGACTCCCTCCCCGTGTCGAGCACGGCGGCGAGACCGAAGTCCGTGAGCAGGACCCGCCCGGTGTCCTTCTCGATCAGCACGTTGCCGGGTCGCACGTCCCGGTGGACGATCCCTTGCTTGTGCGCGGCCTCGAGCGCGCCCGTGACTTCGACGAGCACGCGGCGTGCCTCGTCGACGGAGAGTCGTCCCTCCGCCGCCAGTCGCTCCTCCAGGGTGCGACCCTCGACGTACTGCATGGCCAGGTAGGGACGCCCGTCGTCGGCCTCCCCGAACCGGTACACCTGCACGATGCCGGGATGGGTGAGCGCCGCGACCGAACGCGCCTCCCGCTCGAAGCGGCGGCGAGCGGTCTCGTTCGCCGCGACCTGGGGCCGCAGGACCTTGAGCGCGACGAGGCGCTCGAGCCCCGGCTCTCGGGCCAGATATACCTCGGCCATCTGGCCATGGCCCAACGGGCGAACGATCTCCAGTCCGGAGACGGAAACGTCGGAAGACGATGAGGTCATTGGCTCCCCAACTTGGATTTCAACTCCTCGAACCAGTTCTCGACCAGGATCGTGCGCTGATCCTCCGTCTTTCCCGTCCCTGCCCCCCGCACCATGAGGAAGCGCTGGTCGTCGGGCGTGACGTCCCACTGGCAGCACCACGACGGAACCACATACTCCGAGCCCAGGTGGAAGAGCACCTTGCTCGTCCCGACGCTGAAGCCCGCACCGGTCCGAACGCTGGCGGACACGACGTCGTTCTTCGCGTTCACGAAGAAGAGCTCCCGGCCGCTGTGCGCCCACAGCGGTGCATCTCCACCGTCCGTGGAGACCTGCCACTTCCCGCCGTTCACGTCCGGGAACGGACGAACGAACACCTCGTCGCGCCCCGTCTCGTTCGAGACGTAGGCGATCCAACGGGAATCGGAAGAGACCGCGGGCGCCTCCTCGTCGTAGCCGGCCGCCATGAGGGACGTGGCGGCCGTGTCCTCGCCGGGACGGAACCCGAGAATGTCGCGGCCGCCGGTCACGCCGGGAACCCCGCCCGTGCGCAGCACGAGCCACTTCCCGTCCGGAGACCAGAAGCCTTGCGCGAGGTCTCGCGAGTAACCATAGACCAGCGAGGCGTCGCCCACGCCGTCGGCGCGCTTCGTCCAGACCCGCAACCGCATCGTGTCGTCCACGGGCCGGTCCGAAAGGAACGTCACCGAGCGCCCGTCGGACGACCAGTGCGGCATGCGGTCTTCCGTCGAGTCGAAGGTGAGGCGTGAAAGCGGCCCGTGCGGGAGCTCCTTGACCCAGATGTTGTCGCCCGCGTCGGTGTGGATCCGCGCGGCGAGCCGCTTGCCGTCGGGGGCGAGCGTCCACCCCATGTTGCTGTCACCGGGATCGAACGACCACGACGAGTCGACGGGTGTCGCCACCCCGGCGCGCGTCACCCATACGAACTGGTCCAGATCCGACGCGCCTTGTCCCGTCCTCATGAGGAGGGTCCCGCTCCTCGAGAGCGCGAAGTCCGGAACGATGCCCCCATCGACCTTGACGCCCTGCAGGACCGGAACGGCGGGGCCCGTCGTCTTCAGCGAGCCGAGGTCGAAGGGCGCGGCGAAGACGCTCCCGTCCGGGCGCACGTACACGAGCCGGCCGATCGACACGTACTCGGCCATCCCCGCCCCGCCGGCCACCTCATGAGCCTTCCCGGACCGCAGGTCCAACGCCCAGATGTCGCTGGACCGGCAGTTTGCGTCGCACAGACCGAACAGAACGCCCCGCGCGTCGGGGAGCGGTTCGGGAAAGATCGGGAACCGGCCCTGGGGCGGCGTCCACATGGTATCGGCCGCCCCACCGCCCGCCGGAATGCGCCGCAGCCGCCACGCTACGTCGGCGTAGACGATCGTCCCGTCGTCCAGCCAGGCGGCCCCGGTCTGACCCGTAGGGTTCACGGAATCGGCCATCACCACCGAGGCTCCCCCGACGATGGGAATCTTCCGGATCTGCACGCCGTTTTCGCCGGGAGCCGTGTAGAGAACCCACTCGCCGTCGGGAGACACCGAGGGGGCCACGGCCCCGTCGGTCCCAGACAGGACCGTCGCCTTGAGCTGGTCGCGGCGCTTGATCCAGAGCTGCCCGTTCGGGCTTCCGGCGCCCACGTAGACGATCGAGGAGCCGTCCGGGGCCAGCGCCATGGTGGGATAGAGCCCGTCGATCGGCCCCTCGCCCGGCAGGAACGAGAGTCCGTAGCGCGATACCGGGGGTGCCGGAGCGGGCCGCAGGAGTGCCCACGCCAGCGCCAACAGGAGAGCCGCGGAGAGGGCGGATGTCCCGATCGCGGCCCGTCTCCAGCCTCGCGCCGCCGGGCCGGCCGCGGCGGCGGTCTCTCCGTGTCGGAACGTCGAGTCGGCCAGCGCCTTGCCGAAGTCGTTCGCCACCGGGAAGCGGTCGGCGGGCAGCTTCTCCAGCGCTTTGCGGATCGCCGCGTCGACATTGGCGGGAATCGAGGCGCGCTGATCGGTCGCCGAGATGGTCCGCCCCTGGATGATCCGGCCCAGCACCGCCTGGGCGGTCGCGCCGGTGTAGGGCGGCTCGCCCACGAGCATCTCGTACAGCACGCATCCGAGGGCATAGATGTCGCTCGGCGGGCCCACGGCCATGTCCCCGGTGGCCTGCTCGGGGCTCATGTAGTACGGCGTGCCGACGCTGAGCCCCGTCTCGGTCAGACGCGTTCCGCCCGCCGCGCCCACCGCCAGCGCGATTCCGAAGTCCGCGATGAGCGGCCTGCCTTCGTGCATGAGCACGTTGGCGGGCTTGATGTCACGGTGGATGACACCGTGGCGGTGCGCGTAGTCCAGCGCCTCGGCCAGGTCGGTCGCGATGCGCAGGGCCTCGTCCACGGGGAGCTGGTGCTCCCGATCGAGCTTGCTCCTCAGGCTTTCGCCTTCCACATACGGCATCACGTAGAAGAGGAAGCCGTCCGCCTCGCCCGAATCGAAGAGCGGGAGGATGTGGGGATGCTGGAGGTTGGCCGTCGTCTCGATCTCGGCCAGGAAGCGCTCGGCACCTACCACGGCGGCCAGCTCGGGCTTCAATACCTTGAGCGCGACCTTGCGATGATGTCGCAGGTCCTGGGCGAGGTAGACGACGGCCATGCCCCCCTCGCCGAGCTCGTGCTCGACGGCATATCGGCCCGTGAGGGCCTCGCTCAGGCGCGCGATCGGGTCTGTCATGGGTGTCAACGTGCGGGAGGGCCGGGTCAACGTGTCAACATCCCATCGAAAAGCCCCACCGCGCAAGGGAAGTACGCGCTCGGATGTCGACCTCTCGGCCGGGGAGGGCTTCCCTAGCGGGAGTAGTCCCCCTCGTGGCAGTCGCCGCAGGGCCGGATGCATCGGTGCGCGAATGGCCGAGGTATTTCTGAGACACGACACTAGCTTGGCGAAGGCCCGGGAGAGGCGCCTTGACGTGGGTCAAGCGGGCTGTGGGAAGTCGGCTGAGGGAAGCCGCCGGACCGCGGCCGGGAGGACCCCTGGCGAACCTCGGAAGATCAGTCGACGGGCGAGCGCACGGCCCGCTCCGGGGTGGGCAGGTCGAGCACTTCCAGGCGGCCCGGGCGAATCCGTCGGACGATCCCCTTGTCGGCGAGGATCGAGATCGCCCGCGACAGCGTGTCCGGCGCCATCCCGAGCGCCCCCGCGAGCTCCTGGGCCGTGACCGGCAGATCGAGTCGCACGCGGGCCCCGGGAGTCCGATCCTCGGGGACCAGCGCCAGGAGCGCCGAAGCCAGACGCGAATGGGCGCCGGGTGTCGAGACCGATTGAATCACGTCGAACGCGCTCCTCAGACAGCGTCCCACCAGCGTCAGGAGCTCGGGCGCCGGCGTGGGATCGGCCGCGAGGACCTGTTGGAAGACCGTGCACGGCATGACCTCCGCTTCGGCATCCTCCAACGCCTCGGCGGATGCCGGGTTGGGGCCGCCATCCAGAAACGGGAGGAACCCGAATACGTCGCCCGGCATGAAGATGAAGAGCGTGACGGAGCCGCCGGTCGGAAGCGTGCGGTAGGTCCCACGCGTCCGGAGCGGAGCGCCACGAGGAGGCCCGCGCGCTCTCCTTGCCGCCAGAGCAGCTCTCCCTTGGAGAAATGCCGCACGCGCATGTGCCGCGCGAGGCGCTCCCGGAGCTGGCTCGCGATCTCGCGGTCCGGCAGTACGGCCGTACTGGGGGACGCGACGGGCGTGGCAACCTCCCATGGCTCGATTCGTGGATGACGGAGTATCGTGGAAGGCGGACACCCGGTTCAAGGAGGGAGGAACGAAGTGCAGGGACCCGCTTGCATTCCGAACATCGGTCCCGGGGAGCGGCGACGGCGGCTCGGCGTCGGTGTGGTGGCCACCCTGGCGGCCGCCGTGCTGCTCGTCGTGCTGCTCGCCCTGGACGTCTCTAGAGTCTGGCGCCTCGTCGTCGGCCTCCCCCTGTGGCTCGGTGCCCTCGGCATCCTGCAGCACCGCGGCAAGACCTGAGTCTCGTTGGCTTCGCGCGGTCTGCGCGACATGGATCAGGGCCCGGAGACGATCGACGACCCCGAGGAGTTGGCCACCGTCCGCGCCCAGGCCCGCAAGATCCACATCGAGGCCTTCGTGGCCACGTGGGTCGTCACCCTGGCCACGCTGCTCCTCCCGTGAGGGTGCGGGGGTTCTTTACCGGGGCCGGTATCGAACCCGGGAACGACGGACCCCGCACGAACCGACCCGCCACACCCGCCTCCGTCAACTGGATGGAAGGCGGCCGTAGAGGTTAGCTTGACCTCTGTCGTGCCGTAACACAGTCGAGCCCGGAGAAGCCTGAACGTGGGAGCCAGAGCCAAGATCGAAGAGATGCTCGTCCAGAAGTACGGGGTCGATGCGGAGCGGCTCTCGCCGGGGGCGACCATGTCGGATCTTGGCCTCGACTCGCTCTCCCTGGCAGAGCTGGTGTTCGACATCGAAGACGTCTTCGGCATCGATATCCCGGCGGATGAAGCCGAGTTCACTACGTTCGGCGAGGCCGTCGCACTCGTGGACCGTCACCTGAGCACGCGGGAGAGCTGATTCGTGCCTTCCCGGCGGGTCCTGGTCACCGGGATGGGGTTCGTCACCCCGCACGGAGACGACGCGGACCTGATCTTCGATCGGGTCTACGCCGGAGAATCAGCCATCCGAACGATCCGTTCGGGACGCGAAGAGGTGGCCGCCGACGTGCTCGTCGGAACGGCGGACTGGAGTCCCGACGAGGTTACGCCCCTCCAGAAGGTGGCGATGGACCCCGTGGCGCAGATGGCGCTCGTGGCCGCCCGTCGGGCGCTCGGCCAGGCCGGGCTCGACCAGCACGATGAGACGCTTTCGGCGGCCGGCATCTACATGGGCTGCGGGCTCGGGGGCGCCGAGAGCCACGAAGAGGGATACGACGAGTACCACCGGCGCAGCTCGCGCAAGGTCAGGCCGAGCATCGTACCGCGCGTCATGGCCAACGCCCCGGCGGCCCATATCTCGATGACCTGGGGCATTCGCGGGCCCTCCCACACGTTCTCGGTCGCCTGCTCCTCGTCGGCCGCCGCGACGGGCGAAGCGTTCCGTGCCATCCGGGACGGGTATCTGGACTGTGCCCTCGCGGGAGGCGCGGAGGCCATGCTGTGCGCGCCGATTCTCGTGGCCTGGGAGGCCATGGGCGTGATCGCCAAGGAGCACCCGGACGGCCCCGCGGCCTCGGTCCGGCCGTTCGATCTGGCGCGCACCGGGTTCGCGCTGGCCGAGGGTGCCGGCGTCCTCGTGCTCGAGGCCGAAGAGCACGCGCGGGCGCGCGGGGCCACTCCGCTCGGCGAGGTCGTCGGCTACGGCGCCACCAGCGACGCCTTCAACCTCACGCAGCCCTCCATGGACGGGCAGGCCCAGGCCATGAAGGCCGCGCTGGCCGACGCCGGCATCGACGCCGAAGCCGTAGGCTACGTCAACGCGCACGCCACCGGGACGAAGGTGGGTGACATCGCGGAGATCCACGCGATCAAGGAGGCGTTCGGCGCGCACGCGGCGCGCCTGGCCGTGAGCGCCACGAAGTCCATGCACGGACATCTGGTGGGCGCGGCCGGCGCCGTGGAGATGGGCCTCACCCTCATGGGGCTGGCCCGCGGCCGCGTTCCGCCCACTGCCAACCTCACGGATCCCGATCCGGAGTGCGACCTGGACTGTGTCCCTCTCCTCGGGCGGGAGCTTCCCGATCTCGAGTACGCCCTGTCGAACTCCTTCGCGTTCGGCGGCTCGAACGTCTCTCTGGTGGCGCGCCGGGTTACCGACTGATCAGCTGCCGACCGGCGTGAGGCGCATACGCACCACGCTGTCCCGGCGCAGCTCGATCCATACGATCAGGTCCGTCCCCGACAATGTGTGGCGATGTCCCAGGCGGAATCCCCGCCCGAGCGCCACGCGCCGCCCATCGATCTCCAGCGCAGCTCCGGCGTCTCCCCATCCCTCGACCACGAGAGCGATGTCGTCGACCGGCGACTCCGGCGACGCCTCCAGCTCGCACGCCAGCCCGGCCGGGTCGCGGCCCGACGCTCTCCTCAGCTCGTAGGCTCGTTCCGACCGCTCGTATCCCGTCGTCGTGAAGGGCCCCGCAGTGACGGTGAGCGTCGGCGGCTGGGCCCACGAGCGGGCGAGGGTCACCAGATCCGCGAAGGAGCCGTCGGTCATGCCGTACAGCCCGCTCCAGGAATCGCGGCCGTCGGGTCCCTGGTGGACCGGCGGGTCCGAGATCGGGAACCCGAGGAAGTGGCTCGCGCGATCCGGGACCTGGCCGGTTCGGCCGTCCGAGCGAATCTGCGCCACCGGCCAATGATCGCTGGAGCCCGGGCCGGCGAGCGCCCGAATGTCCATATCCCGCAGGTAACCCATCGAGTCGCCCTTCTCGAAGACGATGAACGGCTTCTGGGCCGACCTGAAGTGGTGCATCTGGATGTTCAGGCCGCTCGGAAAGGACCGCTTCGGCGGGGCGCCCGGATTCTCCACGTACGAGAGCGTCGCCGTGTCTCCCCGCAGGTTGCCGACGGTCGCGTAGTCGCGCTCGACGACGTCACCCTCCACCTGGCCCGGCCCCGCGAGCACGATCGACTCCTGGAACTGCCGAGGCCGGCCCACGGTCCCGTGCGCCCAGGTGACGTGCCTCACCCCGGTCGCGTCGGGATAGAAGGTGTAGTACTCGTCGACCCAAGCACCGTTCTCGAGACGGGGCGTGAGATTCCAGAGCGTGTCCCCGACGCTCACCATCGCGTAGCGCCAATGCACCACGACGCGCGCGTCCGATTGCTCGACGATCTTCACGTGCGAGTAACGGTTCTGCTTGTCGTTCATGTGCTCGAACGTGTGGCCTTCGTCCCACCCCTCGAGACTCTGATCCGCCATCCAGAGCCCGTTCCCGCTCACCCAGGCGGGCGAGTACTGGGTCCCTCTCCAGAAGACCACGCGCGCCGGCGACTCGTCGAAGCGCACGAGCACGTCCGCGTCGGGACCCACCCGCCATAGCGCGTCCCACTCGGGATAATACTCGAGGGTCGTGTAGTAGGCGCCGAACCGGCCCGGACCCGCCGGACCCGCCGGCAAGACCCGCGGATCCAGCGCGACGTCGGGGAGAGGCGTCGCCTCACGGTACACCCGGGAGATGTCCCCGGGAGGCAGCGCGGCCGCGTAGACCTTCACGTCGTCGAGCAAGCCGTCCAACGAGAACCAGCTCGGAAGCGTACCGGGAAAACGGTGCCAGTTCGAAGGACGCTCGGGCGCGCGCACGCCACCGATCAGGAGCGGCACGCGAGCCGCCGCAATCCGTCCCGAGAGCGGACGGGCCGCCCCCTTCGCGGCGAGGTCGACCGTCTGCCCGCCCACCGGACGTCCGTTCGCGAAGAGCCTCAGGTGCGAGCCGTCGTAGCTGCCGGCCAGGTGCACCCAGCCTCGCAGGGGCACCACGAAATCGGACGAGGTCACCGTGCGCCAGGAGCCGCCCGCCGCGATGCGCAGGCGCACACCTCCGCGCGGGCCGATCTCGAAGGCGTAGCCCTGGAGCTCGTCATCGCTCTGGTCGACCACCGGACACCAGTTCCAGGGATAGGCCGCCAGCGCCACCCAGGCCTCGATGGTGATCGAGTCGCGGATCGCGGGCGCGGCTTCGGCTGCGCGGGTCACGACGGTCGTGTACCCATCCAGCACGAGCGCCTTTCCATCGACTCCGTCGACCAGGCGGTAGTGCCCGCCGATCGAGTCACGCCGCCCGCCGACAGCATCCGCGACATGGCCATCGGCGACGTCGTCGAAGCGCCACCAGGCGGCGGGCGCGGCTTCTTGAGCCCCCAGGTGCGAGGCGACGCCCAGCATCGCCGAGAGTGCGAGCCCCGCGATCGGGCCCGGAGCGGGGAGCGAGCCGTGCCGTGTCGTTGTCCGTCCCATGGTCGGATCTCCTTCGGGGAGCGCCTAGTGTACCTCCGCCTCCTGGAGGCGGACAGGTCGAGTCCCCCGCCTCGCGGACCGGCGCCACGCCGCGAGGCGCTCACGGCCGGAGCGATGGACCTCCCACCACCGCTCCGACTGTACATAGAGCAGGCCATCGAGACGGATCACGCCAACGAAGGATCGATCGATGAAGAAGGGGATCACGCGACGCGACATGCTCAAAGGGACGGCGGCTACCCTGTCTTATCTGGCGGTGGAGGGAGTGCCGCTGCGCGGCTCGGACCTTCCATTGCGGGCGATCGCCCGCGGCCAGGCCGACGGGACCATCCTCCCACTCACGTCCACGAGCGGTGTCTTCATCCCGCCACGGGGGCGGAGCTTCCAGAAGTTCAGCTTCGATTTTCCGGAGCCCGCGGTCGTGTTCGGCGATCTCTCCATCTCGTTCCGCGTCTACACGTTCGAGAACACCTACGGGCTGGACCGCGAGCGCATGGCGGTCACGAATGACGACGACGGCCTCCTGCTCGAATGCTCCGGGCTCGTCCGGGCCGGGGGACAGGAGAAGGCGCCGGGCACGCTCCGGTCTCGGATCCGCCACGACGGGGACTTCGCCGAGTGGGACGTACGGGTGGAGATGGAGCAGCCGATCAAATCGGTCGCCTCCATCGTGCGGGGGGTGCCACGCGGCAAGGTGGCCGCAGGGACGGGCGACTTCTTCGATCCCCGGGACGACGAGCTGCTGTTCGGCTACCCCTGGGGCGCGGCGCGGCAGGCCCGCGGCATCAACACACCTCTGGCCGTGATCGAGGACGGCGACGGACACTGTTTCTTCCTCTCCGCGCTCATGGACCAGGTTCGGGCGAATCGCCTGTACCTCCAGCCGGGCGAGGACGGCTATCGCGTCGAGCTCGTGTACGAGCAGGAGGGATGGAGCCGGAGCCGTCTGCTCGAGGGCGGGAAGTGGCGTGTCGGCCGCACGGCGACCTCGGACTCCGCCTTTCGGCAGCACTTCGAGCACCTGGAGGAGGCGTTCCACCTCCCCACCTGGGAAGCCAGGACCGACGTGCCGGACTGGTTCCGCAAGGTCGAGCTCGTCCTCTCGATCCACGGGATGCACTGGACCGGCTACGTCTTCAACGACTTCGCCAAGGCCCTGAGGACGCTCGAGTGGACCTCGCGTCGGATCGATCCGGCGAACGTCATGGTCTTTCTCCCCGCATGGGACGGCCGCTACTACTGGGAGTATCCCGTCTACGAGGTCGACGCCCGCCTGGGCGGTGAGGAAGGGTTCCGGCGTCTGATCGACGAGGGGCACCGGATGGGCTTTCATTTCGTGCCGATGTTCGGCCTGAACGCCGCGAATACGCAGCTCCCCGACTACACCCAGTTCGCCGACGCTCGCACGCGGGAGATCGACGGGAACGCCTTCAACCTGGCCTGGGTCGACTGGGACAACGACCGGCACGACGAAGGATGGGGCCGCTACATGAACATCGGGGTCGAAGTGTGGCGGAACTGGATGCGGGACAGCGTCGCGCGAATCATCGAACGCTACGGGGTCGACGGCTACTTCCTGGATATCGCGGCGGGCTGGGTCAACAACACCGACGCGGACATGCACGAAGGCATTCGGCGGCTGGTCCAGGATCTGGGCGCGGACTATCCGCGCGTGCTCGCGGTAGGCGAGTTCTCCTACGACGCGCTGCAGGCTGTCCTGCCCGTGTATCACGTCTTCCCGGCGCGCGGTTACCCTGCCGGTTTCGAGAAGTACTGCCGGACCTTCAGCCACCTCAGCCATCCTGCCCCGGGGCGAGGAAGCAGCGGTGTGCACGAGTCGGGGTTCGGCCACTTCGACGCGAAGACACTCTCGCTCGATCCCCACGAGATCCCGACCATCACGGTGGTCGACGACACCTTCGAGAAGCACCGCCAGGTGATGGGCGAGATCATCGCGAGGGCCAAAGAGCGCGGGGTCATGTAGGTTGGACGCACGGGAGCCGCCGTCATGACCGCGAGCCCGCCTCGGAGTCGCCTCTCGGCACCGGCGCTTGCTCGCCGGAGTCGACCGGGGCCCCGACATTTCGAGCGTGGCCGTCTCGCAGCCACGCCACGTCTCCGCGCCCCGACAAGAGTCGCTGCGCCTCGCGCACGTAGTGGGCGTCCAGAGGATTCTCGGGTGTGCGTGCCGCCACGGCCTGGAGAATCCGCCTCCCTTCCTTCCGCTCCCCTCGCTCCATCAGGAACTTGGCCAGCTCCACCTGATTCACGAGATCCCGCGGGTCGAGCCGGGCTGCCAGGCGCAGATGGTATTCGGCACTCTGCCAGGACGCCTCGTGCAAGACCGCGCCCAGGCCCAAGGCCCGAGCGATGAGCCGGTTGATCCGCGAGAGATGCTTCGCGCCCCAGTGCAGTCGCCCGATGACGTGGTGCGCACCGGCCTGGAGTGAATCGATCTCCAGGGCTCGCTCCGCCTGCGTGTACGCCTCACGCGCAAACGAGATCTTCGAGCGCCCGTCCGTGATGTCCGCCTCGAGCCCCAAGGTGGCCGCCAGCCAGTAGTGCGTGTCCGCCCGCGTGGAGTCGTCCGCCAAGGCGGCACGGGCCGCCGCGACCGCGCCCTCGAGCGACGCCCGCCTGGCCTCGCGGGTGGTGTCCAGCACGCCGGCGGCCGCGCCTTCACGAGCCGCGGCAATATCCAGCTCGACACAGGAGGGATGGAGGCGGCGGAGCGCCTCGATCTTCGGCACGGCGGTGAACGGGTCGGCGTACGGCCTCGGTATCGCGCTCAGGAAGTCGGCGCCCGGGCATACTCTCCGCTCGGGGGTGGGCGCGATGCCGGAGAGCAGGATCAGGGTGAGGACGGAAAGGGTGGGAATCGGCATGACCGAGGCGACGCTCGCTCGCCATCCTTGGAGGGCTGGTGTCGGTTTCGGACGGAACGTGGGCCCGCCGGCGTCAAATCGAGGCCAGCGCCTCCACACAACCCTCCAACTCGTCGACCGTGTTGTAGAAGTGGGGGCTGATACGCACGAACCCGGGGCGGTGATCCACGATAATCCCCCGTCCTGCCAGGTGCCGCACCGCCCGCGCGGGATCCGAATGGCGGACCATGACGATCGCCGAGCGCCGTTCCGGCTCGGCGGTGAGGAGCTCGAAGCCTTCCTCGCGGCACCGACGCACCAGATGGCCCGTGAGCATCCGGTTTCGCTCGACGATGGTCTCGATCCCCACCTCGTCCACGATCTCTTGCCCTCCGAGCGCCACGTGCACCGTGGGAAGCGCCGGGGTGCCCATCTCGAAGCGACGGGCATCGGAGCGATATCGGAATCCGCGCACGTCGAAGTCGAATTGGCCCTCGGTCGCGAACCAGCTCGTGATGCGCGGCTCCAGCGCCTGGATCACCTCTCCCCGTACGTACAGGTAGGCGAGTCCGGGGCCGCCCAGGAGCCATTTCAGTGGTCCGGCCGTGTAGAAGTCCACGCCGGCGGAAGAGAGATCGAGCGGGACCTGGCCGGCGCCCTGGTAGCCGTCGATCAGGCACCAGGCGCCGACCCCGTGCGCGATGTCGGCGAGAGCGTTCAGGTCCTGCACGTTGCCCGTGGTGAAGAACACGTGGCTCGTGGCCACGAAGAGGGTGCGCTCGTCCACCGCCGCGGCGAACTGCTCGGGGTCGACGCGAATGCCGTCGGGGCTCTCGAGCACGACGAGCTCGATGTCCCGCTTGACCGCCCACTGATAGACGAGCGTCGGAAAGTCGAGCTCGGTGCAGACGACCTTGTCGCGTCGGCCGGCTTCGACCGACTCCGCCACCACGGAGAGCGCGACCGAGGTCGAGGGAAGCAGCGCCAGCTCCCGAGCCTCGGAGCCCCAGAACGACGCGACGCGACCGCGCAGCTCTTCGATCCTTCCCAGCCAGTGCTCGTACCAGGCCGCCGCGCCCATGTCGTGCCAGCGTTCGCGGAAGTCGTCCAGGTAGGCCTCGGAGCGCCGGGACAGCGCGCCCAGCGAGCAGGAGTTCAGGTACGTCTTGCGCGACAGGATCGGGAACTCCGACCGGATCGCCTCGAGGTCGAATCCGCCGACGCCTTCCGGGGAGGCGGCCTCGGGCCCCTGGCTGGAGAGCCCCTCGCTCATGCCGGCCACCGCCTTCTCCTCGCGCACCCGCCGCTCGACGCGCACCTCACGCTCATCGCGCACCCCCCGCCCTGCCGCCACCCGAAAGCTCCG
>CAZVYM010000021.1:5580-23303 GCA_964630935.1 uncultured Gemmatimonadaceae bacterium | reverse complement strand
CGCGCACCTCACGCTCATCGCGCACCCCCCGCCCTGCCGCCACCCGAAAGCTCCGCCGGACGCAGGACGTCGACCCGGGCCGAATCGCGGTTCCCGCCCGCCGACACCTCGATCCGGTAGCTCCCGGCCGCCGCGTCCCGGAGCTCCGATCCCGCGCCGGACCCTTCCACCTGAAGGTCCCACACGCCCGTGTTGATCCCGGCCCGGCCCTCCGCCCGGAAGGTGCGCAGCGAACGCCCTTCGTCGTCGAGCACGGTAACGGTCACGGGGCCGGCCGTCCCGAGCCAGTACGAGAACGGCGCAACGGACCGGCGTCGCCGGTCACCCGGTGCCCCTTGCCACGGATCGTAGGCCAAGGTGACCGGCCGGACATCGAAGACGTGCACCCGGCTTCCACGAACGCGCCCGTTCAGCGCCTCGAGAGGCGCCACGTCGAGGATCCAGACGCTCCGCCCGTGCGTGCCCGCCACGAGCTCGCGGTCGCGCGCCTGGACCGTCAGATCGTGGACGGGCGTGGTCGGGAGCGTCGCGGAGAGCGATTGCCAGCTGCCTCCCCGATCGAGGGAGACGTACACGCCGCCGTCCGTGCCGACGTAGAGGATGTCGGCGTCCACCGGATCCTCCGCGATCACGTTGATCGATTCGTCCGGGAGATTCGCGGCGATGGAGCGCCACGTGTGCCCGAAGTCGGACGATGCGTAGAGGTACGCGGAGAAATCGTCCTCCCGGTAGCCGGTGAAAGCCGCGTACACCGTGCCCGCCTCGTGCTCGGAGGCGAGCACACGGCTCACCCACTTGTGCGGCAGTCCGGAGCTCACCTCGGTCCAGGACGCGCCGTCGTCGCGCGTGCGCCATACGTCGCCTCCCTCCGTGCCCACGTACAGGAGCCCCTGGTGGAAGCGTGACTCGCTGATCATGGTGATCGTTCCGTACGGCACCGCGCCCCACTCTCCCTGGGCCGGATCGGACAGGTCCGGGCTGACCGGAAACCAGTGGTCTCCGCGGTCGAGCGACTTGAGGAGCTTGTTCCCGCCCGCATAGAGCGTGCGCGGATCGAAGCGCGAGATGATGAACGGCGTGTACCAGCCGAAGCGCCACGCCGGCTCACCTTTCGGTGCCCGTGGCGCGATGTCGACGGTCGAGGGCCCCCCGGAGACGACCGACGAGCCCTTCAGGTCCATGCGCCGCATCGCTCCGTTCTGGTGCTCGTAGTACACGATGTCGGGATTCGTCGGATCGGGAAGCGTCACGAAGGAGTCCCCGCCCGTCCAAGGGTCGAGATACACGTGATGCCACGGATCGTCGGTCGCATCCTCGAGCCGGGCATCGGAGGGGCCGTAGAGCGCCGCGTTGTCCTGGGTCCCTCCGTAGATCCGGAAAGGTGTCCGCGAGTCGGTGGCCACGAAGTAGAACTCCGCGGCCGGAATGTCGTTCAGGTGCAGCCAGCTCCGCGCTCGATCGTACGACATGAACAGGCCACCGTCGTTGCCGAGCAGCACCCGGCTGGGGTTCGTCGGATCGATCCAGATCTCGTGCTGGTCGAGGTGCAGCACCTTCCCGCGCGTGTCGTGCACACGCAGGATCTCCTGGCCGAACTCCTGGTAGGTGCGACCGCCGTCGGTCGAATGGTAGCCGCGGTTTCCCAGGATGTAGATCTCGTTCGCGTCGTCCGGCGAGACGCGCACGTCGCAGAACTTCCATCCGTAGATACCGAAGGCGGGATAGAGGTCGTCCTGGTTGGCCTTGTGCCATGTCTCCCCTTTGTCGTCCGAGCGATAGACTTCTCCCCCGACGATGTCACGGCCGTCGTTGCCCGGTGCTTCGTTGTCGATGAAGGCGTAGACCACGTTGGGGTCGCTCAGGGCCACGTCGAGCCCGGCCCGCCCCATCGGCCCGGCGGGAAGGCCGTTCTCGATGTGACGCCACGTCGTCCCACCGTCCGTCGTCTTGTAGAGCCCGCTCTCCGGCCCGCTGACCAGTTGCCAGGCCCATGCGTACAAGGTGTTGGGGTCGGCCGGATCCATCGCCATGTCGACCACGCCCGTATGGTCGCTCACGTAGAGCACCTTCTTCCACGTCTCGCCGCCATCCGTGGTCTTGAACACTCCCCGCTGCGCGTTCGGAGACCGGAAGTGCCCGATGGCTCCCACGTAGACCACGTCGGGATCCCGCGGATCGATGATCACCTTCCCGATGTGCTGGGTGTCGTGCAGTCCCATGTCGTGCCAGGTGCGTCCGCCATCCGTCGACCTGAAGACGCCCGTTCCGGCATACGAGTAGCCGCTGTGGCGGGGCTGCGTCTCACCGGTGCCGACCCAGACCACGTTCGGATCCGAGCTCGAGACGGCGATGTCCCCCATGGAGAACGTGGACTCGTGCTCGAAGATGGGCGTCCAGGTGATCCCGTTGTTCTCGGTCTTCCAGACGTTGCCCGAGCCCACCCCGACATAGATCGTGCCGGTCACGCCCGGTGGCGCCGCGATCGCCTCGATGCGAGCGCCCGCCTTCTTCGGGCCTACCGGGCGCCACCGCATCCCCCTGAACGGCGAGGTTTCGTCGAGATGCACGTGATCTCTCCAGGCCTCCATCCGGGCCTCGGGGCCCGTCGCCTGAGGAGCGAGCGTCGCCTGGAGCCCGTGCGTCGAGCCTCCGAGCATTGCGGTGAGTCCCGCCACGGTCACGAGCCATCGCGAGGTGGTGTTCCGCATCTGGTCCCTTCTCCGGTGATTCGAGCTGGTCGCCGAGCGCGCGCCCATCGGTCCTGCACCCGACCGGCGATGTTCGTACACCCGGCTGGCGGATGCACCTTGGATACGCCACCCTATCGGTCGAGAGATCACCCCCGCAACCGTACGTCGTGGAGCCGGGCCGGATCGTGCATGTGCGAGCATCGGCAGCGGCCAGACGCGAGCGGATGCTTCCCTCTCCAAGGAGACCGCCATGGATCCGCTGTCCCGCCGCCGTTTCCTGACCCACATGACCGGGACCGGTTTCGCCGCTTCGGCGCTTCTCGTGCCCGAGGTCGTCGCCGCGGAGCTCCGAAGAGCCGGCGCGCAGCAGCCGACCCCGGAGATGATCCTCGACGCCGCACGCGTCGCCGGGCTCGAGCTGAGTCGCGAGCAGGCCGAGGCGATCGTCGACGACGTAGCCGGCTTCATGAAGCGACAGCGTGAGCTCCACGAGACACGCTTGGGTAACGCGATTCCGCTTCCTCTCCACTTCGACCCCAGGGTCCCCGGCGTCGTCGTAGACCGAACGGCCCGACCGATTCGGGCCAGCCGGCCCGAAGTGGAGCGCCCGAAGAATCTGGAGACGGTCGCCTTCTGGCCGCTCACCCACCTGGCACGCCTGATCGAGACCCGGCAGGTGACGTCCAAGGAGCTCACCGAGATGTACCTCGGACGGCTGAAGCGCTACGGCCCGGAGCTCAATTGCGTGGTCACTCTTACGACCCGACGGGCCCGTGAAGAGGCGGCACGCGCCGATGAAGAGATCGCGGCAGGCGGTTACCGCGGCCCGCTCCACGGGATCCCGTACGGGGTGAAGGACATCATCGCCGCGCGCGGCTATCCCACCACGTGGGGGGCGAAGCCGTTCGAGGACCGCGTCATCGACGAGGACGCCACGGTCGTGCAGCACCTCGGAGAGGCCGGAGCCGTTCTGGTGGCCAAGCTAGCGACCGGCGAGCTCGCCTTCGGGGACCAGTGGTTCCGCGGCCGAACGAACGACCCGTGGGACTTGAAGCAGGGATCCAGCGGTTCTTCGGCGGGACCGGGCGCCGCGACGTCGGCCGGACTGGTCGGATTCTCGATCGGCACCGACACGGGGGGCTCGATCCTGTCCCCCTCGGAGCGCTGCGGCGTGGTCGGTCTCCGACCCACCTTCGGCCGCGTGAGCCGTCACGGCGTGATGGCCGCCGGCACCACGCTGGACAAGGTCGGTCCGATGTGCCGAGGTGCCGAGGATGCGGCTCTGGTGCTGCACGCGATCGCGGGCCCGGACGGCCGGGACTTCTCGGTGCCGGACGGGGTGCCGGTCCACTGGGACGCCCAGCTCGACGTGAGCGGGCTGCGCGTCGGATACCACGCCTCGGCCTTCGAGGCCGAGCCGGATCCCGAGTACCGGAAGCACCACGATCGGATCACGCGACTCGTACGCTCGCTGGTGGGAGGCCTGACGACCGTCCAGCTTCCCGAGACCAACCTGAACTTCTTCATCGAGTATGCGGAGCGATCGGCAGCGTTCGACGAGCTGCGCCGCGCCGGGCTCGACGCGAAGCTCGGCCAGCGTGGTCGCGGTAACCAGCTCAGGACCTACCATCTGGTCTCGGCGGTCGAGTATCTCCAGGCGAATCGGAAGCGCCAGCTCATCATGGAAGACACCCACCGCTCGATCGAGGGCGTGGACGTCGTCCTCTCGCCGAGGACGCACTGGGATCCCAAGAGGAGCCTCAACCCCCTCACCAGCCTCACCGGCCATCCCGTGGTGGCGGTCCCCACGGGCCTGGCGTCGGACGGCACGCCCATGGGCGTCACGCTCACCGGTCGGCTCTACCGGGAGGGAGAGCTCCTGGCGTTGGCCGGGCAGCTCCTGGAGGCGACCGGATTCGAGCGCAACCGACCGCCGCGGTTCTCGACCGAGAGGACGCTCCCGTGAGCGGCGCCGGAAGTGCCTGGACGCGGCGGAAGTTCCTCCACGCGACAGGCGCGGGCATCCTCGCGGGGCTCGTCACGGGCTGCGACGTCGGCCGAGGTGCGCGCCGCCCCAACGTCCTGTTCGTCATCTTCGACGATCTGCGCCCCGAGCTCGCCTGCTACGGCAATCCGGAGATCAAGACGCCCTACTTCGACCGCTTCGCGAGTGAGGGCATGCTGTTCGAGCGGGCCTTCTGCCAGGAGGCGGCGTGCGCGCCCTCCCGGGCCAGCGTCATGACCGGGCTGCGACCGGACACCGAGCGCGTCTGGACGCTGGCCGACAAGTTCCGGGTGACCGTTCCCGACGTCGTGACCATGCCGCAGTATTTCCATCGCTTCGGTTATCGCACGATCTCGATGGGCAAGATCTTCCACAACCACATGCCCGACAGCGTGTCCTGGGACGAGCCCGACCTCCGGCCCGCGGACTTCGACACGCCGGAGCTCTACGACCGAGATCCCGAGTCGTTCTACTACGACGAGGAGGACAACCGGAAGCTGGCCGAGAAGCGGAAGGAGCGAATCGAGAAGAACCCCAACGCGTACGCAGGCGGGTGGGCCTACGGGATGTGCACCGAAGAGTCGGTGGGACCCGACGCCAAGTTCTACGACGGCGCACAGGCCGACCTGGCCATATCCAAGCTGCAGACGATGGCGCGTTGGGACGAGCCGTTCTATCTGGCCCTGGGGTTCTTCCGGCCGCATATCCCCTTCGTCGCGCCGAAGAGATATTGGGACCTCTACGACCGGGACAGCCTGTCGTTGGCGCCCAATCCGTACCTGCCCAAGGACGCTCCGGTGATGGCACCGGACTCCAACTACGAACTGAAGGGCTGCATCGACTTCGAGGACGTCGGCCACCCCGCGGTCTATCACATGTCGGAAGAGCGGGCCCGGCTTCTCAAGCACGGCTACTACGCCTCGGTCAGCTACGCCGATGCCTGCTTCGGCAAGGTCATGGACGCGCTCGATGGGCTCGGCCTCGCGGACGACACCATCGTGGTCGTCTGGGGAGACCACGGGTACAAGCTGGGCGAGCACAACGGCTGGACCAAACAGACCAACTGGAATATCGACACGCGCGTTCCACTCATGGTGCGCGTGCCCGGCATGCGGATGCAGGCGCACTCGTGCGACCGGCTCGTGGAGCTCGTCGATCTGTACCCCACGTTGTGCGACCTGGTGGGTCTGCGGGTCCCGGACATCATGGAGGGTGTGAGCTTCAAGCCGCTTCTCGAGGATCCCGGGCGGGAATGGAAGAGCGCCGTGTTCAGCCAGTACGAGCGCAGGCCCGGCATCACGCCGGACCACGGTTGGTACATGGGCTACTCGATGGTCACCGAGCGCTACCACTATGTGGAATGGCGGGACTGGGATGAGAAGACCAAGACCGCGGGGCGGCTGGCCGCCACGGAGCTCTACGACAACTCCACCGATCCCCAGGAGAACGAGAACATCGCCGGCCATCCCGAGAACGCGGAGCTCGTGGCGCGGCTCGCGAAGCAGCTTCACGACGGGTGGCGAGCCGCCGAGCCGGCGGGCCTGACGCGCACCTACCGGCCGTTCCGGGAGCCGGCACCCGACTCGAGCGTGCCGTCCTTCCCGGGCCGGGAGCCGGACGTCTCCTGACGGAGGCCGGTACCGGCTCGTGCTCGAACGGTCCGACCACCCGACGCGAGGGCCGGAGACGGGCCCGGACGCGTCTCCTAGAGATCCACCTCGACGCCGAGCCCGTCCGATTCGGCCCGGCTCAGGACCCGATGCGCCACCGCGGCGTCCTGGACGGCCACGCCCACCGACTTGAAGAAGGTGATCTCGTCGGGTGACGTGCGTCCGGCCACCCGGCCTTCGATCAGGTCTCCCAGCTCTCCGACGATGTGGTCGTGCCCAATGACGCCGTCCCTCAGAGGGATGATCAGGTCGCCGGCCTCCTCGAGCGCCGCCGCCCGCTCGTCCACGACCAGGCGGGCGCGCCGCACGGTCTCGGCGTCGATCTCCTGCATCTCGGGCTTGAAGGAGCCGATCGCGTTCACGTGGGTCCCGGGCTCGAGCCTGGTGCCGTCGAACACCGGGGTGTAGCTCGTGGTCGCCGCGCAGATCACGTCGGCCCCGACGAGCGCCTCGTCCGGGTTCTCGACGACCCGCGCCTCGACCCTGTCGAGCTCCGCGGCCAACTCCTCGGCCCGCGCGCGCACCTGATCGACCACGCGCACTTCGTCGATGGCGCGGACCGCGCGCACCGCCTCGATCTGCGTGCGTGCCTGGACCCCCGCACCGAACACGGTGAGCACCCGCGCGTCCTCGCGTGCCATCAGACGCGTGGCCAGCCCGCACACCGCGCCGGTCCTGAGCGCCGTGAGGTACGTCCCGTCCATGAGGGCTTTCACCAACCCGGTCTCCGGATCGAGGGCGAGGACGACCGCGTGGATCGCCGGGAGCCCACGCTCCCGGTTCGACGGATAGACCGACACGACCTTGGCGGCCATGGCGCCGGAGTCGCGCAGGTACGCCGGCATGAAGAGCGTCACGCCCCCGTCGCCTGGGAGTGACAAGCGCACCGGGGCTTCGGCGCGGCCCCGATGGAGCTGGTCGAACGCGTCGGCCATGGCGTCGATGGCCGTAGCCATGTCCACGGCGCTGCGGATGTCGTCGGCGCTCAGGATCCGAAGACGCAAGGCGAGCCTCCTATGAGGTGAAGATGCAAGGCGAGCTTTCCTCGATGCGAAGATGCAGGGCGGCGTCCCATGGCGGGCCTCTCATGCCGTGAAGCCGGATGGCAGCGCCGCCTTCCACCCCGCGGCCAGCCGCTCGCTCAGCGACGAGACGACTTCCTTCATCTCGGGACGGGAGGCCAGATTCTCGTTCTCCTGAGGGTCGGAACGATGGTCGTAGAGCTCCACGCCCGACAGCGCCTCCTCCATCTTCCCGTCGCCTTCCCACCGGTGCCACTCCACGTAGCGATATCGGTCGGTGCGGATGGCGTAACCCATGTACTCGATGCCGTCGGGCCCCACCCAGATGCCTTCCCGGAGGAACTGGCTGAAGACGGCCGACTTCCAAGGGCGCTCGGGGTCGGAGAAGAGCGGCGTCATGCCGAGCCCTTCCAGACCCGACGGCACCGGCAGACCGGAGAGTTGGCAAAGCGTCGGGTAGACGTCCACGAACTCCACCATCCTCCCGCTCGAGAGCCCCGCGCGAATCTGTCCGGGCGAGCGGAAGATGAGCGGTACGTGGGTGTCGATCTCGTAGTTGGTCATCTTCGCCCAGCTGTTGTGCTCGCCGAGCTTCCAGCCATGGTCACCCCAGAGCACCACGGTCGTGTTCTCCGCCAGGCCGAGCTGGTCCAACCGGTCGAGCAACCGGCCGATCTGCGTGTCGATGAAGGTCACGCACGCCAGGTAGCCGTGCTTCAGATGGCGAGCCTCGGCCTCGGTGAGCTTGCCCTCGGAAGGGTGCTTCACCTCCTTGAAGTCCGTGTAGCCCCGAAGCTCCCGCATGTTGTTGATGGCCATGCCCGGAGCACCGTGCGGGACGAAGTCGTTGGGCGCCAGTGGGATCTCGGCGGGATCGTAGAGGTCCCAGTACTTCTTCGGGCAGTTGAAGGGCAGATGCGGCCGGTAGTAGCCGACGGCGAGGAAGAACGGCTCGTCGCGCCCGGCGAGCTCGCCGAGCTTGTCGACGGCCCAGTCCGTCTGCGCTCCGTCGTAATAGGCGTTGTCGGGCACGTTCGTCCGCTCGGTGGCCTGGGCCTTCAGGTAGAAGTGACCGAAGCGGTCCTTCCGCCCCTCGGCCCGTCCCTCGTCGACGATCTTTCGGCGCCGCTCGGCCTGGATGGTCAGACCCTCCTCGCCCGCGTACACCGCGTCCGGGTCGAACGGGAATCCGTCCAGGTACTTCCGCTCGTCCCAGGAGGGTGGATCCGGGAAGATGTTGTGGAACACCTTGCCGATGCTCGCGGTGTGGTAGCCGTTCTGCCGGAAGTACTGCGGAAGCGTGACCACGTCGGGCAGGACCGTGCGCAGGTCCGTCTGCAGGTCCCAGACGCGGGTGCTGTCCGGGCGGAGTCCGGTGAGCAAGCTGGCGCGCGACGGGTTGCACACCGCGGACTGACAGTGAGCCTGTTTGAGCACGATCCCGCCGCTCGCCAGTCGGTCGATGTTCGGACTGATGACGTGCTCGGCGCCGTAGCAGCCGAGCTCGGGCCGGAGGTCGTCCACCGGAATGAACAGAACGTTCCGCCTCCGGCCGCCCTGGAGCCAGCCGCCGCACCCCAACATCGCGCTCGCAGCCAATGCGCCCGAAGCCGTGTGCAGGAAATCTCTACGGTTCATGTCGTGGATTCTCCGAAGGGGGCCACGTAGGCGTCTCGTGATTCCGCTCGCTCGGCATGTTCTGCTGCAGATACCAGACGTAGAGGTCGTGCAGGTGCCACTGCGTATTCTCGCCCTCCCGCATCCCGTGATTCCGGTTGGGGTAGGGCATGATGGTGAACCGTTTCCCGGCGGCGATAAGGGCGTTCTCGAGCGCGGCGCTGCTCTTGAAGTGCACGTTGCTGTCACCCGTCCCCTGGATGATGAGCAGATGGCCTCGGAGGTTCTTGGCGACGTTGATCGGAGCCGTCGCTTCGTAGGCGTCCGGGTGGTCCTGCGGCAGGCCCATGAACCGCTCCGTGAAGCTCGCATGGTAGAAGCGATGGCTGCTCAGTCCCGCCCCCGGCATCGCGAGCGAGTAGACGTCGGGATGCCGGAAGATGGCGTTCATGCTGACATTGCCACCACCGCTCCATCCGTAGATGCCGATGCGCGAGGAGTCCATCCACGACCAGCGGGCTTCCAGGGCGCGCACGGCGGCCGCCTGATCCCGAGCCGGCAGCACGCCGTGCTTCAGGTAGATGATCTTCCGCCAATCCCGGCCGCGCGGGGCCGGCGTGCCCCGATTGTCCACGCTCATGACGACGTAGCCCAGCTGCGTAAGGAGCACATGGAACAAGTACTGGTTCCCGCCCCACTGGTCGAGCACCGTCTGGGCCGCGGGCATCCCGTAGACGTAGAAGAGAACGGGGTACTTCCTGGTCGGGTCGAAGTCGTACGGCTTCATGACCCACCCGTCGAGCGCCACGCCTCCGCCGATATCCACCCGGAAGAAGTCCTCGGCGCCTCTCCTCAGACCGGTGACCTCGTGGCGCAGCCCCTCGTTGGTGACGACGGTGCGGACGCTCCGGTGGTCCGGAAGCGAGACGAGGTCCGTCACCGGAGGTGAACCGAGCCGCGAGCGCGTGTGCCAGGCCCATCCGGCGCCGGGCGCGACGTCGTAGGCGTTCGTCCCCGGGAGATCCTTCGGCGTGACGCGCTCCACGCGGCCGCCACCGTCGAGCCGGCTCCGATACAGATAGCGCTGCGTCGGATTGTCGGGTGAGGCGATGAAGTAGAGCCAGCCGGCCTTCCGGTCGACGGCCTCCACGGTGAGGATGTCGAAGTCGCCGGGCGTCAGGAGCCGGACCTCTCCACCGTCGCGCGGCACCCGGTAGACGTGTCGCCATCCGTCGCGCTCGCTCACCCAGGTGAAGGACCGTCCGCCCTCGAGCCAGTGGATCGGACGGGGCTCGACCCAGGTGTCGTCGCCGTCCAGGAAGATGCGACGCACCCCGCCGGTCGCCGGGTCCGTCGAGAACACGCGCGCCGTGTCCTGGAGGCGGTTGAGCTGTACGACCAGGAGCGCGTCGGACGTGGGCGCCCAGTCGAGCGCCTCGACGTAGTTGTTCCGCGGGTCTCCCGGAACATCGACCCACCGGGTCGGGCCGCCGGTCGCGTCCACGATCCCCACCGTCGCGGCCGGCATCGTATCTCCGGGCTGCACGTACGAGGCGCTCCGCACGATCGGATAGGTGGAGTCGGTATAGTCGATGATCCTGAACCGGGGCACGCCCGACGCGTCGAACCGGACGAACGCGATACGCCGACCGTCGGGGCTCCACCGGAAGCCGCGCGTGCTCATCCCGGCGTACAGATCGGCACCCGTGCCGTTGAGCACGGTGCTCGACCCGTCCGCGGTGAGTCGGACGACCTCGTCGGACGCGAGGTCGACCACGTAGAGGTCGTGCTCGACGACATAGCCCACCTTCCGTCCGTCCGGCGAGAGCCTCGCGCCCGCCACCCGGGCGGCATCCGGTCCACCCACCTCGTGCAGCTGCCAGGAGCCGAGGGTGAGCGTCCAATACGTGGACGAGCCCTCCCCTCCCGCCTCCTCCGGCTCCGTCGTCGTCAGCAGATACGTGGTCCCGTCGGAGGTCCCGTCACCCGACCAGTCGAAGGAACGGACGTGAAGTGGCCCGTCCCCGCCGGACGGCACGAGACGCTCGGCGGAAATGACCACCCGGCGTGCTCCGCTCGCCGCATCGTGCGCCACGATCTCGTCTCGGCCCTCGCGCCGCTCCACCGTCAGGTACCCGCTCCCGTCCGGCAGCCACGAGCCGGTCTGGTATCGCTCCGGCGCGAACTCACGGGATCCGTACAGGCGATCGAGCGTCAGCAGGGACGAGTCCGCCCGGCTCTGCGCCTGGCTCGGGCCCGCAATGGAGGCGAGCACAATCAGCGCGAGCGCCGCGCTCCGGCCGCGGAACGTCGAGTTCGGTGCCATCAGACCTCCAACGCGCGTGCTTGTGGCAAGTGAATACGTCACGTATACCTCGTTTCACACCCGTCCCTCGACGGGCAAGACAGCTTGCTCTCGCGGGCTCGGAGGCGCAACTCGAACGTGGCCCGGCGGACGCGGGCCCGACCGGATCGAATCGATGCCCATCAGCCGAAGAGACTTCCTCCGCACCACCGGCGCCGGCGCGCTCGCTTACACGCTCGCACGACCCGGAAGCTCCAGCGCGCAGGCCGCGGGGACGCGCCCGAACGTGCTCTTCATCGCGGTCGACGATCTCAACCACTGGATCGAGCCGCTCGGAGGTCACCCTCAGGCGCACACGCCCAACCTGACCCGACTCGCCGGCCGATCGGTCAACTTCCGCCACGCCTGTTGCGCCTCCCCGTCCTGCCTGCCGGCCCGGACGGCGCTCCTGACGGGCAAGGCGCCCTACAACACCGGCGTCTACACGAACTACCAGTACTGGCGCGAGGCGCTGCCGGACGTCGTCACGCTCCCCCAGTACTTCAAGGCCAACGGCTACTACGTGGCGGGGGCGGGCAAGATCTTCCACAACAACCAGCCGGACACCCGCGCGTGGGACGCGTATTTCCCGTCGCTCGAGCATCCCATGCCCGGCGACCCCCGTCCGCCCGGGAAGGGACCCGTGAACATGACGCCCTTTCCGAACATGTACACGGCCTTCGATTGGGCACCGCTGGACGTGACAGACGATGACATGGGCGACTCGAAGTCGGTGGCGTGGATCACGGAGCATCTCCAGCGCGAGCACGACAAGCCGTTCTTCCTCGGATGCGGGATCTACAAGCCTCACCTTCCGTGGTACGTGCCCCGGAAGTACTACGACCTCTTCCCGCTGGAGGAGGTGGAGCTACCGGAGGTACTGCCCCAGGACCTGGACGACGTGCCCGACCGGGGCAGAGACATCGCGCACCGGGGGGGTGACTACCACAAGCACGTCGTCGAAGCGGGCCAGTGGAAGAACGCCGTCCAGGGCTACCTGGCGTCCATGGCCTTCTCGGACGCGACGGTGGGCAAGCTCCTGGACGCCCTGGAGAAGAGCCGGCACGCCGACAACACGATCGTCGTCCTCTGGTCGGACCACGGGTGGCAGTTCGGAGAGAAGGAGCACTGGAGGAAGTTCGCCCTCTGGGACAACCTCGTGCATGTCGCGCTGATGATGAGGGTGCCGAAAGGCGTGTCTTCCGGGCTCGCCGGCGGATCGGCCGACGGCGTCCCGTGCGATCGAGTGATCTCGATGCTGGATCTCTATCCGACGTTGGTCGAGCTCTGCGGGCTTCCGCCTCGGGACGACCTCGACGGACGGAGTCTGGTGCCCCTCCTGGAGGACCCGGCCCGGCCGTGGGACCATCCCGCGATCAGCACGTATGCCTTCAACGAGTTCTCTATCCGCACCGCGGATTGGCACTACATCCACTACATCGACGATACGGAGGAGCTCTACGATCTGCGGGCGGATCCCCGCGAGTGGACGAACCTGGCCACCGACCCGGACCATGCGGAGGTGAAGGAGCGCCTCGCCGCATCCATGCCTCGGCATCCGGCGGCGGTGAAGAAGACCTCCTACAAGCTTCTGCCCTGGCACCTCCCGCCTCCGGAGAGCAAGGAAGCGTACGAGAAGCTCAAGGGGAAGTGGGGAGCGGGGGGCTGAACGTCCTCGGTCCCGGAGGCTGAACGTCCTCGGTCCCGGGGGCCGGACATCGCCTGCCCCGGGGACCCGGAAGGACTCGTGGCTGGAGAGGCCAACGAGGCTCTAGGGTTTCTCGCCCTGCACGAGCATGACCCCGCAGACCCTGTCGGCCGAGGCCCAGTAGTTCTCCGCGGCGGCCCGCCTGGCCCGCTCGGCGTCACCCTCTCTGAGCGCATCGATGAGCGCCTGGTGCTCGTCGATCGACTCGGGCCAGTACGTTTTGTAGGCCAGGCTGTAGCGGGCCGTCTGCGGCTTCAGGGTGTCGTACGTCCTGAGAAGGCGGTGCCCGACCGCCGGGTTCACGAGCTGCTGATGGAACGCCCTGTCGAGCGCGATGGCCTCGAGCGGATCGACACCGGGCCGCCTGACGCCCGCGCGGAAACGCTCGTTGACCTGCTCGAGCACGTCGCAGAACCGTTCGCGCTGGGGGTCCGGGAACTCCGCCACCCAGCGGGCGACGACGCCCTCCAGCGCCCCGACCATGTGGAAGAGCTCGCGGACATCCTGTTTCGTCAGCGGAGCCACGATGGTGCTCTCGCGCCGCTCCTCGCCCCGTTGCGTGTGGACGAAACCCTCCTGCTCCAGTCTCCAGAGAGCTTCCCGTATGGGGGTCCGGCTCACCTCGAGGCGTTCCGCGAGCTCCAACTCGCGCAGTCTCTCTCCCGGAGCGAGCGCGCCCTCGACGATGAGCCGCCTGAGGGTCTCGTACGCGAAGTCGGCCCGGTTCCTCCAGCCGCCCTCCGCGCGCGCCGTCATGTCTTCCACCGTGAGATCACTGAGCACGTGTGCCTCCGTCCTGGGAGTTCGTGCATTCCCCGTGCGTTCACGTCACACCTCCGTCGCGCTTGCGCTGCACAATAATGCCTGCGCGGGATCCTCACCACGCCACGCGAGCAATCCGAGGAGGTGGACCACGTTCTGGCTCCGCCGCGAGCGCCCAAGGCCCTATGCACTTCTGCCCGATGAGTTCCACTCGGGTCCAGGCCTCCCTCGCGCTCGGTCGCCTTCTGCGTGTACTTCTGCGTATACTGTAGAAGGGAGCTGGGCCTCGTCGGCGGCACTCGACGGAGGGACGCATGAGCAGGATCCTCGTTCTCGGCGGTACCGGCATGCTGGGAGCGCCGGCCGCTTGTCACCTCCTCGAAGACGGGTTCGAGGTGCGCGTCCTCTCCCGCGACCCGATCAAGATCCGCGAGTGCTTCGGCAACGATGTGGACCTGAACCCCGGCGACGTCGGCAACCTCCGGATCCTCGAGCGGGCCATGGAGGGCTGCTCGGCCGTTCACATCTCGATCGGCGGGATCGTTGACCTGGAGAGCGCGCAGAACGTCGCGTCCCTCGCGCGGGACGTAGGCGTCGAACGCGTCGGCTACGTCTCGGGCACCACGGTGAGCGAGGCGAACTCCTGGTACCCCATGGTCGCCGCCAAGCTGGCGGCGGAGCGCGCGGTGAAGGAGTGTGGCGTGCCGTGGACGATCTTCCGGCCGACGTGGCCGATGGAGCAGCTCCCGAACTTCGTTCGCCTGGGTCGCCCGATGGTCATCGGCCGCCTCTCGACCCCCTACCACTTCTTCGCCTCGAACGACATGGGTCGGATGGTGTCGGCGGCATTTCAGTCGCAGGGGGCCGAAGAGCGCACCCTGTACGTTCACGGTCCCGAGGGGGTCGTGGTGAAGGACGCGGTGGAGCGATATGCCCGAGCGCTCGACCCCGAAGTGGCCGAACCCTCGGTGATGCCCGTATGGAAGGCCAAGCTGATCGGCTTGGTGACGGGCAACCGCCGGCTACGCGCCGCCGCCGATCTCATGGCGTACTTCGAGAAGGTCGATGAGCCCGGTGACCCCGCGGAGGCCAACGAGCTCCTGGGAGCGCCCACGACCACGCTGAACGAGTGGATCACGGAGCAAGTGGGGCAGACCGCGTGACGGCGTGAGGGAGGCACGCGCATGGCGCGTCGCACCCGCTCCCGATTAGACTCCGCGATGCCCATGAGACTCCTGATGGAATCGGCCGCGGAGCGCGTTCTTCCCCATCGACGGCGGTCGACTCCCGGAGATCCGAGGCGATGAAGGCGCCGCGCGAGACCTATGCCGAGCTCGAGCGGCGACACACGAGGGCGCGGGACCGAGCGCGGCAGACGGCCCTGGCCATCTCGAGCCTACGAGGTCTCGCCTTCATCGGAGCCGTCGCCGCGCTCGTGCTCGACGACACGCTGGAAGGTCTCCCGGCGCGCGTCGCCTTCGCCGCGGCTGCGATCCTGATCGTGGGCTTCGTGGCTCTCGTCGCCCGGCACCGTCGCGTGCGCGCCGAGGAGCGCCGCCAGGAGATCCTGCGCTCGTTGGCGGCCGAGGGCCTCCTCCGCCTCGACGGGCGATGGGACGAGCTTGAGGCGGCCCTCCCCGAGGTCGAGGCCCGTCCGTCCGAGGTTGCGCCGGACCACCCTTACGCGCGCGATCTGGACGTGCTCGGGACCGCATCGCTGACGCGCCTGGCGGGCCCCGTGAGCTCGGCACCCGGACGCCGGACGTTGCGCGAGTGGTTGCTCGCGCCCTCTTCCTCCGACGTCGTGCGGGACCGGCAAGCCGCGATCGAGGAGCTCGCACCGGCCGTCGAGTTCCGCGAGGAGCTCGCGGCCCGCGGGCGCCTCGCGCCTCCTGTCGAGGAAGGACCCTTGGCCGCGCTCCTCGAGTGGGCGGAGGCCGAGCCATCGCTCCTCTCCCTTCGCTGGCCACTCATCGTCGCCTGGAGCCTCCCTCCGATCGTGGCGGTCCTGGTGGTCTCGTGGCTGCTCCGTGGAACGGCCCCCTGGTGGATCTTTCCGCTGGGAGTCCAGCTCTGGGTTCTTGCGCGCGCCCGCAAGAACCTGGAGAGGGGCTTCTCGATCGTGGAGGAGGGTGCGCCCGCGCTGCAGGCGGCAAGCCCCCAGATCCGGCTCATGGAAGAGGCCGGCCGGAACGCCCCCCTCCTGATGGAGATGACCGCCCGCCTGGCTACCCATGGCCGGCCGGCCCATCGTGTCGTCTCCGGCCTGGCCCGACTCGCCGACGTGGTGCAGAGTCGTCGCAACCTCGTCTACGGGGCGCTGGACATCGGGCTGCTCCTCGACCTGCACGTCGGGTACGCGCTGGACCGTTGGCGCCGTCGCTGGGGGCGGGACGTCCGAGGTTGGCTGGAGACGGTGGGGCAGATGGAAGCCCTGTCCGCCCTGGCGACCATGGCGCACGACCACCCCGACTGGACCCTGCCGCGTTGGGAGGAGGCGGCCGCGGCGGACGCCGATGCCGTGTTACGGGCCCGCGGCCTGGGACACCCGCTCCTCCCGCCCGCAGCGTGCGTGCGGAACGATGTCCGGGTCGGGCCGGCCGGCACGTTCCTCTTCGTGACCGGCTCCAACATGTCGGGCAAGAGCACCCTGCTGCGTGCCATCGGCGCGAATGTCGTGCTGGCAGGCGCCGGAGCGCCCGTGTGTGCCACCGAGCTGTCCCTTCCCGAGGTGCGCATCTGGACCAGCATGCGGGTGGACGACTCGGTAGTCGACGGGGTCTCGCGATTCATGGCCGAGCTCCTTCGTGTTCGGGCCATCGTCGAGGCCGCTCGCGCCCGGGCGGCCGGCGAGCCACCCGTCCTCTACCTCCTGGACGAGATGCTGCAGGGGACCAATACGGCGGAACGCCGTGTAGCCGCACGAGCGGTGTTGCGGCATCTCATCGCGGAGGGGGCCGTCGGCGCCGTCACGTCCCACGACCTCACCCTCGCGGACGAGCCGGATCTCCTGGAGCGCAAGCAGGCGTTCCACTTCCGTGAGCGCGTGGAGCCGGGCGAGCACGGAGCGACCTTGAGCTTCGACTACGTCCTGCGCCCGGGACTGGCGACGACGCGCAACGCGCTGCGTCTCCTGGAGGCCGTCGGCCTCGGCTCGGGCGAGGGCGACGACGGCGATCGCGGACTCCCCACGACGATCGACCCCGAGGAGGAGAACGACGGATGAGCGGAGCGTGGATCACGCTGAAAGTGGACGACGGCACCTCGATGCGGGCCTGGGCGGCCCATCCCGGAGGGAACGCCAACAGATCGGGCATCCTGGTGCTGCAGGACGCCTTCGGCGTAGGCGGACACATCCGCGACGTGGCCGAACGGTTCTCCGCTCGAGGTTACACGGCGCTCGCGCCCGAGCTCTTCCACAGAACCGCCCCTGGCTTCGACGGCTCGCCGGACCAGATGGAAGAGGTGATGGGGCACGTCCGAGCTCTCACCCTGGACGGCCTCGCGGCCGACCTGCGCGCCTCGCAGGCATGGCTCGCCGCTCGTTCGGACGTGGACGCGGGGCGAACCGCTGCCATCGGGTTCTGCATGGGCGGTCGAGCGGCGTTCCTGGCGAATGCGGAGACGCCTTTGGCGGCCTCGATCTCCTACTACGGAGGGGGCATCGCGGAGAGTCTCCTCGACCGCGTGCCCAGTCTCTCGGGCCCTCAGCTCCTCTTCTGGGCGGGCCGGGACCAACGCATCATGCCCGAGCACGTGCGCGCCGTGGAAGACGCCCTGCGTGAAGCGGACAAGCGGTACGCCAGCGTGGTGTTCTCGCAGGCCCATCACAGCTTCTTCAACGAGACCGTCGGCCGTTACGATCCGGATGCCGCGGGCCAGTCGTGGGCCCTGGCGCTGGCGTT
>CAZVYM010000021.1:0-5480 GCA_964630935.1 uncultured Gemmatimonadaceae bacterium | reverse complement strand
CGGCCCTCGAGCTGCTCGAGCATGTGCCGGAACGGAGCGCTCTCCAGAGGATACGTGACCCGATACGCCCGCCGATAGATGGCGTAGAGGACGCGTCGTACGAGCTGGACGGGCAGATCCGGCCGCTCGTCTCCGACCGGCTGACGATAGAGCACGTAGCGTGTCGTGGTGTCCTCGGGCGCGACGCCGGGGTGGTGGTACTCGAGGTCGAACGGGATGGCGCCGCGTTCGCGAACCAGTCGCCGAAGCCACGGATTGTCGTGGCGGACCTCGCCGAGCACCCACGCGAGCTCGTCCCAGTCACCGGCTCGGGCATCGACGCGGATGCGGTCGACCAGAGCTCCGCGCAGGGCACGCGCGATCTTCCTCCCCCGGTGCTCGGCATCCACCGCGAGGTACGTGATGAATCCGGCGTTCACGCCCTCCAGATAGACCCCCACGGCCGCCCCCGCCACCTCGTCGTCGGCGTCCAGCGCAGCGAACAGATGAAAGTCGTAGGCGGCCAGCAGCCCCAGTCGCTTCTCCGCGATCTCGGAGCGCAACTCGACCAGCGGCTGCCAGGGCCCCCGCTCGAACGTGGCCTCGAGGAGTCGGAGCGAGTCCTCCGCCACCGCGGTGCGCTCGTCCATCACCTCGACGATTCGGACCCCGGACAGATCGTCGTGCGTCCATTCGGGCGTGGACGGCGGTCCGGACGGCGTCTTCCCCGTCATGGACCCGCCTCGTCGGTCGCCTCGGCCTCCACCCCACCCGGGAGATCGAGATCGAAGATGCGCGCCGCGTTGCGCCAGAGGACGAGCTCGTTCTCTTCGGGCGTGAGTCCAAGATTGTGCACGAAGCGGATGTAGCTTCCCATCTCGCAGATAGGCCAGTCGGTGCCGTACAGCAGCTTGGAGGGGTCGCCGGCGAACGCGACCGCCTCCCGCACCTGCTGGAGCATGAACTGCTCGAAACGCTCTTCGAACTGCCCCAGGGTGAAGCCGGAGATGTCACCGACGACGTTCTCGTTCTTGTAGATGACCTCCATGGCGTCCGTGACCCACGGGTTGCCCAGATGGCAGATGACGAACGTGACGTCACGATGGTCCACCGCGACCTCGTCCACCTCCAACGGATGAGCGTACTTGACCTTTCCCCTGGGATCGTACGTGTCGCCCGTGTGGATCATCACGGGCACCCCGAACTCGGCGGCCAGCTCGTAGACCACGCGCATCCGCGGATCGTGCACGTAGAACGCCTCGTAGCCCGGGTAGAGCTTCAGCCCCTTGATGCGCCCCTCCCGAAGCAGCACCCGCAGCTCGGCGAGGTCGGCCGCCCGGTAGCTCTCGTAGCTGACTCCGGCCACCACACCCAGGCGCGGATCATCGCCGACGATCTCCAGGAGCTCGGTCGGGCCCGGGCGACGATCGTTCTGCAGATAACTCGACAGGATGAGCGCGTAGTCGACGCCATGGCGATCCATCTCGGTACGGAGCACCGCCACGCGCTCGCGTGGGTCCGCAGGCTCGCCGTCGGCGTATCGGTTCACGTGTACGTGGCAGTCGACGATCACGGAGTCGCTCCGTCTTCGTGGGTTCCTGGGAGATCGAGCCGTGGAGGGCCTACCCCGGAAGGCCGGGAGAAATCCGCCGGAGGCGTCGCGACCGGGGGCACGAGCATCGTCCGTTACGGTGGTGAAGGTCGTGAGCGCACCGTAGGTTCACGCTCTTCCGAGCCACGTACGGATCCTCCCCGAGGTCGAGACAGCCCATGCATCCGAAAGGTCGTTCGCCCGAGACCCGACGCTCCCAGACGCGCCGGATCACCCGCCTCGTGGGGCCGATGGTCGCTTTCGCGCTTGGCTTCGCCACCTCCGCGCCGGCGCAGACCGATGCACCCGGGTGGAGTGGCATGCGCCTCTGGTACACGTCGCCCGCGAAGACCTGGGACACCGCCCTGCCGGTCGGCAACGGACGCCTCGGCGCCATGGTGTTCGGCGAGACGGGGCACGAGCGGATCGCCTTGAACGAGGAGACGCTCTGGACCGGCGGACCGTACGACCCGACGCGGAAGGGCGCCTATCGAGCGCTCCCCGAGATCCGCAAGCTCCTCTTCGCGGGAGACGTGGCGAAGGCCCACGATCTCTTCGGCCGAACGATGATGGGCATTCCGTACGAGCAGCAGAAGTACCAGCCGCTCGCGGACCTGATCATCGACGTGCCCGGCGCCGACACCGTTCAGGACTATCGCCGCGAGCTGGACCTCGACAGCGGCATCGTGCGCGTGAGCTATCGGGCGGGAGGCGTCCGCTATACGCGAGAGATCTTCGCCAGCGCGGTGGACCAGGTGATCGTCCTTCGCTTCACGGCCGACCGTCCCGGCTCGATCACCTTCGATGCCCAGCTGCACGGCGTGCGGAACACGCAGCACTCCAACTACGGCACCGGCTACTTCCACATGGACGGCCTTCCGCCCGACACGCTGCGCATGACGGGCAAGAACAGCACCTACCTGGGCATCGAAGGTCGGTTGCGCCACGAGACGCGGGTCGTGGTGCGAACCCGGGGCGGCTCGCACGACATCGACTACCGGACCCTGGAGGTGCGCGGAGCCGACGAGGCGGTGCTGGTCGTCGCCGCGGCGACCAATTTCGTGAGCTACGACGACGTGTCGGGCGACCCGGCCGCCAGGGTGGCGCACACGCTGGCCGGTGTCGCGCATCGCACCGAGGCACAGATGCTCACGGATCACGTAGCGGAGCATCGCTCGTGGTTCCGCCGCGTGTCGCTGGAGATCGGCCCGTCGCACGACGACCGGCCGACCGACGAACGGCTGGCGGCGGCCGACTCGGCTCCGGATCCGGACCTCGCGGCGCTCGCCTATCAGTTCGGCCGCTACCTGCTCATCGCGAGCTCGCGACCGGGCACGCAGGCCGCCAACCTCCAGGGAATCTGGAACGACAACCCGAATCCCTGGTGGGACTCGAAGTACACGACGAACATCAACCTCGAGATGAACTACTGGCCGGCGGAGACCGCCGGCCTTCCCGAGCTGACCGAACCGCTGTTCAGCCTGATCTCCGACGTCTCGCAGACGGGTCGCTCGGTGGCACGCGAGCACTGGGGCGCCCCCGGTTGGGTCCTTCACCAGAACACCGACATCTGGAGGGCGGCCGCACCGATGGACGGGCCCTCCTGGGGTGACTTCACCGTGGGCGGCGCCTGGCTCGTGACGCATCTGTGGGAGCACTACCGGTTCGACCCCGACACGGCCTTCCTGGCCAGGTGGTATCCCGTGCTGCGCGACCAGGTGCGCTTCCTCTCGGCCATCCTCGTGAAGGACCCGAACAACGGGTGGCTCGTCACGGCGCCCGCGACCTCGCCGGAGAACTTCCCCGCCTACCCGGGCAACGGTCGGTTCTTCGACGAGACGAGCGGCATCTACCTCACCGCGCGGACGATGCAGCCCGGGCCGACGATCGACATCTCCATCATCCGGTCCGTCTTCGGCTCGTTCATGAAGGCAGCCGAGATCCTGAACAGGGACGCGGACCTTCGGGCCCGGGTGGCGGCGCAGACCGACAGCCTGCCGCCCTTCCAGATCGGCAAGCACGGCCAGCTCCAGGAGTGGCTCCAGGACTGGGACGAGATGGAGCCCCACCACCGCCATCTCTCTCCCGACTGGGGCGCCTACCCGGGCGACCTGATCACCCCCCGCGGCACGCCCGGGCTCGCCCGCGCGGTCGCCGTCAGCATCCACAGGCGGGGGACCGGGGGATGCGGGTGGTCCCAGGCCTGGAAGGTCGGCCTGTGGGCGCGGCTCGACAGCGCCCGCGCGGCCGACGAGGAGCTGCGCCTCTATCTGGCCGACAACGTCCTGAGCAACCTCTTTTCCCGGTGCGGGAGGGCGCTGCAGGTGGACGGCTCTCTCGGGATGACCGCCGCCATCGGCGAGATGCTCCTCCAGTCACACACCGACACCGTGGACGTGCTCCCGGCGCTGCCGACCTCGTGGTCCGAGGGCCGAGTGCGCGGACTGCGCGCCCGCGGGGGGTTCACGATCGACATCACCTGGGCGCAGGGGCGGCCCGTCGAGGTCGTCGTCCGCTCGAAGGACGGCCTGCCGCTCCTCCTGCGAGGCGCCGGCCTCGCGCGCGTAGAGCGCGCGGGCCGGGCCGTTTCCTTCGCTCGCGTAGGCGACGGAGTGATCCGGTTCGATACCGAGGCCGGAGCGACCTACCGGATCACGCCGCGCTGAGAGGTCGTCGCCCGGACGGCGGCCCCGCCGCCGTCCGGCATCGACCGCGCGCTACGGCCCATACTATCCCCAAACCAAGTGGGCGGTCTCCCCTGCGCGCCGGGCTCCTCCGCCCCGGTTGCCGAGCCACCCTCCTGGCCGGCCCGGTGCGGGGCGCCGCAGGCTCCTATTTCACCGAGAACGTGATCGGGAACTGCACCCACACGGCCGTCTTCCTGTCGAGATTGAGCGCCGGTGTGAAACGATAGACGTCGGCGACCTCGATCGCGGCGGAGTCGAGCTGGGGGTGTCCCGAGCTCTTCTCGATCCGGTGGTCCTTCACCACACCGTTCTCGTCGATGTAGAGGTACAGAGTGACCGTGCCTCCGATGCCCGCCTCGCGGAGCATCAGCGGGTAGGCCTTCTCCATGGCCCGGACCACCTCGTCCCGGTTCAGGATCGACGGGCCGACCGTGTAGGGCGTAAACCGCGGGCCACCGACGCTATCGGTCTGTCCTCCCTTCGGAGGATCCGGAAGATCCTTCACGTCGATCGAGCCGAAATCCGTCCTCGACATCGTGAGGTTCGGGTCGACCGGACCGGACGCGATCTCGGGCCTCGCCGGTCGCGTGAACGGGTCGGGCTGGGGTGGAATCGGCGCGTCCGGCGGAGCGGTGAGGATCACCGGACCGGAGGGGCGAACCGAGAGGACCGGCGCCTGGAGCTCGGGCCATAAGGCGAACACCGCGAAATGCACCACGGTCGCCACGACCATCGACCCCCACAACACGGAGGTGAAGGACTTCTTCAGTCGGTCGTTGACCGAGAGGGCCTGGTCGCCGTCGAATACCTCGGGTCGAGCGTTCATCGTTCTCCTCCTCCATGTCCGTTCCAGCCGGATCGTGAACACCGCCCGCGCAGCCCATCGCCGGGCTCGCCGTGCCAGGAGCCCGACCCCTTTTCCCTCTCATACGTGCGCGGATAACCTCGCTTTCCCCATGTGACGTCCGGACGCTGATTTCTTGCACATACGGAACCGCCGACGTCGTGGCACCATAGCGGCCAAGCGCCACCGCGATCAGGTTGCTCACACCTGCCCTCCACGCGCGCTCCGGCGCGCCCCCCACGCTCCGGCCGACTTGGCCGGAATCGTTTCGGCTGAGGCCGGCCGTGTGAGCGGCCTCGGGGTGGCGTTCCAGAGTTCCCGAAGCCGCGAGTCCGGTGCGCATCTTGGACGCTCGACCGCAACCCTCTCGAGCGCTCGT
>CAZVYM010000020.1:0-43302 GCA_964630935.1 uncultured Gemmatimonadaceae bacterium | reverse complement strand
GGACAAGACGTTCTTCGGCCATCCCCGGGGACTGGCCACGCTCTTCTTCACGGAGATGTGGGAGCGCTTCTCCTACTACGGGGGCCGCGCGCTCCTGATCCTCTACATGACCGACGCGGTGGTGAACCACGGCCTGGGTCTGGACGTGGCCAAGGCCGGCGCGCTCTACGGCACCTACGTCGCGCTGGTCTACATGACGAACCTCCCGGGCGGCTGGATCGCCGACAAGTTCCTGGGAGCGCGCCGCGCCGTCTTCTGGGGTGGCGTCATCATCGCGGCTGGCAACTTCTGCTTGACGTTCCCGGCCCGGGGGATGTTCTACCTCGGCCTCGGACTCATCGCGATCGGCACGGGGCTCCTGAAGCCGAACGTGAGCACGATGGTAGGTACGCTCTACGGGGACGACCAGACCCGGCGGGATGCCGGCTTCTCCGTCTTCTACATGGGCATCAACCTGGGCGCGTTCATCGCTCCGTTCGTTGCCGGAGGGCTCGGGCAGCGCATCCAGTGGAGGTACGGCTTCGCGGCCGTGACCGTCGGCATGATCCTCGGGCTCATCCAGTACCGGCTCGGTGCCAAGTACCTGGGCGATGCGGGCCTGCACGTGAGCAAGGGAGAGACCCCGGAGGAGCGCGCGAAGGAGGTGAGGACGCTGACGATCGGCCTGGCGGTGCTCGCGGCCGCCATCGGCATCCCGGTCCTGCTGACCGTCTCCGGCATCGCCACCATCACCATCGACCGCGTGCGCGACGTGGTCGGCGTGCTCCTGCTCGTTCTGCCCGTCGTCTACTTCGGCTTCCTCTTCCTCGCGGGTCATTGGACGTCGGTGGAGAAGAAGCGCATCGTCGCGATCATCGTCTTCTACATCGCCGCGTCGCTCTTCTGGGGCGCGTTCGAGCAGGCGGGCTCGACGCTCAACCTGTTCGCCGACCGCTACACCAACAACGTGATCTTCGGCTGGGAGTTCCCGTCCACGTGGTGGCAGTCGGTCAACGCGGTCTTCATCGTGATCTTCGCGCCGATCTTCGGCGCCCTTTGGATCTGGCTCTCGAAGCACAAGGCCGAACCGTCCACGCCGACGAAGTTCGCCGCCGGCCTCCTCCTGGTCGGGCTCGGCTTCCTGCTGCTCGTCCCCGCGGCGATGAAGCTATCGGCCGGAGGTCCGGACGCGCGGGTCGGGGTCGAGTGGCTGCTGGGCGTCTACCTCCTGCACACGTTCGGGGAGCTCTCGCTGAGCCCGGTGGGTCTCAGCGCGATGACCAAGCTCGCGCCGCAGCGCATCGTCGGGCAGATGATGGGGATCTGGTTCCTCGGGGCGGCGACCGGGAACTTCATCGGCGGGCAGGTTGCGGGGCTCTTCGAGACGTTCCCGCTGGAGAAGATCTTCTTCGCGGTCTTCTGCACGAGCGCGGTGGCGTCGCTGATCATGTTCGCCCTGGTGAAGCCCATGAAGAAGCTGATGGGGGGGATTCACTGACCTGCGGACGGAACGCTGAGCGCGGGGTCCGGCCCACAGGACGTCGGCCTCTCGGGCCGGCGGCGGGGTGACGGGCGGGGCGCCTACCATGCGGTGAGCGCCCCGCTTCGCGCGGGTGGCTGGCTGTGCGCGGGATTGGGCTCTATCGTTGGACTTCACGCCGTCCTTCGGGGGTGTCCTCCCACACCGTCGCGCGGCGACCGTTCGTCACCCCAACAGAGGTGTTCCCATGCGCATGTCCGGCGCAGGGGGCGTCGTCACAGGCGCCCTCTTCCTCGCATTCCTGACTCCGTCCACGGGCCGAGCCCAGGCCGGGGCGGCGCTGCCCCCGACGAACCAGGCGATGTTCGCCCCCTTTCCGTTGCCGGAGGCCAACGAGGTTCGCACCGCCTCGGGGGCGCCGGGACCCGAGTACTGGCAGCAGGAAGCCGACTACCACATCCAGGCGAGTCTCGACACGGCGGCCCATCGCGTCACGGGCCACGAGGTGATCGACTACACGAACAACTCGCCCGACGAGCTGCCCTACCTCTGGATCCAGCTCGAGCAGAACCTGTTCGCGCCGGACAGCCGGGGGGCGATCATCAACTCGCAGGCGCGTTGGCGAGGTGCCTTTCCGGAGGGCGGAGACAAGCTGAAGTCCGTGACGGTCGTGCAGGGAGGGAAACGCTACACGCCGTCGTACGTCGTGGACGGGACGCGCATGAGGATCGACCTGGACCACGCCATGGCCCCGAAGGGTGATCGCCTGCAGCTCGAGTTCGATTGGTCGTTCGTGGTTCCCCAGTACGGGGCCGATCGGATGGGCCGCTTCCAGGCCGACAGAGGTTGGATCTACGAGATCGCGCAGTGGTACCCGCGCATGTACGTCTACGACGACGTCCACGGCTGGAACCCCATGCCCTATCTCGGGCAGGGCGAGTTCTACCTGGAGTACGGCGATTTCGAGATCGAGCTGACCGTCCCGAGGGATATGATCGTCGTGGGCAGCGGCGAGCTGCTGAACCCGGAAGAGGTCCTCACGCCGCAGGAGATCCAGCGGCTCGACGAGGCGCGCAAGAGCGACCGAACCGTCCCGATCGTGACGCGGGCCGAGGTCGGTGGACGGGCCGTGCGGCCCAAAGGAGAGGGACCCCTCACCTGGAAGTTCCGCATCCGGGACTCCCGGGACTTCGCCTGGGCCGCCTCCAAGGCGTTCATCTGGGACGCGGCGAGCTGGCAGGGGGTGTTGCTCCAGTCGGTCTATCCCCAGGAGGCGCTGGGCACCAAGGACAATCCGGGCTGGGAGAACTCCACCCAGTATCTGAGGCACACGATCTCGTACTACTCCGACCAGTGGAGACGCTACCCGTACCCATCGGCGGTCAGCGTCGCCGGAATCGTGGGTGGAATGGAGTACCCGGGGATCGTGTTCTGCTCGGTGCGGTCCCGGGGAACGGGTCTCTTCGGCGTGGAAGACCACGAGTTCGGGCACAACTGGTACCCGATGGTCGTGGGGAGCGACGAGCGGCGATACGCGTGGATGGACGAGGGCTTCAACACGTTCATCAACCACTACTCCCGCCTCGATTTCTATGGACCCGCCGCGATGGCGACCCTGCCGACCACGGCCGAGAACATCGCCAAGCGGATGCAGCTGCCGATCGCGGACCAGCCGATCCTGACCTATCCCGACCATCTGCGGGACGCGGGCCTCGGGTTCCTCGCCTACCGCAAACCCGCCTTCGGTCTGATCCTCCTGCGCGAAGTGATCATGGGAGAAGCCACCTTCAAGAAGGCCATGCGCCTCTACACGGACGAGTGGGCCTTCAAGCATCCCAAGCCGCGGGACTTCTTCCGGACCATGGAAAGCGTGAGCGGACGAGACCTTTCGTGGTTCTGGCGCGGGTGGTTCGCGAGCACGGACGTGCTGGATCAAGCGGTGACGTCGGTCACTGAAACCGCCGGCGGGACGCGCGTT
Organism: uncultured Gemmatimonadaceae bacterium; assembly: GCA_964630935.1. GTDB lineage: Bacteria > Gemmatimonadota > Gemmatimonadetes > Longimicrobiales > Gaopeijiaceae > SZUA-318. The sequence continues at coordinate 39,865 of CAZVYM010000020.1, read as the reverse complement.
CGGCTGAAGAACGAGGCGGGGCTCGTGATGCCCGTCCTCTTGCGTGTCACCTTCGGTGACGGGCAGGTGCTGAACGAGAAGCTACCCGTGGACATCTGGGCTCGGGGCAACGACTTCGCCGTGACGATTCCGGGGCCCGGACACGTGGTGGGCGTCACCCTGGATCCGGAAGCGAAGCTCCCCGACATCGACCGCGCCAACAACCGCTGGGTGAAAGCGGGAGGAGGTGCGGGCCAGCCCTAGGCTTCTCAAGCTGGCTTCAGGATGCGGCTGGTGGCATGATGGTGACGTCGCTCGACGCAGGTGAATCGCATGACGTGGTTGCTGCAGCTCACACCCTGGGCGCTTCCGTCGCTCCTCGCGGTGCTCTTGGTCCTGCGGGATCTGGAGTACCTGTGGGTGCATCGGCGGGAGCCCGCCGCCCGGGCCCTCGCCGCCCTGGCGGGCACCAGCGGTCTCTGGGCGTTCGTCCACCTTCTCACGGTGGTGACGCCCACGGTCCCGTTCGCCCCTCGACTGGTGTGGGCGGGAGACGTGCTCGCGGTTCTGGCACCGCTGGCGTGGCTCTGGTTCGCACTTTCCTACTCGGGGCGCGAGCGAGAGCTCAAGAGTTGGTCGATGTGGCTGCTGTACGCGTTCGTGGCCGTAACGGTGGCCCTCACCTTCTTCCCGACGACCCGGACGCTCCTGTTCGGTGCCGTGAGCCTCGTCGTGAGTGGAGGCCGCGCCGTGATCCATATCGAGCGCGGCTCCGCCTTCTGGCTGGCCGACCTGGTTCGCGTGGGGATGGTGACGGGTGCGACCGTCGTGCTGGTCAAGCACGTGGCTCGCTCCGAAGGCCCGCACGTGCGCGGGCCGTCCGCGGTGGTCGCCGCCCTGGTGGGGGTGGCGCCGGTGCTCATGCACCTGTGGTGGAGCCCTTCGTCGGTGTCGAGAGACCTCGCACCGGCCGGCTTCGGCGTGGCGTCGGCGCTCCTCGCCTGGGGCATTCTCCGATTCCGCCTGCTCAAGTTGGGACCGGTCGCGAGGACGCTGGTCATGGTGGAGATCCATGATCCCATCGTGGTGCTGGACGGGAAGGGACGGATCGTGGACGTCAACCGCACGGCTCGGCACACGCTCGGACTTCATCCGTACGGGGATGTTCCCCTGACCTTGGGCACCTTGTGGGCGCGCTCCCGTCAGGAGCCGATGAATTCCTCGCGGATCTGCCTGGAAGTGGCCACGAAGGAGGGACTCGAGGAGCGGGCCTTCGAGGTGACGATCACCTCCCTGGACAAGCGCGGAGCCCCCGGTCGGTCCGCGCTGGTCCTGCGGGACGTCACCGACAGAGAACGGATGGAGCAGGAGCTCGTGCAGGCCAGGGACGCGCTCCTGGAGCTGAACGAGGAGCTCGAGCGGCTGGCGAAGACGGACGAGCTCACCGGCCTGGCCAACCGCCGCCATTTCCTGGAGGTGCTGGACAAGGAGCTCGACCGTGCCGCGCGGTACGAGCGGCCGCTGGCCCTCGTGCTCATGGACCTGGATCGTTTCAAGGAAGTCAACGACAGCTTCGGGCACGTCGCCGGCGACGAGGTCCTGAAATCTGCCGCCCGGGTCTTGTTGGACGTGTCGCGCGACGTCGATCTGGCGGCCCGCCTGGGGGGTGAAGAGCTGGTCCTGCTTCTGCCCGAGACGGAGGCCGTGGGCGCCCGGGCCGTGGCCGACCGGATCCGCATGAGGATCGAATCCCTGCATCATCGTTCGCCCGCGGGGATCCCGTTCCAGGTCACGGCCAGTCTGGGCGTGGCTGCGGTCAGGGCGGGCGCCATCGCTCCGGAGACCCTGCTCCAGCGGGCCGACGAGGCGATGTATCGCGCGAAGCAAGGCGGCCGCAACCGGGTGGAAACGACGCCGTAGGACCGGCGCGGGCCCGCGGTGGTGAGCACCGGACCCGGGCCGTATACTGCGTGTCGCCCTCCCCGCCCTCAGGAAGGACGGTACATGAGGCCTCGTCTCGCTTCGGTGATCTCCACGCTGACACTGCTTCTCGCATGCGGAGGTGGCGCTGCCCCCCACTCCGCGACGGTCGTGGACAGCGCCGGCGTCACCATCGTCACGAACACGGCGGCGCAGATCGACCGAGCGACCGAGCGGACCCTTGCCGCCGAGCCTTCTCTGACCATCGACACCCCGGGCGACGGCTCCTTCACGCTGTTTCAGGTCAGGGCGCTCGCGCCGCTCTCCGCGGGAAGATTGGCGGTGGCCAACGGGAAGCCCCCGGAGATCCTGGTGTTCGGGGAGGACGGGGCGCTGGTGGCGCGCTTCGGCCAGGACGGTGACGGCCCGGGCGAGTTCCGGAGCATCGGGTCGATCGCCGTGCTTCCGGGCGACTCGATCGCGGTGTTCGACGCGGCGGCAGGTCGACTTTCGGTGTTCGACGGAGACGGCGCTTTCGCCCACGACGCCGATCTCATGCGAACGATCACGGACGCGAACGGCTACAACTGGGCGACGCACGTCCTCTCGCTCGCGAATGGAGACCTCGTTCTGTTCACCGGGAGCGACTTCAACACCGATCGCTCCCGTCACGATGGACCGTTCCGTGCCGAGTCGGAATCGATGCGGATCCAGACGGACGGGGCCGTCGTCGCGAGCTACGGCCGGTTCCCGGGGCTGGAGGTCTTCGCCCACATCCAGGGTGCGAGCGGGAGCCCCTTCTTCGGCGCCGCCACCGACGCGGCCACGATCGGCGACGACCTCGTCGTCGGCACCGAGGGATCCCCCGAGCTGCGAACCTACGGGCCCGACGGCGCGCTCGCCCGCATCGTCCGTTGGCCCGACCACGACCGCACGGTCACCCAGGAGCGTGTGAACGACTTCCTCGACACGCTCATGGCCCATGCTCCGGAGGCCCAGAGGACGGCTACCATGCGCGCCATGATGGCCAAGCTCCCGCACGCGGAGCGGGAGCCCGCGTACCGGACCCTCGTGACGTCCGTCGGCGGAGACCTCTGGGCGGGGAGCTATGATCCGTTCGCGGATCGGCCGGACCTGGTTCGCGTGCCCCGCCACTGGCTCGTCTTCTCGCCGGACGGTACCGTGACCGCAACCATCGACACACCGGCCGGCTTCGCGCCGAAGGTCGTCCGAGGCGCTCGGGTCCTCGGCGTGTTCACCGACAGCATCGGCGTGGAGTCCGTCCGCGCTTACGACCTCCAGGAGATGTGAGACACCCATGAGTCCGTACGACATGCGTCCGATCACCCGCCGCGACTTCGTCGAGCGCGCGGCGATCCTCTCCCTGGGCCTCGGCGTGCTGCCGTCCCTCGCATCGTGCCGACTCGAGGGAGACGAGCTCTCCCTGGAGACCGACGGAATCGCGGGCACCTGGACGGTCGCGGAGGGCTCCTTCCGACCCGTGGGGCTACGCGACGTGATCGGCGGCCGCACGCTCCCGACGCCGTCCGAGGCGTTCGTCCTGAGCCTCGCGGACGGGAGCACCGTCCGTGCTTCGGACATGCGCATCCAGCATGGTCCGATCCAGGAGAGCCTTCACGAGGACCCGCGGGCTTCGCGCTTCGCCGAGCGCGTCGCGGGGAAGGGCATCCGCATCGAGCTCGAGGATCGGACCAGCGGACTCGGAGTCACGTGGCGCGCGCTGGCCCGCGACGGCTCGAAGTACCTGAGGCAGGAGATGACACTGCGGGCGACGAAGGGGGACGTCCCGATCAAGCAGATCGTGCTCGTCGACCTGGATCTTCCCGGAGCCGCCGTGTCCGGGGAGGTGCGGGGCTCGCCGATCGTGGTCGGCGACGTCTGGCTCGGCTTCGAGCATCCGCTCTCGCATGCGAGCGTGGAGGGCCAGCACGCCAGCGCCATCCTCCCGCGCGAGCTTCCGCTGCGGCCGGGCACGACCTTCACGGTCTCGTCGGTGATGGGGAGCGCGCCGTCCGGGCAGCTCCGGCGCGGCTTCCTGGAGTACGTCGAGCGCGAGCGGGCACACCCCTACCGCCCCTTCCTGCACTACAACTCCTGGTACGACCTCGGCTACTTCAACAAGTACGACGAGGCGGGCGCGCTGGCGGTCATCCAGGCCTTCGGCGAACAGCTCCACGTGCAGCGGAGCGTGACCCTCGACTCCTTCCTGTTCGATGACGGATGGGACGACTCGCAAACCCTCTGGCACTTCAATCCCGGCTTCCCCGACGGCTTCACCAAGGTGCGAGAGGCCGCCGCGCGGTACGGGGCGGCGCCGGGCGTGTGGATGTCCCCGTGGGGTGGATACGGCAAGCCGCGGCAGGAGCGGCTCGAGTACGGCAAGGCGCAGGGCTTCGAGACCAACGAGCGCGGATTCGCGCTCTCGGGTCCGAAGTACTACGAGCGATTCCACGACACGTGCGTGGAGTTCATCGAGAAATACGGGGTCAACCAGTTCAAGTTCGACGGGACGGGCAACGCGTCGAGCGTCGTGCCGGGAAGCCGGTTCGACAGTGACTTCGACGCGATGATCTCGCTCATCGGCGACCTGCGTGACCTCAAGCCCGATCTCTACGTGAATCTGACCACGGGCACCTATCCGTCCCCGTTCTGGCTTCGCCACTGCGATTCGATCTGGCGCGGCGGGAGCGACCATTCCTTCGCGGGCGTGGGGACGCAGCGGCAGCAGTGGATCACCTACCGAGACGGCGACACCTATGCGGGCATCGTCAAGAAGGGACCGCTCTACCCGCTCAACTCGCTGATGCTCCACGGCTTGATCTACGCGAAGCATGCGAAGGGTCTCGACAGCGACCCGGGCGACGACTTCCGCAGCGAGGTCCGCGATTACTTCGGCACGGGGACGCAGCTCCAGGAGATGTACATCACGCCGGCGCTCCTGAGCGAGCAGAACTGGAACGATCTCGCGCAGGCCGCCCGTTGGTCGCGCGGCAACCGGGACACGCTGGTCGACACGCACTGGGTGGGTGGCGACCCTGCCGAGCTCGAGCCGTACGGGTGGGCGTCCTGGTCCCCGAAGAAGGGCATCCTCGTGCTGCGAAACCCGAGCGACAAGCCACAGACGATCGAGGTCGACGTGGGCGCAGCGTTCGAGCTGCCCGACGGGGCGCCGAGGGGCTACGCGGTATCGTCCCCCTGGGGGGACGGAGGGGCTCCCGTGCGTCTCGCCGCCGGCACGCCGCACGCGTTCGAGCTGCGGCCCTTCGAGGTTCTGACGCTGGAGGGTGGCGGCGCGGGCTGAGCGGCGCCCGCCGCGACGGAGCCTACGCCGAAGCTTCCTGCGACTGCATTCCGGCTTCGGTGCCCGGAGCGGTGGTCATGGCCCGGTATCGCAGGTACATCGTCGCGCGCCACCTCGAGATCATCCCGAAGGCCAGGATGAAGAAGACGGCGGCCGTCTGTTTCGCGGGCATCAGCGCACCCACGTAGTTGTGCAGCGCGAGGCGCAGGGCGAGAAGGGCCAGCAGGATGATGAGAAAGCCGTTGGAGCGCCGCATGAAGATCAGGTCCCCGCTCCGCTCCAGGCTCGACGTCCGCGCCAACGGATAGGACAACAAGATCGCGCCGATCAGGTAGGCGCCGATCGCCCAGGTCCACGGTACGCGCATCTCCGGAACCACGAACATGAAGAAGCCGGTGCTCATGCCGAGGGGCGGGATGAGGATCTTCCTGGCCGTGACGGGGGTGCGGGTCTCCTGGATCCGCCACACGAGGACGGCGAGGCCGCCGACCAGCGGGGCGACGAGCGGAGCGAGGCGGAGGGCGTGCGGCATTCTCTCTTCGGGGACGCGTCGAATCGGCTCACGCTCCCCCGGCCGTACGAACCGGCCCAGGGGAGCACGAGCCGTCAGATACCCTCCGGAGGCGCATCCGATCCCAGCCTCTCGGGCGACCCGGCGGGCACCCGGCGAACGGAAGCCGGGCGACGGGCCGGGCTCACCCGAGCGGTGCCGTCACAGTCCCAGTGGCAGGGGTCGGTAGTCGGTCCGGGCCGCCCGCAGCATGAACTGCGGCGTGTATACCCGGATCTCGGCTCCGTGGGCGTAGACCTCGAGGAGGTAGAGATCCTGTGGGGACATGCTCCTCAGGTAGCCTTCGCCCCCGGCGAGCGGCTGATCATTGAGGTACACGATCGGCAGCACGATCATCCCTTGCACCTGGTAGCACTCGTCCGAGCCAAGAAGCCCGGGGCAGTCCACGTTCGCGACGCCGGCACGGGCATCCACGAAGTCCATCACGTTGGGTTGGGTCGAGCTCGCGAGCTCACCCTCGTCGAAGGACTGTACCGCCACCGGGGCGGACTGCCTGCGCTGCGCGAACCGGGCGATCTCCTTGTGCAACCCCACGAGCACGGAGTCCTTGGGCGGAAGCTCCAGGGTCGGCGGGCCTTCGTGGGGGCCCACGGTCCCTTTCCAGGTGAGCGTCTCGTAGCCGAGCTTCTGGGCCGAGATGCTCGCCTTACCGGCTTTCACGTCGTCCAGCGTGTAGTGGCCCTTCGCGTCGGTGAGCACGCCCGCGGATTCGCTCGTCTGATAGACGATGGCGTTCGCCACGGGCTTGCCGGTCTCCTTGTTCACGACGGTGCCCGTCACGTCGACCGACGTGGGATACGACACCTGCGCGAGAACCCACTTCGTGGGTAGAGCCAACGCGAACAGCGCCAGGCCTACGGTCCACACGACGGGCACCCTACGCGTCCGGCGCGTAAGCTGCCCCGTGCTCATCCGGGTCTGTATGTCAGTCATGGTCTTCATCTTTCATCTCTCCAAGCTCGAGCCACATTCATTGCGGCAGCCCCATGGTTACGCATACCGCATGCCGCCACTCGAGGGAATCCGCCCTGTCTCAGAAAGACCCTGTGCGACAAGGAGTTTGGGCATCCGAGGCCTCCCTCACGGATTCCGGGCCGCACCGCTACGTCCGATCAGAGGCGCAAGAAGATGCGGAGCCTGTCCACTCTGGAGGACGCGTCCGGACGGGACGTCCGTACGTCCCGGACCCCTCGGGGCGCCCGGGGTCGGGCGCGTCTCGGACCGAGGGTCCGGACCACTCGTCTCAGGCGCCCAGCGAGCTCGTGGCCACCAACGGATTGCGGAGAGGCTCGCCGTCCTTGATCACGACGTACGCTTCCATCGCGTGGTAGGCCGGCAGACCGAGCTGCTCGAGGATCCGGGCGGTCCCGACGTTACGGTCTTCGACCCTCTGCCAGAACTCCCGCTCGTCGGGGCCGGGGAATGGCGCGGTGTCCTTCTGCGATTGGTGCTTGAAGATCGCCTGGATCTTCCGACGGAGCTCCTCGCTCGAGAGCGGAACGAGCACGGTCGCCTCGTCGACGCCCCATTCCTCCCCGGCGCCGCGTTAGAGCCAGCCCTGGGGGGGGGGGCGGGCGTGGTCGTCGAGCGCGCGCTCGACGGCCTGCAGGCACATCCGGTGTGTGCCGTGCGGATCGGAGAGATCACCTGCCGCGAACACCAGATCGGGACCGACCTCGTCGAGCACTTCGCGGGTCAAGCGCACGTCCTCGTTGGTGATGGGATCCTTTCTCACCAGACCGGTCCGGTAGAACGGGAGGTCGAGGAAGCGCGCGTGCTCCTTCGGGATTCCGACGGCTTCGAGCGCGGAGACCGCCTCGGTCTCGCGGATGATGCGCTTGAGCCGCTGGGCGTCCGGCGGATCGACCGAGCCGGGTGCCTTGCGGCGCAGCTCTTCCAGGACGCCGTCGCTCAGGGCCGCCATCCCCGGCATCTCGAGACCGAACTCCGCCCTCAGGCGGCGAATCATGTCGAGGTACCTCCTGACCTCGTGGTCGAAGACCGCGATGTTGCCCGAGGTCTGGTACGCGACGGTGATGTGGTTCTCGTTTTCGACGAGCTTCCTGAGGATTCCCCCCATCGAGATCACGTCATCGTCGGGATGGGGCGAGAAGACCAGCACCCGTTTGCCACGGGGGAGCTTGCTCTTGCCTCGAATCTTCGAGACCAGCTCGTTGAAGACGGCTCCGTTCAGAGGCGGGGCCGAGCCGTAACGAGCGACCAGCGAAGCGAGGTGGTTGTCACGGTAGTCCTGGGTCTCCAGGCGCAGGATCGATTTGCCCGTCCTCCGGCTCAGCCACAGGACGGCGCGCCTTTCCATGGCCTCGTCCCAATCGACTTCCCCCACGATCCAGGGGGTGTCCCGGCGGGTCAGGCGGGCCGCGGCCGCGACATCCAGGTAGAAGGTCGCGTTCGCGTGCCCCTGGAGATACGAAGCCGGCACGTCCGGGTGGATGGGGTCCTCCACCGCACGCTTCACGATCGGGGCCTTGTGCTCGCCCGTGGCGATCAGCGCGATCTCCCGAGCGTCGAGGATCGTTCCAATGCCCATCGTCACGGCCTGGGACGGCACGTTCTGCTCGCCGAAGAAGTCGGAGGCCGCGTCCTTGCGGGTGAGCGAGTCCAGGAACACGAGGCGGGTGCGCGATTCCCGCCCCGCGCCCGGCTCGTTGAATCCGACGTGTCCGGAGCGGCCGATCCCGAGAATCTGGAAGTCGATGCCGCCGGCCTCGGCGATCGCGCGCTCGTATTCCGCGCAATGCTCCTCGGTTTCCTCCTCGCCGAGGTCGCCCCTGGGGATGTGGATGTTCTCGGGCCGCACGTTCACGTGGTCGAAGAGGCTCTCCTTCATGAAGCGGTGATAGCTCTGCAGGCTCTCCGGCTCCATGGGGAAGTACTCGTCGAGGTTGAAGGTCACCACGCTGGACAGGTCGAGTCCCTCGTCCCGGTGCATTCGGATCAGCTCGCGGTAGACGCCGAGGGGCGTCGAGCCGGTCGCCAGGCCCAGGACGGGCCGCTCTCCGGAAGCGGTCTTGGTCCGCACGATCTCGGCGATGCGTCCGGCCACCGCCCGTGAGATCTCCTCGTGGCTCTCGGCCACCCGGACCGGGACCCGCTCGTCGGTGCTCAACGCTGCCCTCCTGGCCTTCGTTCAGGGATCATCTTTCGAAGCGCGTCCATGTGCGCCGTGCTCGAGACTCCAGTCCACGTCGGATTCAGCACGCCGTAGCCCTCCACCGCACCGAACGCTCGGCCTTCGCCCGTCGATTGCGTGCCGTTGAGCGCCCAGTAGGCCCAGTCCGCTCCGTGCTGGGCGATCCAGCGGATCAGAGCCCCGAACCAGAAGCCGTACTGTTTCGGATCGTCGCTTTGCACGCATTCGGGCGAACGATAGCAGGTGCCGAACTCCCCGATCCAGAGCGGGTGTGGGTCGGGGCCGGTGGCCAGGTATCCCCACCGCGGCGTGATGCGTGAGACCCAGTCGTCGTAGCTCGCGTGGGGCTCGAACCAGGCGTAGTCGTGAGCCTCGTACACCACTCGGTCGGCGACGTCGAGCTCCACGGGAAGCGTGCCGACGCCGGAAAGGTCGGCCGCGTATCGGGTGCCCTCGACGAAGACCAGAAGGCTCGGGTTCACGGCCAGCACGGCATTGCCGGCGCGCTCGGCGGCGGCGTGCCAGTCGGTCTCCGGCGGGCCGCCCCATGTCGCGGGGCCGCGCGGCTCGTTGCGGAGATCGACCCCGATGACCCACGGGTCGTCTCGGTACCGCTCGGCGACGGCCTTCCAGTCGGCGATCCAGCTCGACTCCGGGTAGCGTTCGTTGTACCAGAGCTCGTTGCCGTCCTTCCCGCAGCACCACTCGGCGTCGCTGTTGTGATTGTCCAGGACGACCATGAGCCCCCGACTGGTGAGCGCCTCCACGGTTCGATCGAGCACGTCCAGAGCGTGGAGCCCTCGCAGCGTCGGGTTTCCCGTCAGGGCGCGATCGGGCACGACGGGATTACGCTCCACCAGCTCGTTCGACCAGGGGAGCCTCACCACGTTGAAGCCCAGTCGGCGGATTTGTTCGGCGATCGTGTCCAGTGGCTGGAGCTGTAGCCCTCCGACCGCGAAGTCCTCCGACTCGGCCCCGTACCAGTTGACGCCGAGGAGCCGCACGCGGGTTCCGTCGCCGTCGAGAATGAACCGACCTCGGGTGTGAAGGGGAGGAGAGACGGGCGGGTCTGCCAGGTCCGCGGGGGCCGTACGGGACCGGCTCGGATTTCCAGCGGCGCCCATACAAGCCGATGAGATGGCCGAGGCCACGAGCAGGATCGTGACGACGGAGCGGGGATGGCGCGCGCTCGGGGGAGCACACGCCTCGGGCGCGGGAGAGCTGCCTTGGGTCGGATTCATCGTGGGGTCGAGAGGTCGGCTCCGGATCGCCTGAGTATGACGTCGATGTGCGCTCGACGAAAGACATCCTGCGGCGACACATCCTGCGGCGACGAGTCGTCGCCTCGCGCTACCGGAGTTCGCACGGAGGCAGTCGGCGCGCCGCGGCGGCGCGATGTCTCCGGTACGACAGGGACCTCCGCCCCACGCGCGGACGGGCCGGCGGGCGCTGTTGCGTCCGCCGGCCCGTCCAGCCCGGCTCGGCCCTCCCTCAGTCCGCGGTCGCCTCGGCCTCCGGGCCTTCCGGGAAGAGCCGTTCGTACTCCGCGCGGTGCTCTTCCTTGAGCCGCTCCAGGCTGATCTTGCCCGTGAAGATCGACGTGTCGAGCGGGAAGACCTCGGGCCTGAGGATCACGCCCCAGGTGTGCCAGAGGATCACAACCAGGACCGCGAAGGTCGCCTCGTAGCCGTGGATGGTCCGTGTCACGGCGATGACGATGCCGGGCAGGTAGGTCGTGACGAGCTCCGGCCAAACCAGCGAGAGACCCGTCACGCTCATGACCATGCCGCCCAGGAAGAGCCCCCAGTACTCGAACTTCTCGGCGAAGTCGAACCGTCCGATCTTCGGCGCGGGGGCCCCCTTCAGCCGGTGCCAGAGCATCTGCATGGCCATGGGCAGGTCGTCGGGGCGGGGGACGATCTCGGGAATCTTGTGCTTGCGGACCGCGCCGGTCACTCCCCGCACGATGTGCGTGAGGAGGAGGGCGACGAAGGAGAAGCCCATGATCCGGTGGACGAGCCGGATGCTGCCGATGCCTCCGAACGACGCGATGATGGCGTGGCTGATGTGCCCGTTGGGCTGTGTCTGCGGAATCCCGGTCACGACCAGCATGATGAAGACCACCATCCCGGCTGCGTGCTCCAGGCGCTCCACCAGGCTGAAGCGCGGGACCATCGTCTTCTTCCGCTTCTTCCGCTCCAGGAAGCGAGCGGGCAAGGCCTCCAGGGCGTCACGTAGCCGCGCGCCCTTCGCTCTCTGGTGCCGCAGCTCGAAGAGGATGTTCAGCGTGAGCCCGATGAGCACCGTCGGGATCAGCATGAAGTAGAAGAGCCGTACGAGCCAGATGACGAGCTGGTTCTTCGGGCCGATCGGCGCGTGACCGAGCCATGCTCCGGCGAGCTTCGGATCACCCTTCTGGTGGCACTTGAGGCACACCTGTGACACTTGCTTCTGACTGCTCCAACCGACCGCGTGCGGTCCGTGGCAGTCCTCGCATGTCAGCACGTCCGGCTGCTCCGCAGCGTCGGGATTGTCCGCCAGGAAGAGGAGCGTCGCACCGTGGTAGTCGTCTTCGTACGAAGCCACCGCGTTCACGGGGAGCCCGTACTTCTCCGACAGCTTCCGGTTGGAGTGGCACTTGATGCAGTGCTCCGTCGCCTGCAGGCGCACCGAGGTTTGAACGGTTCCCGCCTCCACATGGGCGGGGTGGCACGTCACGCACGTCGGGAGGTCGGGGTTCGGATCTCCCTTCTTCAGTCCGTCGGCATGGCCTCCGAGCTCGAACTGCGACATGGCCTGCTCGTGGCACGTCGCGCACCTCCTCGACATGGCCGGTCCGGCGGAGTCGAGCGGTGGATCCCGGGTAACCGAGTGGCAGTCGGTGCAGAGCGGGGCCCCTTCCTTCACGCCCTCGTGGGTCGGGTGGACCTCGTGGCACGACGCGCACAGCGTCGACTGCTGGGCCGGCGACTCGTCTCGCAGCGGGGTGCCGTCGACCGTGTGGCAGTCGAGGCAGAGAGGGAAGCCTTCGGCCGAGCGCACGTGCGTCGGGTGAGGCTCATGGCAGCTCGTGCATCGGTTGGCCAGCGTCGAGTCGGTGGTCTCCGGGTGGAGCTCACCGTGTAACGTGTGGCAGTCGGTGCAGTCGGGCCCGTTGGCGATCCCGGCGTGAAGGGCGTGACGGGTATCGTGGCACGTCCGACAGCGCTGAGAGAGCTCGGGGCCCGCGTCGGCGATGGGCGGATCCGAGTGGATGGAGTGGCACGTCGTGCAGGCGGGCGCTCCCTCCGTGATCCCGAGGTGTGAAGGCGACACGTCGCTGTGACATGATTCGCATGCCTTGATGCGTTCCGCGACCACCTGTGCCGAGTCGTTGCTGAAGCCTATGTGGTGGCATGACAGGCACCCGACGGTGTCGCCGTGATGGAACGACCTGAAGCGGGCGACATCCAGATCCTGGTGGCACGAGGCGCAGACGGTCTGGACCTGTTCGGGCTCCTGGGCGGCCGCGCCGGCCACGCTCGCCCCGAGGGCGAGCGCGACCAGGAACGTGGCGAGCTTCATCGTGGATTCACGGCCTGCGTGCATGTCCATTCTTCTCTCTATGTCCTGACTCAGCCCCTTGCGGCTGAAACGGCGTCCACCAGGGCCCGGCCGACGTACCACGTCAGGCCCACGAAGCCGATGACGGGGAGGAAGATCACGAACGCCAGGCCCATGATGGGTGCGGCGATCAGACCGCCCACGACCCCGGCCGACTCCCTCAGCTTGCTCCGTTCGCGCTCGACGTCGTCACCGTCCTGCGACGCTTCCTCGACGACGGGCTCGATCTCTACGGCCGGTTCCGCGACCTGCTCGGGCGCTTCGACCGCACCGAAGTCCATGATCTTCAGATGCGTTGCCGCGGTGACCAGAGCCGCGAGGGTCTCCGGGCTGATGGGCTTGTTGAGGTACCCGAAGGCACCCAGCTCCTTCGCGCGGCGCTCGACCTCCTGGGTCCCGTACCCGGTCAGCATGATGAACCGCGTCTCGGGCTGCTCCTCCCTGAGCCAGGCGAGGAGCTCCAGGCCGTCGACGGTGGGCATCCGCAGGTCGGACACAACCACGTCCACGGGATGCTCACGGAGCTCCGAGATGGCTCTGGCACCGTCGTTGGCGGTGGTGACGTCGAACCCCTTCTCCGAGAGGAAGCGGTTCCAACTCGTGCGGACCACCTCCTCGTCATCTACGAACAACACCCTGTTCTTGGCGCTCATTGTTCAGGCCTCCTGTTCGCTCGCGCCGGCGATCCAACGCCCGCGCTCGCGCATCCGATCCACGATGGAGATCAGCTGGTCCAGTCGCCCTTCCACCGGCTGCGTCAGGAACAGCGCGACGCCGCAGGCCGTCAGGTACTCGGCGATCAGAAGGGGAGGAGTCCCCTCGATCACCGCGACCTTCTGCATGCCGGGGTATTCGACGCTCATTCGTCCCAGAGTGGCGAGCATGACGCCCTTGGGTCGTTCCTCCGAATGAACCACGAGCACGGAGACGGACGACAACGGTTGCTTGTGGACGAGCTCTGCAAGGCTCGTATACCAGACCACGTCTCGGTCCGGAGGCGAAAGCTTGGCGGCCAACGCGGCCGCTCGCTCGGAATCCGCCAGCAAGACTGTCGACGACACCGTCAGATCCTCCTCCGGCCCATGGGGGCCGATCCCACCGGGTCAGCCGTCTTTGGCTCCCGGCACCCACACGAAAGGCAAGGGCTGTGCCATTTGTGCCAAAAAGTGCGACATGCGCACAAGTCGTTCCTTTCCAATGACTTACGGTGTGGGTGCGATTTCGCGCCGGAGGCCTTGCAGGCGCGAATCGTATGCATCTCACATACACCTCGAGGCCGCCCGAAGCCGGCCGGCAAATCATGTGTGCCCCTAACTTCAATAGCGACAGTGACATAGGGCGTCGAGGTGCGCCCTGTATACGGTGTATGTTCTTTCCATACACCCGGGAAAAGCCTACTCCGACAACGACTCCGAGCCATCGGCGTCCTCGTCGCCAGACCCGCGGGGGCTGGTGATCCCGTGCTTGCGCATGAGGGCGTGCAGGTTGGGTCGCTTCATCCCCACCGCTTCGGCGGCATGGGTGACGTTCCATTCCGCGTTCTGGAGCGCCTTCAACACGAAGAGCTTCTCGATGCGCTCGACGGCCTCGTCCCGGAGCTCCTTCTTGCGCGCGGCGAGCGTCCGGGCGTCGTCGGGCACGTCGTCCCATTCGGCCGAGGAAGCGTGCTCGACCATGGTGGGGATGGCCGTGAGGTCGATCGCGCCGCCCTCCGCGAGCAGGACCGCCCGCTCCATGGCGTGCTCCAGCTCCCGGACGTTGCCCGGCCAATCGTGGGCCTCGAGCGCGGCCATCGCCGTCGGAGTGATGCCGTCGATCTGCTTCTTGAACTGGGCCGAGAAGCGCTTCACGAAGTGGTGCGCGAGCAGCGGGATCTCCTCGCGACGGTCGCGGAGAGGGGGGATCCGGATGGCGAACACGCTCAAGCGGTAGAAGAGATCCTCCCTGAAGGACCCCTCGTCCACCATCTCCTGCAGGTCCCGGTTCGTCGCGGCGATGAGACGCACGTCCACGGAGACCGGCTTGTCCGACCCCACGGGCCGGATCTCCCGCTCCTGGAGCAGACGGAGCAGGCTACCCTGAACCGACGGAGCCATCGTGCTGATCTCGTCCAGGAAGAGGGTGCCGCCCCGGGCCGTCTCGGCCAGCCCCTTCCGGTCCCGCACCGCGCCCGTGAACGCCCCCCGAACGTGGCCGAAGATCTCCGACTCGAGCAGAGAGTCGCTCAGCGACGCGCAGTCCGCCACCACGAAGGGGGCGTCCCTGCGTTGGCTGTTGTAGTGGACGGCTCGCGCGATGAGGTCCTTGCCGGTGCCGGTCTCTCCGGTCACCAGCACGGTGCTGTTGGTCGGCGCCACTTTGGCCACCAGCTGCATGACCTTGCGCATGCCCGCCGAGGAGCAGATCACGTTCCCGATGCTGTAGCGCGTCTCGAGCTCCGATCGCAGCCGCTGGGTCAGGTCGACGAGCTGCTTGCGCTCGAGCGCTCGCGCCACGGCCACCAGGAGCTGGGGCGGACTCACGGGCTTCTCGAGGTAGTCGAACGCGCCGAGCTTGATGGCTTCGACGGCCGTCTCGATCGTGGCGTAACCCGTGATGATGATCACCTCCGTCTCCGGCGAGAGATCGCTCACCCGGCGGAGGACCTCGATGCCGTCGACCTCGGGCATCTTGATGTCCAGGAGCAGTAGATCGAAGGCCTCTTTCTTGATCAGATCGAGCCCTTCGCTGGACGACGTGCTCGTGGAGACGTGGTAACCCTCGGGTACGAGGACCCTTCGGATGCTCTCACAGACCACCGCTTCGTCGTCGATGGCCAGCACGCGGGGGGGCTCGGCCCATTTGCTCTCGTCGCTCATGCGTTCGCGATCGCCTCGGGAAGCTCGGGTACGGGAAGAAGGACGGTGAAGACGGTCCCGGTCCGCCCGTCACTGTCGACCAGGATGGCGCCCCGGTATCCACGGATGATGCCCTGGGACACCGAAAGTCCGAGGCCGGAGCCTTGTCCGACGGGCTTCGTCGTGAAGAACGGATCGAAGACCTTGGTGAGGTCGTCCGGACGAATCCCGATGCCGGTGTCCCGGAACATGACCCGGACCAGCTCATGGCCGTGGTGCGGAGGGAGGTTCGCGTCGATATAGTCGCTCCGCGACACCGTGTCGGCTTCGATCACGAGATCGCCGCCTTCGGGCATCGCCTGGATGGCGTTCATGACGAGGTTGACGAAGACCTGCAGGAGTTGGCCTTCCTGGGCCTCCACTGCGGGGAGGTCGTCGGGAATCGATGCGCTCACGTGCACGTCCGCATTCTGGGTCTCGACCTTGAGGAGATCCAGTGCCCCCTCGACGGCGTCGCCCACCAGGCAAGGCTCCGTCTCCGGCGCCTCTTCCTGCTTTCTCGAGTAGTCGAGGAGCTGGCGGATGATGGTAGCGCCACGGTTGGCCTGCTGCTCGATCATGCGCAGGTCTTCGAACGCCTGTGAATCGGGGGGAACGGTGTTCCGCACGAGATAGCTGTACGTGATGATCGCCATGAGCGGGCTGTTCAGCTCGTGGGCGATGCCCGCGGCCACGAGCCCCACCGACGACAGCTTCTCGGCCCGGACGACCTGGAACTGGGCTTCACGCAGCTCCGCCGCCTTTTGGGCCACGCGGTGCTCGAGCGTGTCCACCCACTCCTCGAGATTGCGCTGCGAGCTGTTCAGGCTCTCCACCGCCTCGTTGAACGCGCCGGCCAGGATCCCGATCTCCCGCGCGGCACCACGGGGAACCGAGAGTCTCGGGTCTCCCACGGCCACCCTGCGCGTTGCGGCCACCATCCGGTTGATCGGGCGGCGCACGCTCCACGAGATGATGAGAAAGAGCGCCGCCGTGATGAGAACCACGGCGATACCCGAGAAGAGGAGCGCACTCCGCGTCGATTCGGCGAGCTGGGCCTCCGCGGGCTCGAGCGACATCGACACGTCCAGGACGCCGAGGACGCTCTGCTGGGCCGGGGAGACGTGGCAATGAGCGCCCTGGCAGCCCGGCTGGTTCCTGATCACGTGGATCGTCGAGAGGATTCGGTGGCCGGCGGCGTTCGTGTAGATGCGGGACCGACGCGACGGGTCGAGGGCCGTGTCGGGCCGATTCGCCGAGTGGCAGAGCACACAGGCCTCGGCGCGCTTGTCGACCACGCGCCCGACCTCGCCGGGGCGAGACGAATACGAGATGCGTCCCTGTTTGTCGAAGAGGCGGATCCCCTCGATGCCCGCATGCTGGGCCACCGCCTCCATCGTCTGTCCGACGCCCTCGCGGTGGTTCAGGCGCATGTCGCGGTCGATGCTCAGCCCGATGGCCTCCGCGATGCTCTCGGAGCTACGCACGACGGCGTCGCGGACCTGCTCCCGCTGGGAGCGGATGAGCATGGTGGACAACACCCCCATGCTGACCAGAGCGAAGAACCCGGCGGGGACCGCGATGCGGGTGCTGAGCGTTCTAAGGGGCAACGGAGCGACCGCTGGCAAGGGCCAGGGAGGGCCTCATTCTGCTGATTGAGCGTGACCCAATCACCGGGCTGTGTCAAGGTGGAAAATCCCCACGAAACCAGGTGGGGAATCGCGCCTCTCAGCGCTCCCGAGCGTCGCCCTCGACCAGACGCTTGTATGCCGCCAGATGGGCCAGCGCCTCGGTCCGCCGTCCCGCCGCCTCGAGGAGGCGGGACACGTTGAAATGGGCCACCGCGAGGTCGGGGTCCAGCCCGAGCGCGGCTTGGTAGGCTTCGACCGCGCCCGTGCTGTGGCCCTGGTCGTCCAGCGCCACGCCCAGGTTGTAGTAGGCGCGGGCGTTGCGCGGATCCGAGAGGAGCGCCTTGCGGTAGTGGATCTCGGCCCGGGCGACATCCCCTTCCTCATGAAGCATGCGCCCGAGGTTCAGGTGCGCTTCGGCGTGGTCCGGATCGCGGGTCAGAGCCCTTCCGTAGGCCTCTTTGGCTGCTTCCGGAGTGGCGGCTTCCAGGTCCACGGCCCGGTCGTACCAGGCATCGGCATCGAGTGTGCGGGAATCGATGGATCCTCGGGGCCCGGCCAAGGGCTCGGGCACGGCTCCGCGGGTCTCGAAGTCGATCTGTATCTGTCCCGATCCCGGCTCCCACATCCCGTGGTCGTCCTGTACGAGGATGCGGCCTCCGGCCGCGGAGACGCTCACGGCGCTCAGCGGTCTCCCGATCGGGAGCTGCTCCCGCAGCCTCTCGAGCGCCTCTCGGACCCTGCGGGTCGGAATGTCGGCAGCCAGCAGGTCACGCGCGTTGCGCAGGAGCGCGACGTCCTGGAAGCTGAAGACGTAGGCACCTCGAGGTCCACGCCGAGGAGTGAGCAGGCCGCTGCGGGTCCACGTGAGGATGGTGGAGGTGGGAAGGCCGAGCACGTCGGCCACTTCACGCGTGGTGTAGCCCTTCATCCTTCGAGCCCGTGCGACGTCTCAGCCTGAGGCGGCCTTCTTCGAGGACGACTTCTTCTTGGCCGTCGATTTCTTGGCTCCGGACTTCTTTCCCTCGCGGGTGGCCGGCTTACGCCCCTCGCCCTCCTGGTCCGCCAGAGAGGCCTTGAGCGCCGCCATGAGGTCGATGATCTGGGTCTTCGACTCCTCGGCCGGGGCGGCGGTGATCTCCTTGCCTTCCACCTTGCGCTGGATGAGTTCAAGGGTCTTCTCGTAGACCTCGTCCGTGAAGGCGGTGGGATCGAACTCGTCCGAGGCGGCCTGGTCGATCAGCTGCACGGCGAGCTTCAGCTCGGCGTCGTCCACCTCGCCTTCGTCGACCGGGACCTCGTCGAACGACCGGAGCTCGTCCGCGTAGTAGAGCTGCTCCAAGAGAAGGCCGCCCTCGTGGGGCCGCACCGAGACGAGGTACTCCTTTCCCCGCGTCGCGTGCTTCGCGATCGCCACCCGCCCCGTGCGCTCCAGCGCCGCCGAGAGCAGGCGATAGGCGCGAGCGCCTCCCTTGTCCGGGCCCAGGTAGTACGTCTTGTTGGCGAAAAGCCTGTCGACCTCGTCGGCCGGCACGAAGCTCACGATGTCGATGGCCTCGGACTTGGGCGACTCCAGGACCTTCAGCTCCTCGTCGTCGAAGAGCACGTATTGGCCCTTGGCGAACTCGTAGCCTTTGACGATGTCTTCGCGCGGGACGACGACGTCGTCCGTAGGGCAGATGTACTGCTGCCGGACCCGCGTTCCGCACTCCTTGTGGATCATGTTGAAGGAGATGCGGCGCGCCGACTCTCCGGTCGAGTAGAGCTTGACCGGGAGGGACACGAGCCCGAAGGAGATGGTCGAGGAACCGATCGCACGCGCGGACATGATCGGAAACGTATGTTCACGGCCGTCGCTTACGCAATAACGACAATGGTTCGCGAAAAGGACCCTCTGGCCGAGCCCTACCTCCCTTGCAGCTCGTCGGCGATCCAGCCGGCCCCGTACACCTTCCTCAACGCTTCGATGATGCCCGCCGAGTGCACGCTCACGGTGCGTCCCACGTCGTCGCTGAAGATGAAGCGGTTCGGCAGGAACTGGATGTTGCCGTCGAAGGCGAGCCCGACGATCTCGGCGTTCCGATTGATCAGGGGACTCCCCGAGTTCCCACCGATGATGTCGTTGGTCGAGACGAAGTCGAGCGGCTTGGACAGGTCCAGCTTGTCGACCGCCTTCGCCCATCTCGGCGTGAGATTCCAGGGAGGCTCGTTGTCGAACTCCACCGCGCGCGCGTACAGACCGTAGAAGGCGGTCTTGTACGGAGCGTAGGTCCCGTTCATCGGATAGCGCTTCACGACGCCGTCGCTGATGCGCAGGGTGAACGTCGCGTCCGGCGGGAGCGAGCGTCCGTAGGCGGCGAAGATGGCCCGTCCGATCAGCTCCGCGTTGTTGGCGATGGTCGCCTCGAGGGGGCGCTCCCTGTTCGCGACCTCCAGGGCGAGCGGCGCGACCTTGCGTGCGACGACCATCAACGGGTCGGTCGAGCTCCGGATGGCCCGTGCGCCTCCGTCCACGAGGCCGGCGCGCACGGCCGCGTCGGTCAGCTTCGTTCCGTCGATGAGCGCGGTGGCCGCGGCGGCGGGCGTCTTCCCGCCCAGGACGGCCGCGAGGAACGGGTCGTCGGGCGGGAGCTCCGCCCGCGCCGCCTGGAGCTGGGCGGTCAGCGTCATGCGCTCGACCTCCAGATCGAACGGCTCGTCACGCTTCACCATCGCGCGCACCCGGTCGATCCTTCCGCCCCGGTAGTTGGGCAGACGGAGCGAGTCGGCCAACGCCTCTTCGTGCGGCAGGAGGGCGATCTGTCCCGCGAGGGCGAGCAGCTGCGAGCCGCCGAACCCGTACCAACGGCTCTGTGCCGCGAAGGACCGCTCCTCGTCGAGGGCCTTCGCGATGGCGTCCCAGGCCCCGCCGTAGCGGGCCTTCAGCGCCGGGTCGGCCTCGATCCGATTGCGGAAATCCCGCTCGAAGGCCTGTTTACGCGCCATCTTGTCCTTGTCGAGGAGGCCGGTGAGGTAGCCGTTCACGGCCTTCCGGGAGTTCTCGAGCCCGAAGATGGTGTTCTCGTAGCGCCGACGGTCCTGCTCGCTCCGGGCGGAGAGCTTCTCGATGACCGCCAGCCGGCGCTCGTAGCCGGCGAGCGTCGCAGGGTAGCTCACGTCGCGCAGGTATTCCATCTGTGCGACCGTGAGCAGACGCCCGGTCGATCCCGGGTTTCCGACCACGAACACCAGCTCGTTCTCCGCCGCTCCGTTGGCGCTCCAACGGAAGTAGTCACCTCCGCTGCGCGGCTTCCCGTCCACGTAGACGCGGAGCAGGCTGATGTCCATGTCGTAGCGAGGATACGTGAAGTTGTCGGGATCGCCTCCATAGAACGCGGCCTGCTCCTCGGGGGCCATGACCAGCCGGATGTCGTCGAACCGCTTGTAGCGATACAGCGAGTAGACGCCGCCCTGGTAGAACGTCACGACCTGGCAGTTGAGACCGGTGCTGCGGGTGCACGCGTCCGTGATGGCCGAGATGGCCGAGTCCCTCTGCTCGGTCTGGCGCACGGCGTCCGTGGCGGTCACCGCCGAGCGGATCCGGCCCGTCACGTCCTCGATGGACTGGAGTTGATCCGCCCACATGCCCGGGCAGCGCTTCTCCTCGGCCATGCTGGTGGCCACGAAGCCCGTCTCCTGGTAGCTGGTGTCCGGAGGAGACACGGCGGTGATGCAGGAACGGGCGCAGTGGTGGTTCGTCATCACCAGGCCGTCGGCCGACACGAAGGACGCCGAGCAGCCGGGGATCCGCACGGCCGAGAGGCGTACGTGGTCGAGCCAGCTCTGGTCCGGCCGAAAGCCGTACGTCTCTTGCCAGTAGTCCAGCGGGGGCGCGTCGAATGTCCACATCGTGCCGAATTCCTTGACGAATCCGCTCGACGAGGACTGCGCTCGCACGGGCGCCGGTCCGGTGGCGAGGATCAGGAGGGAGAGAAGGGAAAGGGCCAGGAGCGCCGTGGTGCGGCGCGGCGTCTGCGTCTTCATGGCTTCGACCGTGGATGGGTGATCCCTGTACGGCCTCCAGCACGACCGCGCGTACGAGGAATTCTAGGGTGGCGCGCGCCGATTGGGAATCGAACCGGACGCCCCGTCATCCCGGCCTCCGTGGCGGGTGGACCCGGTGCCCCTCCCCGCCCCGAGCCCGTTGGCGAGGACCACGGCGCGCCGTATCGTCCATTCCATGACTCCCTCCCGCGACGAACGCCTGTCGGCCTACCGCGAGAAGCGCCGCGCTTCCCGCACGCCCGAGCCGTTCGGAGGCGAAGTGGTCGCCGGCGGGAGCCTGTTCGTCGTCCAGCAGCACGCCGCGCGCGCGCTCCACTGGGATCTCCGCCTCGAGCTCGACGGGGTCCTGTTGTCGTGGGCCGTGCCGAAGGGTCCCTCACCGAACCAGGCCGACAAGCGGCTGGCCGTCCGCACCGAGGATCACCCCCTCGAGTACGCGGAGTTCGAGGGCGTCATCCCGGAGGGCCAATACGGGGCGGGCGCGATGATCGTGTGGGACCGGGGGGTCTGGGTCCCCGTCGAGGATCCGCACGAAGGGCTGGAGAAGGGCAAGCTCCTCTTCGAGCTCCGGGGCTACAAGCTGCATGGCCTCTGGACGATCGTGAAGACACGGCAGTCCGAGAGCTCGTGGTTGCTCATCAAGGAGCGCGACGCCTTCATGGACGAGTCCGGGAGCACCGAGTCGTACCCCGACGACTCCGTCTACTCGGGCCTGACCGTGGACGAGCTTCCCCGGGCGGACGCCAGGGCCGAGGCGCTGGCGGAGCGGCTGTCCCGTACGGAGGCCAAAGCCCGACAAGTGCGCGCCGCCGACGTGGGCATCATGCTCGCCAAAGCCGCGGATGAGCCGTTCACGAGAGAAGGCTGGATCTTCGAGATCAAGTACGACGGCTATCGCCTGCTGGCAGAGCGCCGCGAGCGGGCGGCCCACCTGCGGTCGCGGGCGGGCAACGACCTGACCGACACGTTTCCGGAGCTGGCGCGGGCCGTGAGGGGACTCCCCTACGAAGGGCTCGTCCTCGATGGAGAGGTCGTCGTCCACGACGGCGACGGGCTCCCCTCGTTCTCGAGGCTGCAGAAGAGGGGCCGCATCTTGAGCCGGACCGACGCGCTCATGGCCTCCGTGGAGCTCCCGGCGTCGTACTACGTGTTCGACGTCCTCGCCGTGGAAGGGTACGATCTACGACCGCTTCCGTTGCTCGAGCGGAAGGGGATCCTGCGCGAGATCCTCCCCAGCGTCGGACCGATCCGGTATTCCGACCACATTCCGGTCCAGGGCGAGGCCATGTACGCCCAGGCCACGGAGATGGGGCTCGAAGGGATCGTGGCCAAGAAGGCGGACGCTCCCTACCGCGGAGGCCGTTCCAGACACTGGGTCAAGGTTCGGGCCGTGCGGGTCGACGACTTCGTGGTCGTGGGATGGACGGAGCCGAAAGGATCCCGTGAGGGCTTCGGGGCGCTCCACATCGCGCGGTACGACGAAGCCGGGCTTCGCTACCTGGGCAGCGTGGGGAGCGGGTTCACGGACCGGCTGCTGGACGAGCTCTCGACGCTGCTCGAGGAGAGGGAGATCGCGACCTGCCCTTGTGAGCACGGCGCCGTCCCGAGCGGCAAGAAGCACCATTGGGTCCGTCCGGAGCTGGTGGTCGAGGTTCGCTACAAGGAGCTCACCGAAGACGGGCTCGCGAGACAGCCCGTCTTCTCCCGCCTCAGGCCCGACAAGCGAGCGGAGGAATGCGCGGTGGACCGCGGGCTGGCCGAGGAGCCCGACTCCTCCGCGTCGGCGGTGGCCCTGCACGATGATCGCGCGGTGCCCTTCACGAACCTCGACAAGGTCTTCTGGCCGGAGGACGGCTACACCAAGGGAGACCTCGTCGAATACCATCGCCGGATCGCCGAGTGGATGCTTCCCTATCTGGAGGACCGTCCGCTCGTCATGACCCGCTACCCGGACGGCATCCACGGCAAGTCATTCTTCCAGAAGGACGCTCCGCCCTACGCGCCGGAGTGGATCCGCCGCGTGACCCTCTGGAGCGAGAGCTCCGAGCGGGAGTTGTCGTACTTCGTGGTCGAGGACGTGGAGTCGCTCCTCTACGTGGTGAATCTGGGTACGATTCCCCTGCACGTCTGGTCGAGCCGGGTATCGTCGCTCTCGCAGCCGGACTGGTGCGTTCTCGACCTCGATCCAAAGGACGCTCCGTTCCGGCACGTCGTGGAGATCGCTCGCGTCCTGCACGATCTGGGTGACGAGATCGGGCTTCCCACGTTCGTGAAGACGAGCGGTTCCTCCGGGATCCACGTCCTGATTCCGTTGGCGGCGCGGCTGACCTACGAGCAGTCCCGCACCCTCGCCCAGCTGTTGGCACGGGTGGTGGTCGCGGAACGGCCCGAGATCGCCACGCTCCAGCGCAATCCCGTGAGGCGTGGCGGGAAGGTCTACGTCGATTTCGTCCAGAACGGGCACGGCCGGCTCCTGGCGGCTCCGTTCACCGTTCGGCCACTCCCGGGAGCGACGGTCTCGACTCCGCTGGCCTGGCGAGAGGTGAACGGCCGCCTGAGCATCGGTCGGCACACCATCCGGAGCGTGCCTCGCAGGATGGCGCGTCGAAAGGACGATCCGCTCCTCGGTGTGCTGCACTCCGAGCCCGACCTGATGGGTGCTCTCGAGAGGCTCTCACACTGGTTCGAGTAGTGGGTGGCGGGGATGCGGGGTCGACAGAGCGAATGCCGACCGGTCACGGCTTCCCTCGCGGGCGCTGCCCACCCGCCTCTCCGAGCCTGTCCGACAGGAGGCTCCTCACTCGAGACGCCACGGCGTCCAGCGCCTCCTGGTTGTGCCCGCCTTCCGTGATCACGATATCGGCGTGGCCTTTGCTCGGCTCCACAAGCGCCAGGTGCATCGGGCGCACGGTCGTCTCGTATTGATCGAGGACGGAAGCGGCGTTCCTGCCGCGCTCGACCACGTCCCGGCGGAGTCGCCTCGCGAGGCGGACGTCCGGGGCGGTGTCGACGAAGACCTTGAGGTCCATGAGCTCACGGAGCCGTCGCTCGGCGAGGACCAGCACGCCGTCCACGATCACGACGGGTGCGGGCTCGACCGCACGTTTGGCGGGCCGGCGGGTGTGGGTCGTGAAATCGTAGGAGGGGACGTGCACCGTCGCCCCCTCCAGGAGCCGCCCGAGGTCTGCGACGAGGAGATCGGTCTCCAGGCTGTCCGGATGGTCGAAGTTGACTCGCTCCCGCTCGTCCGGAGCCAGGTGCGAGAGGTCCCGGTAGAACGCGTCGTGGCAGAGGACGGTCACCGCGTCGCGCCCGAGCCTGTGCACGAGTCCCTGAACCACGGTGGACTTGCCGGAGCCGCTGCCCCCGGCCACGCCGAGGACAATGGGCCGTGCGGCCGGCGCGCCCGTCACGGGGTGTCGGGGACGACGAAGATCCTGCGGGCGAGGTCTCCCGGGACCGTCCGGCGCGCGCCGCCCAGATCGAGCAGCGATACGACGATCGGCTGGGGCCCGGTCTGCTCCGTCTCGATGCGGACCCGAACCCCGGGCATCAGCCCCTCCGACTCGATCGACCGCAGGCCACCGGGGTCCTCGTCACGAACCGCCCGGATCCGCATCACCGAGCCCGATGCGGCGTCGGACAGGCACACGGCGTCGGTCTCCTCGATCTCTCCCGCGCTGGTGGGAATCGGAGCGCCGTGGGGATCGTGGCTCGGGAAGTGCATCGCTTCGGCCATGCGCTCGACCAGGCCGTCCGAGACGGCGTGCTCCAGACGCTCGGCCTCCTCGTGGACATCGTCCCACGTGTAGCCGAGGAACGCGCACAGATAGGTCTCCAGGATGCGATGCCGCCGCAGAACCCTGAGCGCTTCCCGGCTTCCCTTCTCGGTCAGACGGACCCCTCGGTACGGCACGTGCTCGAGGAGCCCGGATTCGGCCATCCGCTTGACCATTCCGGTCACCGAGGCCGGCTGGATCTCGAGCACCTCCGCGATCGCGCTCGTGGATGCGGCCCCCCCCTGCTCGGAGATGCCGTAGATGGCCTTCAGGTAGTCTTCCACGGAACGCGAGAGGCCCGGGGCGAAGTCCGCCATGCGCTTGAGCGACCGGCTGGAGTGCGGTGAGGCTCCTCGCACAAGCTACCCGCCGGCGAGGGGCGAGTCGAGGGCTGGTCGTAGGGGGCCCGAACCTCTACAATGCTCTACGATCGTCGGTCCTCGACGCTGGCGCCGATCTGGATCTTGGGTCGTGCCCGGCATTCTTGTATTCTCGAAGTCCGCAGGACAGATGACCGTCATCACACTCCGCCCCGCACCCCATCCTCGCCCGGAATGAGCTCCGAGGACAAGGTCCGCCCGTTCCACTCCAAGAGCGAAGGCAGCGGCCAGGAAGCGGCCGATGCCGTGGCCGCCGTGTTGAAGCACGCGGCGGAGCACGACAAGGCCGCCCGGGAGAAGCAGGACGCCAGAAAGCAACCCCGGTGGATGCTCCCGGTGGGCATCAATCTCGCGGTGTTCGCGCTGTACCTGCTCATCGCCCCTCCGTCGTGGAGAGGGTGGGTGACCGTACACCCGATCGAAGCACCCCCGGCGCAGCAGCAGATGGACGGTCTCCGCGTGGCGATGTATCTCCAGGCCCAACGCATCGAGGCGTACCGGCAGAAGCACGGAGCGCTTCCCACGAGCCTCGAGGACGCGGGCAGCGCCACCCCGGGTGTCGAGTACCACCGCCAGGGTGGGAGCTATCAGCTCGTAGGCACGTCGGGACAGGCCGCTCTGGTCTATGACTCCTCCGAGTCCCTGGCGGACTTCGGGGGCAGTGCCGTCAACCGGTTGTCGGGAGGATGATCATGCGCCTGCGTCACCGGTCGACGAGACGTCGCCCCGGCGTGAGAAGCCCCGAGCTCGAGACGCGGCGCGGCGGCTTCACCCTGATCGAGCTTCTCGTCGTGGCCGCCATCATCGGGATTCTGGCCGGGTTGGCGATCCCGAACCTCAAGACCATGATCCAGCGCGCACGCGCCGCCGACGTC
Source organism: uncultured Gemmatimonadaceae bacterium (assembly GCA_964630935.1). Taxonomy (GTDB): domain Bacteria; phylum Gemmatimonadota; class Gemmatimonadetes; order Longimicrobiales; family Gaopeijiaceae; genus SZUA-318. Next base: position 13,734 of record CAZVYM010000020.1, on the reverse strand, counting down.
GCGGGCACCATGGACGTGGTCAAGGTGGCTGCCCTCAACTTCAACGCCAACGCCCACAGCTGGCCCGCGGAGACCCCGCTCGGCGTCATTCCGCCGGACCTGGTCTCGTACTTGCCCGCGAATTTCTCCTTCCAGCATGACGGCTACGAGATCGACTACGAGAACTGGAGTCTTCCCGGAGGTCTGCCCGGAGACCCGAGCACCACGACGCTGATCGGTGTCTCGGTGACCGTGACGGATCCCCAGCTCGGGAACGCGCTTCTCGAGCTGCTCGGCTCGGCGATCGTCTTTTCCGTGGGCAACACCTACACGATCATCATCGATCGTAGCTGATAGCCGGACGCACCCGGCCCGGCGGTGGGCGCGGGACCGTGGGAAGGGCGCGCTCGAGGCGCGCCCAGGGTCCGAGCCGAAATGTCACGCGCCGCTGGAATCCGGGTAGTGTTGTGACGTATGATCGAGTAGGACGCACCTCCTCTCAGGGAGATCGAGAACGACCATGTCGTACGAGAAGGCCACCGCCGGAATCCGCGTGCGGGTCGAGCCGACCTTTTCCTTGGCCGACTCCGACCCCGCCGACGGGACCTTCGTGTTCTCCTACGAGATCCGGGTCGCGAACGAAGGCGACGCCCCGGCCCAGCTCCTCTTCCGTCATTGGCTCATCCACGACGCCGTGGGAGAGGACACGGAAGTGGACGGTGAAGGGGTGGTGGGCTTGCAGCCTCTGATCGATCCCGGGGAGTCCCACGAGTACAGCAGCTACTGCGTCCTGCGTTCGCCCGCCGGATACATGGAGGGCTATTACACGTTCGTGCGACCGGACGGCGAGCGCTTCAAGGTCGAGGTGCCCCGCTTCCACTTCACCGCTCCCATCACCTTCCGCCTGCCCCCCGCCTTTCAAGGGGAAGAAGACGAGGAAGAGATCGGCGAGGAGATGAACTGAGTCGGGACGTGCCTGAGGACACCGCCGCGTGGCTGCTCCGTCCGACGACTCCGCATCGCGTGTGCGGTGCTCCCTATCCCACGATTCCGCATCCCCGGGCAGCTCCCGACACCCCCACGACCGCGGTCGCAGGCCGGAACAAGCGTTTGCGAGCCGTCCGTCGCTCGGTTATGATTTCTTGTTTTCCCACTCATTCAGGTCCGGTGGACGAAGGGGGCGAGGTGAGTGATTCGGTATCGGTCGACGCCAAACGAATCCTCCTCAGGTACGGCGCTCCGATCTCGATCCTCGACAGGGTGACCGAGACCGACAGGATCGAGTTCGCGAGGACGATCTCGCGCACGACTCTGTCGGAACGCGAAAAACGGTTGCGCAAGCTCCTGGAGGAGCACGGTTACACTGGCGGAGACTGATTTGCTGGTCGATGCTCGGCCGGGCGGTGCACGCACTTCCCGGCCGAGCTTTTTCTTGCCCGTCCTCGTCCCACTCAGCGGGTTTCCACTTCGAGCGTACGCTCGCGGTCCAACGGCAGCTGCACCTGAATGCGAACGCCCGACCCGTGCGGATGCCATTCCAGATCGGCCGGCGCGCCGTCCACCCGGGCGGCGAGCACCCGGGCGCCGGGCAGACTGGGCACCAGCACGAGGTTGACCGGGACACCGCCCCGCGTCGGCGTGGCCGAGTAGGTCGTGAGTCCGGCCTCTCGACGGTAGGTCAAGGTGAGCCGCGCGTCGCCCAGCGGGAGGTTCGCGACCTCGAAGCTCGTGAAGTGTTCGGGTAAGGCCGGGAAAAGCTCGAGCCGCCCGGTCGGCGCGTCGGGAAAGCAGCCGAGCAACCCGTGCACGAACCCGGAGAGGAGCGTCGCCGTCGCGGGCGCTCCCGGGATCGACGGCTCGTGCGTTTCCTCCCAGGTTCCGAGCGGTCCCGACCTCCCGACCAGCCCGGCGGAGAGCGCGGACCGCCAGAGGGTGTAGCCCCTGGCGGTCTCCCCCCCGGCCATCAGGGCCCAGGCGCCGAGAAGCCCCGAGACCGGCCCCCGCACCGGTGGCACGCGGCTCGTCCGGCCTCCGCGGAGCAGGAGGCGAAACAGGGAGGCCGGGGTGGCGGGCGAGCCGGCCGAAGCGCCGACCATCGGGAGCCGGACCTGTCCGGGTCGTCCGCCGGGTGGGAGCGCGGATGCCTCCCTGAGACGCCGGATCTCCTGCTCGGAAGCGCCGTGGCGCAACGCGTCGGCGAGCGTCTCCAGGGTGAGCGACCAGAGCGCCCACTCGGGCTCGTCGGCGCCCGCCCGGATCCGCTCCAGGCGGGCGGTGTCGAGCGCGGCGGCGTGCCTGAGGGCGGGCGCGGTCTCCCCCAGCGTCAAGGCCAGGCGGGCCGCGACGAAGGTGGCCAACGGGCCCGGTGGAAGGGGAGGAGCGTCATCGTCGGGAACGGACTCGAAGGACAGGGCGTCGGCCGCAGGCTCGACCGACGGGGCATCGGACGTGGGTCCGACGGGCCGGGCGTCGGACTCGAGCAGGCGAAGCGCCCTCCGGGAGCTCTCGGGATCGCCCACCGCCAGGGCTCCCAGCGCCGACCAGAACACGCGTTCCGGTCTCACGGGTCCGCTCCGTGCCAGGGCGCTTGCCAGGCGCTCCTGGGCCCACGAAAGACCCTCGTCCAGCTCCCCGACCCCGCTGCGCACCCTCAGGCCTCGGCGCACGGCGTCGCCGTGGAGGCGCCGCTCCTGAGCATCCAGGTGAGCCCCGGCCCGCAGAGCCGCACCGACGCGCTCGGTGGCTCCCGAGGCCAGCATCAGCGTCACCCGTTCACAGGCTTCGACCCTGCACCGGACGCGGACGCCGCCCTCCGGCGCTTCCTCCACGGTCCAACTCGCCGGAGCGGGGTGGAGGACGGCCATCGTAGGCTCGTCGGGCCGAGCTTCTTCCACGATCGTCACGCCCGTCGGCCCCGCTCGGTACCGAGCCGCCGCGGCGCCGGGCGCGAGCGTGAGCTTCACGTCGAAGGGTCCGACCGACCTGGGGGCTCCGGCGGGAGGGGCCCACTGGATGGCCGCCAGCGGAAGCGTCGGCGCGGCGAGGAGCGTCTCGATGATCGATCCCGATCTGCCGAGACGCTCCCGTCGCAGCATGCCCGGAGCGGCGACCAGATTCACGGCCGGGCCCGCGTCGACCTCCACGTTCCTCGCGACGATTCGGCCCGCGACGCTCACGGAGGCCACCGAGCCGCGCTCGGGTCCGCCGAGCGCCACGGCTCCGCTCTCGACGAAGAACGCGCGGTCGGCCGCCACGGCGGGGAGCGCCGGACCCCACTCCGCCGAGCCGATCCGGGGTGGGGCCGGGCTCGCCTCCGGCAGCGGGAGGCCCGGATCGGCCCGCGGTGGCGTCACGACCGAGCCCGTCTTCGCCCGTTCAGGGCCGGCCGCCCCCGTGTCCGAGCGACGCGAAGTCGCCGGCCTTCACGATCGTGATCTTCGAGAGATCGAGCCGCTTCCGCACGGCGGCGTTGATCTCGTCGGTGGTGAGTGCCTCGATCTTCTTCTCGAGGTCGGCATCGAAGGCGAACGTGCGGCCGAAGTACAGGTTCGAGGAGAGGGTCGCGGCGAGCGAGCCATCCTGGGCCCGCTGCAGCTTCCGTGACTGGAGATAGGCTTTCTTCGCCGATGCGACCTCGTCGTCCGTGAAGCCCTGGTCGAGCACCTTGCGGATCTCGTCCTTGAAGTCGGCTTCGACCTTCGCCGTGTTCTGCGGGGCGCTGATGGCCAGCGCGTAGAATCTGCCGGACGGGTCGACCGGATGACCGCTGATGACGGCTCCGACGGCGTAGCTCAGGCCGTCTTTCTGACGGATCCGGTCCGCGAGGCGCGAGCTCAGCTCGCCTCCGCCGATCATGTAGCCCGCGAGCGCCAGCGCCGGGTAATCCGGATCCGTATCGCTCAGCTTCAGGTTCTGCTCCGCCAGGAACACGGCGTTCGCCTTGTCAGGCGTCTCGATGGTCGTATCCACCGCGGGCGGATCGTAGAACGGCTGCGCGATGCGGTGGTACGGGTGTGGGCTCTTCCAGTCCCCGAACGTCTGCTCGAGCACGGCCCGGATCGAGTCCGGATCGAAGTCGCCCACGACCACGATGTTGCCGTCCTGAGGGCCGTAGAAGTCGTGATGGAACGCGCGGACCTGGTCGAGCGTCACGCCCTTGATGGCCGCCAGTGACTCCTCGGAGGTGGGCGTGTAGTCCGGGGTGCCCGCCGACCACGGCTCCATGTGCCTGGCCAGGGCGATCTGCGCACGCGCCATGGGCTCGGAGCTGCTCTGCTCGATGCTGGCGAGCTGCTGCTGCTTCAGGGTCTGGAACTCGCTGTCGGGGAACGCCGGCTCGCGCACGAGCTCGGCCATCAGGCGAATCACACCGGGAAGCGAGGCGCGCACGGTCTGGAACTGGCCGGAGCCGATGTTGGCGCCACCGCCGACCGAGCCCTGTGCCTTCAGACTGTCCAGGAGGTCCTGGATCTGCTGGCGCGAGTGCTCGCGCGTGCCGCGCATGAGCATGGAGCCCGCCTCCTCGCCCGCGGTCACGCGGCCCTGCAGCGAAGCGGAGTCGCCGAAAGCGAGGCGCAGACGGACGATGGCCGAGCGGCCCCGGGTCTGCTTGGGGAGCAGCGCCACCTTCATGCCGTTGGCGAGCGTGAAGGTGCGGGTGCGCGCGTCGATGTTGGCGGGCGAAGGATCGAAGGCCTCGCCCTGCGCGACGACCTCCCGGCCCTTGTAGCCGTGCACGAGGCTGTCGACGTTCGGGACCGGCGGAATCTCGGCGCGGTCCGGGTGCGCCGTCGGGTAGAAGAGGCCGACCGTGCGGTTGCTGCGTTTGAGGTAGTCGTGTGCGACCCGGTTCACGTCGGCGGCAGTGACCTTCGCGACATCGTCCCGATAGAGGAAGAACAGGCGCCAGTCGCCCATGGACGCCCACTCCGAGAGCTGGATGGCGATCTGGGTCGAGTTGTTGAACGCGAGCTGGAGGCTCTTGAGGATCGCCGCCTTCGCGCGCGCGACCTCCTGCTCGGTGACGGGGCGCCGCAGCACCCCCATCACGGTCGAGTCCAGCACCTCACGCACCCGCGCCAGATCTCCGTCCTTGCGCACCGTAGCCTGCACGAAGAACGGGCTGGGTTGCTTCAGCTGATAGGCATAGGCGGCGACGTCCGTGGCGAGCTTGGGCTCCACCAGGGCCTTGTACAGCCGCCCCGACGGCGAATCTCCCAGCGCGTACGCCAGCACGTCCAGAGCGGCGAAGCTCGGATCGGAGCCCGAGGGCACGTGGTAGAGGGTCATGGCCATCTGCACGTCGCCCGTCCGGCGAAGCGTGACCGTGCGCTCGCCGTCCTGGGTGGGCTCCCTCGTGTAGGTCGGCCAGATGTGCTCGGCCCCCGAGCGGTCGGGCCGTGGAATCGACGCGAAGTCCTTCACGACGAGGTCGAGCGCCTTGGCGGGATCGAAGTTGCCCGCGATCACGAGCATCGAGTTGTCGGGCTGGTAGTACTTGTGGTAGAAGGCCTGCAGTCGCTGGATGGGCACGTCTTCCACGTCGGACCGGGCCCCGATGGTGGAATTCCCGTAGTTGTGCCAGAGGTAGGCCGTGGACATCACCCGTTCCTGGAGGATGTTGCCGGGGTCGTTCTCACCGGATTCCATCTCGTTTCGGACCACCGTCATCTCCGACGCGAGATCTTTCGCGGACACCGTCGAGTTCACCATCCGGTCGGCCTCGAGGCCGAGCGCCCAGGCGAGGTTGTCGTCCGTGGCGGGGAGCACCTCGAAGTAGTTCGTGCGGTCGTACCAGGTCGTCCCGTTGAACACCGCTCCACGGTCGTTGAGCGACTTGGGGATGTCCGGGTGGCCGGGCGTCCCCTTGAAGAGCATGTGCTCCAGGAGGTGGGCCATCCCCGTCTCGCCGTAGCCTTCCATGCGCGAGCCCACGAAGTACGTGATGTTCACCGTGACCTGAGGCTTGCTCGCATCGGGGAAGAGGAGCACCTCGAGCCCGTTGTCCAGCCGGTACTCCGTGATGCCCTCGACCGTGGTCACCGGCTTCAGATCGGCCGCGCTCTGCTGAGCGGCGGCGGGGGGCGCCGTGGTGAGGAGGGCGCCGAAGAGCGCGAGCGAGGACGTACGGGCAGCGGAACGACGGAACATCGAGGGCCTCCTGACGGAATCCCCGGAGGGGGGTCGATCAGATCGCTCGGGCGACCTGTTGATCTCGGACCCTCACTCTACACGAAGTGAACGGAGACGGTTCAGTGCCGCCGCGAGCTCGAAGCGCCGAAAGCCGGCCAGGTCTCCGGGACACCGAGGGTCGAGAACATCCAGTCCGTCCCGAGCCACCGCTTCCTCGACCCTGTCGAGGATCGCGGCGAGGTCGTGCGCCCCGTCGATGAGATGCGCCGCCGCGTACGCGAGCGCGAAGCCGACCGAGCGCACCTGGGCCCTGCTGACGAGCTGCTCCACCGCCGCCAGGTCGACCCTCTGGGTGCCGAAGAGCAGGGTCCTCGAGTCCGGGACCCGGATATAGACGTCCTGCCGACCCCGCGACGGGTCCACACTTTCCCGGACGGGCACGCGGGCGGGAGGGCTCGGCAGCGGAGACGAAGCCTCCGAGGCTCTGCCGGTCGGGTGCGCCACCGCCACGGCGCGAGCCCGCTCGGTCACGTCGACGGGCGCGTAGGTATCCATGGCCACGACCGAGTCCGCCGCGTCCAGGTAGTCACCGCTCCCGCCCAGGACCAGGACGCAGCTCACGTCGCGCGCGTCGTGCATCTCACGAATCCGGTCGACGAACGGTGTGATCGGCTCTCCCTCGCGGGGCACCAACGCCTGCATGCGGCGGTCCCGGATCATGAAGTTGGTGGCCGACGTGTCCTCGTCGATCAGGATGACCCGGGCTCCGGATTCCAGCGCCTCCACGATGCCCGCGGCCTGGCTCGTCGAGCCCGACGCGTTGGGCGTGGTGAAGCTCCGCGTCGTCCGACCCATCGGCAGCCCGTCGATGAACCCGGAGATGTCCACGCCGCTCACCGAACGTCCGTCCTCGGCGCGTACCTTCACCGTGCTCGGGAGACTCACGACCCGCTCCCGGCCGTCTCCCGGACGGTGGTCGTACACGCCGGTCTCCAGGGCACGCAGGAGCGTGCTCTTGCCGTGGAAGCCGCCTCCGACCACGAGCGTGACGCCCTCCCTCACGCCCATGCCGGTCAGCGCGCCCGCGTTGGGGACTTCGACGCGCACACGGAGCGACTCCGGAGACCGGAACGGCACGACACCGGGGCCCTCCAGCGGACGGTCGTCCACACCGCTCCGACGGGGGAGGCGCGCCCCGTCGGCGACGAAGGCGACGAGGCCCAGCCCGGGCAGCAACGCCCGCAGGTGCTCGGCGTCTTCGTTCGTCGCGGCGTGCTCCTCGAGGACCGTCGGGTCGTGCGCTCCTGCTGAGAGCGTCTCGGCGACCAGCGTGGGGACGTCGTCCAGGAGAAGGGCGACGGCCTCCCGGGCGAGCACGCGACGCCCTCGGGCCGGGAGCCCCACGCCGAATCGGGCCTCGACCTCGCCATCCTCCGAGATCAGGAGGGCGGTCTGCTCGAGCACCTCCTGGCCGGGCGCCTCCATCTCCAGCGTACCGCTCCCACCCGTGCCGCGGCTCCGCGACAGGCTCCGGGCGCGTCCGGCGAACGTCCGGGCCAGAAGGGCGGCCGTGCCCAGGCGGCGCGCCCGATTCCGGTACGTGGACGGCGGGAGGCGGGCCTCGTCCGCCGTGAGGGTGGCTCGGACGCGGCTGGGTGCCGCGTAGGGATCGCCCTGGACATGGTCGACCTGCAGCGCGAAGCCCTCGTACCGCCATTCGCCCCGGAGCTCCTTGTAGGTCTTGTAACCCCGGCCGTCGATGCGGCCGAGCAGCTGCCGGAGCTCGTTCGAGGACTTCAAGCTCTACTCCGTAGGCGCGGTGGGTTTGACGCTCCATCATAGGCCGGGGCTCGAGGGGGCGTCCAGCCGCGCCACGAGGTGGAGCCCGGCCTGCATCCTCTGCCCTCCGGTGCACCGTACTCATGTCGCGGTCGTTACACTACTATTCAAGCCGCTCGTTCAAGTCGCCACCGGCCCCGAGCCGTGGAGTGAGGGGCCGAACGCAGCCGTGGCGCAACGGTCCGCGACCGCCGAAACGGAGGAGAGAAGCGTGGGTGCCATTCGCGATTTCATGGAACGGAGCTACCGGCACTTCAATGCCCGCGAGACGGTGTGGGCCGCCAGGGCGTACGAGGAGCACATCGAGCGGGGAGGCAAGATGCTCCTCGCCATGGCCGGCGCGATGTCCACCGGAGAGCTGGGGATCAGCCTGGCACGAATGATCCGCGAGGGGAAGGTCCACGCCATCTCCTGCACCGGTGCCAATCTCGAAGAGGACCTCTTCAACCTCCTGGCACACGACGAGTACGAGATCGTTCCGTCCTGGCGTGAGCTGTCGGCCCTCGACGAGCAGGCGCTCTACGACCGGGGCATGAACCGCGTGACCGACACCTGCATTCCGGAGACGGTCATGCGTCATCTCGAGAAGCGTCTGGTGTCGGCTTGGAGCAAGGCCGGGGCCGAGGGCGTCCGGAAGACGCCTGCCGAGTTCCTCTTCGAGATCCTGGACGATCCGTCCCTGGCCGAGCACTACCAGATCGATCCGGCCCACTCCTGGATGTTGGCTGCCAAGGAGATGGGCGTTCCCGTGTTCTCCCCGGGCTGGGAGGACTCGACGACGGGCAACATCTTCGCGGCGAACGTGATGCTCGGGAACGTGCCCCACCATCAGTGCGTGAAGACCGGCACCGAGCAGTTCCAGGCGCTGATCGAGTGGTATCTGGCCAACCACGGCGACGGCGATCGACCGTCCGTCGGCTTCTTCCAGATCGGCGGAGGGATCGCAGGCGACTTCTCGATCTGCACGGTCCCCTGCATCATCCAGGATCTGAGGCGGGAGGTCCCGTTCTGGGGCTACTTCGCCCAGATCACGGACGCGCAGCCGTCGTACGGGGGCTACTCCGGCGCGCCTGCCAACGAGAAGATCACCTGGGGCAAGCTCGAGGCGGGTACCCCGCGGTTCAACATCAACTCGGACGCGATGATTGTCGCCCCCCTGATCTTCGCGTACGTGCTGGGGGACTGAGGGACCGACCCGGAGGGGCGACCCGAAAGGTCCCCGGCGTTCCCGAGCGCCGTCGACCCGGGTGGGGGGGAGGGCTCCGCTTGCAGGCGGAGCAGCGTGCGGGTACCCTGAGGGGTCCGGATCCGGCCGAGGGAACACGATGCGCTCTCTGCGAAGGAAGACGACGGGTACTCTTCGACGTTGGACACGAACGTGCGCATGGGCTCTCGTCGTGGCCTGGATCGCCGCGTGGGTGAGGCCGGGCGAGGCTCCGGGGCAGGAGCGCGGGGACGGATGGGTCCGGTGCCGGTTCGAGCCCGACCCGCGTGCGCAGGGGCCCGACAGTGTGCGTCGTGCGCGCGTCACGGGGCACCTGGTCTCGGAGGACGGCGTGCCGACCCAGACGCGGGTCTCCCTGAAGCCCTTTCGTGAAGAGCGGGGACGCACGTGCTCGGTCGTCGCCGGGTCGGGAGGCGTCTTCGAGTTTCAGGACGTGGCGGTCGGATACTACCACTTGACGCTTCCGGATACCCGGCTGCTCCCGACCGCCCCGATCCAGGTCCGGGTGTGGGAGGACTCGGTCGTCCGGATCGACATCCCGGTCCATCCGCGACCCCTGCTCTCCGATTGCCTGGCCGAGACGAGTTGCGCCACGGTCCTGACGACGGAGTCGAGCTCGGAGGTGGAGGGCTCCGACGAGTGGAAGCTCCGCCTTCTCGGATACCGCCTCGCGTTCGCCTTCGCCTACGTCGGGGGCGCGTGGAAGGAGGCCGGCACCGCGGTGTTCTGCGTTCCCGATTCGCAGAACGTCATCGACGCCCTGCGGCAGATCCACCCGGCGACGGTTCCCGCGAACGAGTGTACGCTCCACGAGCTCCACATTCCGGGGGCACGAGGGATGGGCGCGCGTGTACGGTTCCGCCACGATCCGGACGGATGGCCGGCCGCGGTGGCCCAGGAACCGCGGATCCGGCGGATCTCCGACGGGCGGGCCCGGCTCTCCGTGGCGTACACCGTAGGACGCTTGTGGGCCGCCGGCCACGATTGCGACGTGGTCCGTGAGGGCTCGTCCTGGATCGTGACCACCTGCCGTAAGACCTGGGTCTCCTGAGGCCGCCATGGCCGCGCCACGTCTACATCACCCGTCCCTGGGCCTCGACGATCGGGCGGAGCGAGGCGCACAGGTCACGCAGGTCGTCGGGTGAGAGTGCCTGCTCGGCGTCGCAGAGCGCCTCCTCCGGATGGGGGTGCGCCTCGACGATGATCCCGTCCGCGCCCACGGCGGCCGCTGCCAGCGCCAGCGGTGCGACCAGGGCACGTCGACCGGCCGCGTGCGAAGGGTCGACGATCACGGGCAGGTGCGTCAGCTCCTTGAGCACGGGCACCGAGGACACGTCCAGCGTGCTCCGCGTCGCGGTCTCGAACGTGCGGATGCCCCGCTCGCACAGGACCACCTGGTGGTTGCCGCCGGCGAGAATGTACTCGGCGGCCTGCAGAAGCTCCTTCACCGTGGCGCTCATCCCACGCTTGAGCAGGACGGGCTGTCTCAGCCGCCCGAGCGCCTTGAGCAGCTCGAAGTTCTGCATGTTGCGCGCACCCACCTGGAACATGTCCGCGGACTCGGCCACCGCGTCGATGTCCTCGACCCTGAGGATCTCCGTGACCACGGGGATCCCGACCATGCGACCGGCTTCGGCCAGGAGGCGGAGCCCCTCGACACCCAACCCCTGGAAGCTGTAGGGCGACGTTCGGGGCTTGAAGGCGCCACCGCGCATCACCTGGGCACCCGCGCTCGCCACGACCTCGGCGGACTCCATGATCTGCCGACGGCTCTCCACGGCACACGGGCCGGCGATGAGCGTGAAGCGTTGCCCGCCGATCTCCGCGGGGCCCACGCGAACGATGGAGCGCCGGCCGCTCTCCGGCAGGCTGGCGAGCGTCCGATCGTTCCCGACGGCCGGCTTCACCTGCGGCGCCTGGTCCGTCACCTCGCACGTGGGTGCGGCCGGAGCCGCTTCCACCACCTTCCGGGGGCGGAGCGCCGGGACCGGCTCCCCACCCGTCCGGCACGGATAGCAGCCGAGGACGCGGAGACTCCCGGTGTACTCCCGGATCTCGTCGAGCGCGGCCTTCATGCGTTCGTCGTCGACGTTGCCCTCGACGTCCACGTAGAAGAGATACTCCCACGGCCGTTCGGGAAGGGGTCGGCTTTCCAGCTTGGTCAGGTTGAGGTCGTGCCGAGCGAACGCCTGCAGACAGTCGGCGAGCGCGCCGTGACGGTGGTTGACCGAGAGGATCAGGGAGGTCTTGGCCGGCAGGCGGGGATCGACGTGCTCGGCCGTGCGCGAAAGGAGGACGAAGCGCGTGTTGTTCTGACGATGGTCGGAGACGTCGTGCTCGAGGATGTGCAGGCCGTTGCGAGATGCCGCGTCCGGCGAGCAGATGACGCCGACATCCGCATCTCCCCCCTCGGAGACGGATGCCGCGGCGGCCGCCGGATCGTACCACCCCTCGGCGGTGACGCCGACCAGGGTGCGCAGGAAACGGGAGCACTGTTGAAGCGTGGTCGGATCGGAGCGGATGGTGAGAAGCCTCTCCGGGGTCGCGCCGGGGAGCCCCGCGAGGCAGTGCTCGACCGCGCTCACCTCTTCATCCGCCAGATAGACGTCGCGCCGGGCCAGCTCGTGGTAGACCTCGTGGATGCTTCCCACGAGGGTGTTCTCGATCGGCAGGAGCAGGTAGTCGATCTCTCCCGACTCGAGCGCGTCGAGCGCGGCGGAGAACGTCTCGAAGCCCACCTTCTCCACCGGCGCGTCGGTGCGCGCGGGCAGGAGCTTGTCGAGCGTCAGATCCGACGTCGATGCCGGCGCGCCCCGATAGCCCACGCGCAGGCCGGTCGCACGGGAGGACGACGAGGGACGCAGATGGCGTTCCTGGTCCCGCCGCGAGTGCGCGAGGATCTCTCGCAGGATTCGGCCCAGGAAGAGGCTGGAGAGTCCGGCCCGTGCTCCTTCGGAGGTCCAGAACTCGAAGAGCTCGTGCTCGCGCTTCGGGTCGTGGAGCGGAGCGTCGGAATTCTGCCCTTTGTAGGCTCCGATCTCGCGGACGGCCGCCATGCGGCGACCGAGGAGCTCCACGAGCTCCCGATCGATCTGGTCGATGGTGGAGCGGCGGTCTTTCAACGCGTCCATGGGTGTCCGGCCTCGTTCAGGTCCAGGGAAAAAAGAAGGGGCCCCGCCGATTCGAATCGGCGGGGCCCCGTGTCCGGTCGCTCGGTGGTCTACGAGCGCGCGCTCACCCCGCCGCCTCGAAAGGCGCCGTAAAGGCGTAAGAGCCGTAAAACGGGGTGCGCGCGTGTGCGTTCATGGGTCGACCAAGATCGAACGAGTGGACGACGCCGTCAACGGGCGGACGAGCGACGCCGGAGGATGGGATGCAACGGTGGTCGACGAGCCGTGGCACCTCCGACACGTCTCTCGTACGTCGACGCCGCCCGGAGGCGGGCCTGGTGTCCTCCCCCGCGGGGAGGCCATGTTCGGGGACCCCGCCCGCCATGGAACCGCGATCCTCCGGAGCCCTTCATGAAAGCCCGCGCCTTCTGGCCCGTCTTCGTCTTCGTCGTCGGAGCGGACTTCGTGTCGAAGTGGCTGGCGGCGGCCCACCTCGCTCCGGCGGGAACGCCGCACCACATCGCGGGGAACGTTCTGAGGCTCACGCTCTCCTACAACCGGGGAGCGGCCATGGGGCTTCCCCTGGGCTCGCACGTCTCCGTCGTCCTGGGCCTGGTGGGACTGGTCGCCACCGGCTTCCTGTTCGTCTGGTATCGGAGGGTACCCGAGGATCGGGTGCTCCTGCCGTTCACGCTCGGGCTTCTCGCAGGCGGGGCGCTGGGCAACGCGTGGCAGAGGCTCCTGTCGCCGCGCGGCGTCGTCGACTTCATCGACGTGGGCGTGGGGGCGCACCGGTTCTGGACCTTCAACGTGGCCGATTCCGCCCTCACGGTCGGCGTGGTGCTCTTGCTGTTCGTCTTCCCCCACGAGGAGCACGAGGAAGGGCCCCGCGCGACGTAGCGCGTCGCCACCCTTGTCGAGCGACCTGCAAGCGGACGTGCAGCATCGGATGCACGGGCCTACCCTACCAGAGGTCACAAGACGCCGGACCCTCCAGAAAGGAGCAGACCCATGGCGTCCGTCAGCGTTCGCTACATCGTCGATGATGTCGATGCCGCCCTTGCGTTCTACACGCATCATCTCGGGTTCGCGGTCGACATGCACCCCGCGCCCGCCTTCGCGATGCTGTCCCGGGGCGATCTGCGGCTCGTGCTCAGCTCGCCTCGGGGATCGGGAGGCGGTGCGCAACCGATGCCCGACGGGCGACGCCCGGAGCCGGGCGGATGGAACCGGATCATGCTCGAGGTGGCCGACCTCTCGGCGGAGGTCGACCGCTTGAAGGCTTCGGGCCTGCGGTTCCGGAACGATGTCGTCACGGGTATCGGGGCGAAGCAGGTCCTTCTCGACGATCCCTCCGGCAACCCGATCGAGTTGTTCGAGATGCTGCCTCGGACCTAGCAGGTCGCTGAAAAAGGGGAGCACCCCGCGCGCGACCACCGCTACGCGGCG
>CAZVYM010000019.1:17202-43375 GCA_964630935.1 uncultured Gemmatimonadaceae bacterium | reverse complement strand
GGTAGCCCAAGTTGCCCGAGGAGATTGACGGGGGCAAGACGAGCTTCGTCGAAGGGACGCGCCGCCGTCGCCGGAACGATCGGACCACACCCGCCTCTGCGGGATACCAGTTGAATTCGTCGGTAAACAGAATAGTTTAGCGTCCTTTCGCCCCTGTCCGGGCTCACGACCCTTTCCGAGGTAGATGAGATGTTGAGGAACGTCCTCCTGTGGTCCTCGACGAATCCGTTTCTGGCCCGGCGTCTTCCGCGGTACCGGTTCGTCAAGCGCGCGGTTCGCCGCTTCATGCCCGGCGAGACCCTCGAAGCGTCCCTCACGGAAGCCGAGCAGCTGAAGAAGGCTGGCATGCCGACCACGGTCACGCTCCTCGGGGAGAACATCGAGGAACCGGCGGAGGCGGACGCGGTGCTCGAGCACTATCTCGGCGTGCTCGAGACCGTCAAGGGACGGGGGTTGGACACCGAGATCTCGCTGAAGCTCACGCAGCTCGGGTTGGACTTGAGCGTCGACCATGCGCGTGACCGGCTGGAGCGCCTGGTGCGGGCGTGCGACCCGGGCTCGCTCGTCTGGGTCGACATGGAGGGCTCGGACTACACGGACGTGACGCTCGACGTCTATCGCTCCGTCCGGGAAGACCATCAGAACGTGGGCGTGTGTCTGCAGGCATACCTGCACAGAACCCAGGACGACGTCGCGGCACTGATGCCGCTGCGTCCCTCGATCCGCCTGGTGAAGGGCGCCTACAAGGAGCCCCCCGAGGTCGCCTTTCCGAAGAAGGCCGACGTCGACCAGAACTACATCCGCATCACCGGGGCGATGCTGAGGGCGCGCAAGGAAGGCAAGATGGGCCGGCCCGTGATCGGAACGCACGATCCGCGCATGGTCGCGGAGGCGAAGCGTCTCGCGCACGAGCTCGATCTCGACAAGGACGCATTCGAGTTCGCGATGCTCTATGGAATCCAGCGCGCCGAGCAGGAGCGCCTGGCCCGGGGGGGACATACGCTGCGGGTGCTCATCAGCTACGGCGAGGCCTGGTTCCCTTGGTACATGCGCCGTCTGGCCGAGCGTCCGGCGAACGTCTGGTTCGTGGCGAAGCAGATGCTCAGCAGATAGAAGAGTCGCCCTCGGCCCCTGCTTGAAATCCGCCGGGGTTGGCGCGACTCTTCACGCGGTCGCGGGAGTTGGCCCAAGAGTCGGCTCGCCGTGGGTCGTTCCGCTCGCTGGGAGTTGACCTCCTTGAAGACGGTGCTGTCCCGTCGCTGGATCTCGCCCCTGCTCGCGGTGGGGTTCCTGTTCCTCGCGCTCTTCCTCCTCAGGCGCGAGCTACACGCGCATCACCTCTCCGATATTCTCAACGGGTTGTGGGCCATCCCCCTTCGCCAGCTGGGCGAGGGCGTGCTCTTCACGGCCGGCTCGTTCGCGGCGCTGGCTCTGTCGGAGCTTCTGGCGGTCCGATACGTGGGCCTGGCTCTTCCCGTCCGGCGGGTGGGGCTCGCCTCGTTCACCGGCTACGCCTTCAGCAACGCTCTGGGCTTCCCTGTGCTCACGGGCGCACCCGTCCGATACCGGCTCTACACGTCCTGGGACGTGGACGCCGGCGACGTGGCCCGGATCATGGCGCTCTACACGACCACGTTCTGGCTGGGGTTCCTGGCCTTGGCCGGTACGGCCCTCGTCCTGGAGGGTGGGGCCGAGTCGCATCTTCTCTCGCTCCCCCCCGCACTCGTACGTCCCCTGGGGTTCCTCCTGCTTGCCCTGGCCGTCTCCTACCTGGCGTGGTGTGTCTTCGGGAAGCGTCCGCTGCGCATCGGAGGTTGGAAGCTCCAGGTTCCGAGCTGGCGTACCGGGGTGTATCAGCTCCTGGTCTCCGCCATGGACTGGACGTGCGCGGCCGCCACGCTGTACGTGCTGATTCCCGGAGGCCACGGCGTTCGATTCGCCCCGTTCCTCGCGGCGTTCATGCTCGCCCAGGTCATCGGCCTCATGAGCATGGTGCCGGCGGGCCTGGGGGTTTTCGAGGTCGTCCTTCTGCTCGCCATGCCCGGGCGTCTTCCGGAGGGCACCGCGGTCGCGTCCATCCTGGCGTTTCGAGCGATCTACCAGCTCCTGCCTCTCGTTCTCGCGGCCCTGTTGTTCGGCGGCTACGAGCTGCGCAGGAGGCGGGAGGTCGTCGGCCGAGCGCTCGGCGTGGTCGGTGGCGGCTTCTCGAGCGCCGTGCCGCTCGTCCTCGCGGCGGCGGTGTTCGTGGCGGGAGGGCTCCTGGTCGCGACGGGCGCGCTTCCCCAGGGTGCGCACCTCAGCTGGGTGCTGAGAGGCCTCCCGCTTCCCCTTCTGGAGGCGTCGCACTTCCTGGGCAGCATCGTGGGGGCGCTCCTGCTCATCCTCGCCTGGGGCCTCGCGCGGCGACTGGACGGAGCGTATCACGCGACGCTCGTGCTGTTGGCCGCGGGCGCGGTCCTCGCCGCGACGCGCCGCGGCGGCCTGGTGACCGCCCTCGCGCTGCTGCTGGTCCTGTTGGCGCTCGCGCCCGCGAGGCGCGAGTTCATCCGACGCTCCTCTCTGACCTCGGAGCCGGTGTCTCCGGAGTGGCTCATGGGCGTGGGCGTCGTCCTCATCACCACCGTGTGGCTCGGCGTGTTCGCCTACCGGGAGGTGGCGTTCTCGGGGGACCTCTGGTGGCGTTTCGCGCTCCGTGACGACGCGCCTCGGTTCCTGAGGAGCTCCGTGGCGGCGGCCAGCGTGCTTCTTCTGTTCGCGGTGCGTCGGCTCCTGCGTCCCGGCGAGCCGGAGGAGGCCACCCCGGCGGAGGACGTGCCCTCCGAGGTCGAGGAGATCGTCGCGGGCCAGGGGCGGGCGAGTGCCCGCCTCGCGTTCCTCGGAGACAAGGCCTTTCTCTTCTCCGGGAAGCGGGACGCGTTCATCATGTTCGGCGTCGAGGGCCGGAGCTGGGTCTCCATGGGCGACCCGGTCGGCGATCCCGATGCCTACCCGGACCTCGTGTGGGAATTCCGGAGTCGCGCGTATCGCCATGGGGGATGGCCCGTCTTCTACCAGGTCACTCCGGACCATCTTCCGCTCTACATCGATCTCGGTCTCGCCCTGATCAAGCTCGGCGAAGAGGGCATCATCGACCTCCCGTCGTTCAGCATGGAGGGCAGCCGCCGGTCGGGCCTGCGGCAGACGCTCCGACGGACCGAGCGGGCGGGAGGTGCCTTCGAGGTCGTCCCGCCGGAGGAGGTCGGGCCCCACCTGCCGCGACTGCGGCAGATCTCCGACGCGTGGATGGAGGCCAAGAGCGCCCGGGAGAAGAGCTTTTCCCTGGGCTCCTTCTCCGCGGACTACCTGCGCCGATTCCCGGCGGCGTTGCTGAACGTGGAGGGGATCCCCGTGGCGTTCTCCAACCTCCTGGTGGGCACGCCCGGGTCGGAGTGCGCCCCGGATCTCATGCGATACGAGCCGACCACGTCACCCGACTCGGCCATGGAGTACCTGTTCATCCAGAGTATCCTCTGGGCGAAGGAAGAGGGCTTCACGAGGTTCAGCGTGGGTATGGCCCCGCTCTCCGGCCTGGCGGAGGGTCCACTCGCTCCCTCGTGGAGCCGGTTCGGTGCGACCTTGTTCCGGCTCGGCGAGCACTTCTACAACTTCCAGGGGCTCCGCGCCTACAAACAGAAGTTCGACCCCGCATGGGAGCCTCGTTATCTGGCCGGCCCGGGAGGCTTCGCCCTCCCGAGGGTGCTGACCCACGTCTCCAGCCTCGTGGGAGGCGGACTCAGGGGCGTGCTGGCACGCTGAGCGGCCGCCCCGGCGCTATCCGCGGGCCGCGGGCTCACCCGATCCGACGAGAGGAGTAGCCGAACGATGCACGATCTGTTTTCAGGTGGAGGAGTGGGATGGGGAAGGATGCTCGTCGGCGTCGGGGCGCTCCTGGTGGCCGCCTGGTTGGCCGACGTCGTGGTCAAGCGTGTCTTCTTGAGGCTCATCCGACGCGTGGCCGCCCACACCCGCTCCACCTGGGACGACCACGTCATCGAACGGAAGGTCTTCGACCGCATCGCCCACATCGCGCCGGCCGTCGTCACGTACGCGGGCATCGCCTGGGCCCTGGGCGCGAGGGTGCCGATGACGGACCTCGAGGCCGGAGCGACGAGCGGCTCGGCGATGGTGTTGATCCTGGTGCGTCGGGTCAGTCTGGCCTTCATCGTGCTCATGGCCGCGATGGCCACGAGCGCCTTCCTCGCGGCCGCGGACGACATCTACCGCGAGAGCTACGCCGAGGCGGCGAACCGGCCCATCAAGGGGTATCTGCAGGTCGTCTCGATCTTCCTGTACGTGGCGGCCGGCATCGTCATGGTGGCCATCCTGGCCGACAGGTCTCCCGTCCTGTTCCTGTCGGGGCTGGGTGCCTTGACCGCGGTGCTGATGTTGGTCTTCAAGGACACCATCCTGTCGCTGGTCGCCAGCGTGCAGATCATGTCCAACGACATGATTCGTCTGGGCGACTGGATCGCGATGCCGCAGGCGCACGCGGACGGCGACGTCATCGACATCGCGCTGCACACGGTCAAGATCCAGAACTGGGACAAGACCATCTCCACCGTGCCCACCCACAAGTTCATCAGCGAGTCGTTCAAGAACTGGCGGGGCATGAGCGAGTCGGGAGGGCGTCGAATCAAGCGCTCGCTGTACCTGGACATGAACTCGATCCGCTTCCTCACCGAGCACGAGATCGAGCGCCTGTCACGGCACGAGCTGCTGCGGAGGTACATGAGGGGGAAGCGAGAGGAGCTCGCCAGAGCCAACGAGCGTGCCGGGGAGCCCGACACGGTCCCGGAGCGCCGGCGCCTGACCAACGTCGGGACCTTTCGGGCGTACGTGCTCGAGTACCTGAAGGCGCACGCCAGGATCCACGACGACATGACCCTGCTCGTGCGCCAGCTGCAGCCCGGCCCCGAAGGGCTTCCGCTCGAGCTCTACTGCTTTACGAACGACACGGCGTGGGCCGCCTACGAGTCGATCCAGGCCGACATCTTCGACCACCTCATCGCCATCCTGCCCGAGTTCGGATTGCGGGCGTTCCAGCAGCCGTCGGGACGGGACTTCGCCCGATGGGCCGAGGCCGAGGCGTGAGCCGGCGGGAGGGGGGCGCCTAACCGACCCCGGGAGGCGCCATGACCCGCTCCACCAGACCCAACCCGCCGTCCACCAGCAGCGCCAGGAGCGCGGCCGGGATCGCGCCCGACAGGATCAACCACGTGTCGGTGAGCGCCAGTCCGGAGACGATCGGGTCCCCCAGGCCTCCGGCCCCGATGAAGGCGGCCAAGGTCGCCGTTCCCACGTTGATCACGGCGGCCGTGCGCACGCCGGCCATCAGAACGGGGGCCGCCAGAGGGAGGCGCACCCTCCACAAGAGCTGGGCGTCCGTCATCCCCAGGGCACGTGCCGACTCCACGGCCAGCGGGTCGGCGTCTCGCACCCCTGTGTACGTGTTGCGTACCATCGGGTAGAGCGAGTAGAGGAACAGAGCGGTCACGGCCGGCACCACGCCGATCCCCAGGAGTGGGATCATGAACGCGAGCAGGGCGATGCTGGGAATCGTCTGGAGGAGGCCCACCGCGCGTATGGTGCCCTCCGCCATGGGCCGCACGCGCTCCAGAACCAGCCCGAGCGGGACCGCCACGGCCAGCCCGGCACCCATCGACACGAGCACCAGGAGCAGGTGCCGCAAGGTGAGGTGCCACGTCACGGCGCGACGCGACCACAGATAGGAGAGGAAGGACGTCCGCGCGCCTCCCGTGTGCACGAGCGTGGCGGCGCCTGCCCCGGAGGTGTCGACCGAGGCCAGGAGGCCCAGCGACGCGAGCGCATCCGAAGCGACGGTCGCGACGCTCTCCTGATCCACCGAGACGCGCTCGTTCCAGCCCCGCATCCGGGATTCGTCGAGCAGCCCCGAGAGCTCGGTGAGGGCAGCCACCGCGTCCGGCCGGTCCTCCGAAAGACGTCGGCTCACGAGCGGTGCCGCCTGGTAGGGTGGAAAGAAGCCCCGGTCGTCGCGCAGGACCCGGAGGTCGTAGCGGGCCAGCTCTCCGTCGGTGCTGTAGCCGTCGATGACGTCGACCTCCCGCTCCGCGAGCGCCTGGTACTTGACGGCCTGGAGCAGGGGGCGCACGCTCCGAAAGCTCAGGCCATACGCCTTCCGCAGCCCCGCGAGGCCGTCGGCTCGGCCGATGAAGTCGGGTGAGAACCCGCCCACCAGCCGCCCGCTCACCTTCGCGAGGTCGGACAGCGTCCGCAGACCGAGCGAATCGGCCGTCTGGGGCCGCACCGCGATGGCGTACGTGTTCTCGAAGCCGAGGGGCGGCAGCCACCGCAGGCCCCATCGCTCCCGGAAGACACGCGAAACCCGCCGATACGCGGCCTCCACGTTCGACGGCGGACGCTCACCCAGGATGGCCAGGAGGCCCGTGCCCGTGTACTCCGGGTAGACGTCGATGGCGCCGCGGCGAAGCGCCTGGAAAGCGATCTCCGTCGCTCCGAGGCCCTGACGCCTTTCCACCTCGATCCCTTTGGATTCGAGCAGCTGGGCGAACATCTCGGCCAGCAGGTACGACTCCGCGAACGGCTTGGAGCCCACCACCACCGGAGCCCGCTCGGTCTGTGGCGCCGCGGTCCCGGCTCCGACGCGCGACGGCCCCGTCTGCCGCCCGTAGAGGGCTGGAGCCGCGACGCCGGCCACCAGTGCGGCCGAGGTCACGGCGACCCGAGCGCTGCGCGCCCATCTCATGCCAGACCCGCCTGGCCGAGCAGTCGGCTCACGTAGGACGTGGCCGGCTCCCGCGTCAGCGCCTCGGGCGTTCCGATCTGCTCGATCCGGCCGGTGTGAAGCACGGCGATCCGATCCGCCAGCATGGCGGCCTCCCTGAGGTCATGGGTTACCAGGAGGACGGTCACGCCGAGCCGGCCCACGAGATCGCCGAACGCGGACTGGAGCTCCGAGCGTGTGATCGCGTCGAGCGCCCCGAACGGCTCGTCCAACAGCAGCACGCGGGGACGGCCCGCCAAGGCCCGCGCGAGCGCGACGCGCTGACGCTGTCCTCCGGAGAGCTCGCGGGGCCACCGGGCCCCGAACGTCTCCGGATCGAGGCCGACCAGCGAAAGCGCGGAGCGTGCCCGGTCCTCGGCGTCCGGGAGGGCCCGGAGCCGGGGCACGAGCGAAGCGTTCTTCAGCACCGTCCAATGCGGGAGGAGCCCTCCCTCCTGTTGGACGTACCCCACGTTGCGGCGCAGCTCGATGGGATCGGCCTCGCCCACGTTCCGCCCTTCCACCCAAACGGTCCCGCCATCGGGCACGACCATGCGGTTGAAGGTGCGCAGCAGCGTCGTCTTCCCCGAGCCGCTCTCGCCCACGAGCGCGACGCATTCTCCTTCCGCCACCGAGACCGACGCGTCTTCGAGCGCGACCACGGACCCGTAACGCTTGTCCACGTCGCGGGCTTCGAGCGCAGGTCGAATCACCGCCTCCGGGGAAGACGGTGTGCGACGGCGGGGGAACACATCCTCGCCTGCGGTGATCTCTCCTTGACCGCGCGACCCTCGAATCTCAACCTCGTCTCCCATGAATCTCCACGCCGGCTGCCCTCAGCCTCCCTCCCCGATCCCGAACGCATCGTGGCGCACGCACATCGTTTCGAGCCCCTCGTGCCGCGAGGGCCGGGCCGGGACCTCGGATGGTATGTACATCGGTACGCGGCCACAACGAGGCCGTACGTCCACCCGCGACGGTGGCGCCGATGTTTGAGGATTCCGTGGCCGGGTCGGCGGCGGCTCCCGAGGTGCTCGACCGTGACGTCATGCTGGCCGACGTCCTGGAGGGTCTCTCGCAGGCGCAGAAGGAGCTCTCTCCCAAGTACTTCTACGATACGCGAGGCTCGGAGCTCTTCGAGCGGATCACCCGGCTGGAGGAGTACTACCCGACGAGGACCGAGCGCGCATTGCTCGAACGGTGGATGCCTTCGTGGGTGGCGGGCGGCCGCCCGGCGGCCCTGGTCGAGCTCGGCGCGGGAAGCGCCGCAAAGTCGCGCGTGGTGCTCGATGCCATGGAGGCGGATGGAGCCGGACGTCTCTACGTTCCGGTGGACGTGAGCGGCGAGTTCCTCCACGAGACGGCTGCCCGGCTCCGCGAGGAGTACGATCGAATTCACGTGGTGCCCCGGGTGGCCGACATCACCCGTCCGCTCGAGCTCTCCATCGAGCTGCCCGATCCTACCTGGTTCGCGCTTCTCGGCAGCACGATCGGCAACTTCGATCCATCCCACGCCGTCAAGCTCCTGTCCCGGGTCGCGGCCCTCATGCGCACCGCCGATCGCTTTCTCATCGGCGTGGACCGGCGTCCGGGGCCCGGAAAGGCCGTGGAGCGCGTCCTCGCGGCCTACGACGACGCGGGCGGCGTGACCGCGGAGTTCAACCGAAACGTGCTGCGCGTGCTCAACCGGGAGCTCGGCAGCGACTTCGATGTCGCCGCCTTCCGACATCTGGCGCGCTACGACGAAGCGGAAGGGAGGATCGAGATGCACCTCGTCTCCACGCGAGACCAGACCGTTCGATTCCCCGGAGGCGGCCCGGTCGGCCTCCGGGAAGGCGAGAGCATCCGCACGGAGATCAGCTGCAAATACGATCGGGCCACCGTGGACGACCTCTTCGAGGCGGCCGGACTGGAGGTCGAGCGCTGGGTCGAAGACGAGCGGGGCTTCTTCGCGCTGGTGCTGGGGAAGCCCTGCTAGTGCTCCGTAGCCGACCTACGAAGCACTAGGAGGGTCGACCGCCGCCCGAGGGCGCTCCGCCCAGGTAGTCGCCGAGGCTGGCGAGGTCGACGTTGCCCCCGCTGATGACGACGACCACGGCCCCGTCCCGCTCGGGCCGTACGCGCTCCGTCAGCAGGGCCGCGAGGCCCGCCGCGCCGGCCGGCTCGGCCAGAAGCTTCGTACGCTCGAGCAGAACCTTCATGGCCTCCAGGATCTCGCCGTCGGAGACGGTCACGACGTCCCGGACGTAGGCCGCCACCAGCGCGTAGTTGAGGACCCCGGCCATGGGCGCGCCCAGACCGTCGGCGACGGTTTCGATACGCTCGAGATGGACGGCCTCGCCCACCTCGAGGCTCCGCGACATGGCGGCCGCACCTTCCGGCTCGACACCCCAGACCGACACCGATGGACGCACGGCCGCAGTGGCCGCCGCGACGCCCGAGATCAGGCCGCCCCCGCCCACGGGGACTACGATCGATCCCACGTCCGGCAGATCCTCCAGGATCTCGAGCGCGCAGCTCCCGTGCCCGGCCACCACCTCCTCGTCGTCGAACGGATGAACGAACGTGAGTCCACGTTCTTCGGCGACCTCGAGCGCGCGCCCGAACGCGGCCTTCGCGTCTCCATGTAACACGACCTCGGCACCGTACGATCGACTCGCCTCGACTTTCGACCGCGAGGCGGCCTCCGGCATCACCACCACGCTCTTCACTCCCGCGTCGGCGGCCGCCCAGGCGACGGCCTGCGCATGGTTCCCCGCCGAGATGGTGACGACCCCTCGCGCCCGCTCCTCCGGTCCCAGGCGCAGCATGCGGTGAAGGGCACCTCTGGCCTTGAAGGAACCGGTCTTCTGCAGATTCTCGCACTTCAGCCAGACGTCCGCTCCGATCCACTCCGAGAGTGTCCTGGAGCGGAGGAGCGGGGTCCGGTGCACCGACGGGGCGATGCGGGCGCGAGCCTCCTCGAAGCGACGGCGATCGAAGTCGGGCCGGGTCATGGTGTGGGTAGGGAGGGGTACGGAGGTGGACGGGGCATCATGCGCCGACGGCGTCGGTGCCGCCAGTGGGGCTCGGGGAATGGGTCGTTCCTCGCCGGCGAGTCGGATTCCGGACCCCCTGGGGTCGGGCGGGTCGAAAGGAGGACACGCTCGCTACCGGGGAAAAACGTTTGCTCTCCAATGGAGTTGGGATGTACTTTCGCGGCCAGACCCTCCCATGTGTCTCTCTTCCCCAACAGCGCGAGGCGTGATCCATGCGCGGAAGATTGCTTGGCTTCGTCGGTCCTGCCCTCATCGCGCTCCTGGTCTCGACGGTTCCCGTGGTCGCACAGCAGGGAACCCTCACGGGAACGGTGCGCGATGCCGAGTCGGGCCAGCCCATGGCCGGCGTGCAGGTCCAGATCCTGGGTGCCGGAGAGGCGGCCGCCGGAGGTATGCTCACCAACCAGGCGGGCCAGTTCCTCGCGGCGCTGAACAGCGGAACGTATTCGGTCGTCGCCGTCATGGTCGGGTACGAGACGTACCGGCAAGACGCGGTCGACGTGGGCGCGGGGCAAACGAGGAACCTGGTGATCCAGATGAAGTCCAGGGCCTACGCGCTGAATCCGCTGGTGGTGTCGGTCGGGCGCGGCCAGCAGGAGAAGGCGCTCGACGCGCCGGCGACGGTCTCCGTCGTTCAGGCCGAGCAGATCAGGGAGCGGGCGGTGACGACTCCGGTGGACTACGTGAAAGGCCTTCCCGGCGTCGACGTGGCCCAGACCGGGATCACGCAGAGCAACACGGTCACGCGGGGCTTCAACAACGTGTTCTCCGGGGCGCTCCTCGTGATCGTCGACAACCGGTATGCGCGTGTCCCGTCGTTGCGATTGAACGCCTACAACATGATCCCGACCACCCCCCTCGACATCTCCCGGGTCGAGGTCGTGCTCGGGCCGGCCGCCGCGCTTTACGGGCCCAACGCGGCCGACGGCGTCATGCACATCATCACCACGTCGCCGATCGACGATCCTGGAACCAAGATCAGCCTCGCCGGCGGCGAGCGCAGCATCTTCCAGGGCGCCTTTCGCCAGGCATGGAAGATCAACGACAAGGTCGGGTTCAAGGTCTCCGGCCAGTACTTCAAGGGCAACGACTTCGTGTACCGCGATCCCGTCGAGCATGCCGACTCGCTCGCGAATCCGAGCAACACGAAGATCGGCGCGCGCAATTTCGACGCCGAGCACTACGGCGGCTCGGCCCGTTTCGACTGGAGGCCGTGGAGCGACGGTGAGGTCGTGGCCGAGTACGGCTTCAACGAGTTGGCGAGCTCCATCGAGCTGACGGGTCTGGGGGCTGGTCAGGCCAAGAACTGGCGTTATCAGTACGGACAGCTCCGCATGAAGAAGGGGCGGCTGTTCGCGCAGGCCTTCATGAACAAGAGCAACGCCGGAAGCACCTGGCTTCTGCGGACGGGCAACCCGATCGTCGATCACTCCTGGTTCCTCGCCGGGCAGGCACAGTACGGCTTCACCGCGACGAAGGGCCTGGACATCATCACGGGCGTGGACGTGTCGCGCACCAACCCGGTGACGGACGGCACCATCACGGGCTCCAACGAGAACCACGACCAGACGGACGAGGTCGGCGGCTACGTGCACGCGACCCAGTCTCTCACCGACAAGCTGGACCTCGTCGCCGCGCTGCGTGTGGACCATCACAGCCACCTCGAGCATGAGGTTTGGTCGCCGCGGGCGGCCATCGTCTTCAAGCCCGTCGAAGGGCAGAACTTCCGGCTGACGTTCAACCGGGCCTTCAGCACGCCCACGACGAACAACCTCTTCCTGGACATCCTCTCCGGCCAGGTTCCTGTCGGGCCCGCCAGCTATCAGGTCTGGACCGAAGGCGTGCCCGAGAGCGGATTCACGTTCAACGACCGCTGCCAGGGCGGGCTCGGACCGGGCTACTGCATGTACTCCCCGTTCGTGCCCAACCAGCAGCTCCCGGCCAACGGGGCGGTGCTGTGGGACCAGTTGCTTGTCCCGCTCGCGCTCACCAACCCGACGCTCCAGGCCGCGCTCGCCCAGATGGGCATGACCCCGGCGCAGTTCGCGCAGATCGTCGGGAACCCCCAGGCGGGCGACCTCCAGTCCGCGTTCGCCCGTCTCAACACGGAGACGCTGTCGTTCGATCCGGATCCCCAGGGTCCGACCGCTGTCGAGCGCATCCGGCCCACGATCACGAACACCTTCGAGGCGGGCTACCAGGGGGTCCTGGGAGACCGGCTCAAGCTGGCCGTCGACGTCTACCACAGCCGCATCAAGGACTTCGTGGGCCCGCTCCGCGTCGAGACGCCGAGCGTCTTCCTCACCGGCCAGTCCATCGCGACCTTCCTGACCACGAGGTTGGTCGGTGCAGGGGTTCCCCAGGCGAACGCCCAGGCACTCGCGACCACGCTCGCGACCACGCTGGCACAGGTGCCGCTCGGGACGGTGGCGCCGGATCAACGCCCCGCGTCCGACCTGATGCTCACGTACCGCAACTTCGGCGACGTGAACCTCTGGGGCAGCGACCTCGGCTTCGAGCTCCTGGCCACGGACAAGGTGAGCTTCAACGGCTCGTTCTCGTGGGTGAGCAAGCAATGCCTCGACGTCAACAACGACGGGAGCTGCTACGGCACGAGCGACGTCGCGCTGAACGCGCCGACCAAGAAAGGCTCGTTCGGCGTGCGGTTCGACGACAAGGTCTCGGGCATCTCGGTGGGAGGACGCGTGCGCGCCACCGATGCCTTCCCGATGAACTCGGGCGTATACGTGGGCAAGGTGGACAGCTACACGGTGCTCGACGCGAACGTGGCCTACAAGCTGCCGTTCGCGTCCGGTGCCATGGTGTCGCTGACCGTGAACAACGTGTTCAACAAGCTCCACCAGGAGTTCATCGGCGCACCGCAGATGGGTCGCATCGCGCTGGCGAAGCTACAATACGACTTCTGAGCGTCCTGCGGGGTGCCGCCACGGCGGCGTCCGGACGGGGTGCACGCGGCCCGGCCGACCGAGTCGGCCGGGCCGCGGCGTCTTCCGTGCCGTGTGGTCGTTCGCGGTGCGGTCCACAGGGAAACGTGGGTACCGCGGCGGGGTAGTCGGCGGGAACGGGAACGCGATAGCTTGCCCCCGAGGGCTTGCATGCCGGCATTCCTGCCCGGCGAGAGGCGAAGCATGGACAGCGATTCGACGGCAACGAAACCGAGCGCACCGGTGACGCTCCGTTGCGGGTTCTGCCTGACACTGAATCGGGTGGATCTCGCCAGGGCGGCGGATCGACCGGGCTGCGGGAGCTGCGGCAAGCCGATGCTGCTCGACCGGCCCGTTCACGTCACCGAGGAGGATTTCCAGCGCACCGTGCTGGAGGCGTCTCCCCCGGTCCTGGTGGACTTCTACGCCGACTGGTGCGCCCCCTGCAAGATGGTGGCCCCGCACGTCGACGAGATCGCCCGTGAGAATCAGGGGCGCCTGCTGGTGGCCAAGGTCGACACGGACCGAGCGCCCGAGTTGGCGGCCAGGCTTGGGATCAGGGGCATCCCGACGCTCATCTTCTTCAAGAACGGATCCGAGATCGGCCGGAGCGTCGGCTTCGAGCCCGGGAAGCTCGCAGCCATGGTCGCCGAGGCGATCGGATGAGCAAGCGCGCCCGGCACGACCAGATCCTCGAAGTACTCAAAGAGCACCGCGTCACCAGCCAGGAAGGTCTGAGAGAGATCCTCCTCGAACGGGGCACGGAAGTCACGCAGGCGACGCTCTCCCGGGACATCCGGGAGCTCCGGCTCGTCAAGGTCCCGTCGGCCGACGGCGCGTCGTACTACTCACTTCCCGAGGAGTGGGAGAGCACGCCTCCCCTCGAGACCCTGCTGCCGGCGCTCTTCCATTCGGCCGACGGGGTGGGGAACCTCCTGGTGGTGCGGACCATGAAGGGTGGCGCGCAAACGGTGGCCGCCGGCATCGATTGGGAGGAATGGCCGGAGGTACTCGGTACGCTGGCGGGAGACGACACCATCCTGATCATTCTCCGTGCGGACGAGCACCGCGAGACCATCCACCATCGGCTCGAGTCCATGGCTGGAACCGAGGAGCGCTGACCCGACGGATCCAGCATCCGCTCGCCATCACAAGAATATGCATGTGAAGGGCGCACGCCCCTCACGCCCGCTCTCCTGAGAAACCCCACGGACATTGAATATCCGTCGATGCGCGGCCGTTGACGCCCTTCGGGCATCGGCGCATATTCATGCCATGAATTTGCATAATACGGCCCCGGCGGCGATAGGCGTCGTCGGGGCCACCGGTTACACGGGCCTCGAGGTCCTCCGCATCCTGCGCAACCACGGGGGTGTCCGGGTCGCGTTCGCCACCTCGGAGCGGGAGGCCGGACGGCCCACGGCGATCCCGGGCCTTTCGCTGACGAGCGGTGAGACCGCCGATCTCGCGACCGTGGACCTCCTCTTTCTCTGCCTCCCGCACGGCGAGGCCGTGCCGTGGGCAGCCCAAGCGCTGGCCGCCGGAGTCAGGGTGGTCGACCTGACGGCGGATCACCGTCCGGGCTCCGGCCGGGAGGACGGAGCGGTCTACGGCATGGCCGATCTCGACGGTGAGCGCGTCCGGGACGCCCGGCTGGTGGCGAACCCGGGATGCTACCCCACGGGCGTCACCCTCGTCCTTCGTCCCCTGGTGGAGGAGGGCCTTCTGGAGCGGAGTCGGCCGGTCGTGGTGGACGCTGCCTCCGGGGTCACCGGTGCGGGCCGGACGCCGCGGCGCGAGCTCCTCTTCGGGGAGGTGTCCGGAGACTACCGCGCCTACGGCATCGGCAACGACCACAAGCACCTCAAGGAGATGCGGTCGAGCTTTCCCGGAATGCCGCTTCTGTTCCAGCCCCACCTGTTGCCGGTGGCCCGCGGGATCCTCGAGACCATCTACGTGCCGGTCGCCCCGGGTGTGGACGCGGCCCGCTTGAGGGACGCGTGGCACCGCGCCTTCGCCGGGGCCGGGACGATCCGGATCCAGGAGGAAGGCACGCCGGGCCTGAGCGACGTCGTCGGCACGGACCTCCTGGTGCTCGGCGCCTCGGACAACAAAGGCGTCGAGGGCCTGGTCACCGTCGTTGCGGCGTTCGACAACCTCGGCAAGGGCGCCGCCGGACAGGCGGTGCACAACATGAATCTGATGCTGGGCTTCGAGCCCGAACGGGGACTTCGGTGCTGAACGTCGTCAAGCTGAGTGGAAGGAGTGCCGAGGACTCCGGCACTCTGCGCGCCACGGTCGAGCGCGTCGCCGCGCTTCCGGGTCGAACGGTGGTGGTTCACGGAGGCGGCACGGAGATCTCGGCGTGGCAGAGACGCCTCGATCTGCCGGTCACGTGGCACGAGGGCCTTCGGGTGACGACGTCCGAGAGCCTTCGGGTGACGGCGATGGTGCTCTCGGGCTGGGTGAACAAGCGGGTGGTTCAGGCCTTCGAGGACGCAGGCGTGCCCGCGGTGGGAATCTCCGGGGAAGACGGATCGCTCTTGAACGCGCGGCGGGCGCACGGAGGAGCGATCGGCGAGGTCGGCGAGGTCGTGGGCGTCCGGCCCGGAGCGATCCACGCGCTCGTGAAGGCCGGCTTCGTGCCCGTGGTGTCTCCGGTCTCGCGAGGGCCCGAGGGATCTCCGCTGAACGTGAACGCCGACGAGGCCGCTCTGTGGCTGGCGGCCGCCCTCGCGGCACGACGCATCTACCTGGTTTCGGACGTACCGGGTGTCGTCGTCGGCGGGCGAGCGGTCGAGACGCTGACCCCCGTCGAGGCACGCGCCCTCCTCGCCGAGGGGGTGGCACGCGACGGAATGGCGGTGAAGCTCCGCCAGGCGCTCGTCGCCGCAGAAGCCGGGGTCGAGGTCGCGATCGGTGACGCTTCGATCCTCGAGAACTTCACGGCCGGGACGCGGATTCTCGGCACCGACGTGACCGTGGAGGTCGCATGACCGAAACAACGCTCTCTCCGGGTGCCCTGCTCGGCGTCTATGCGCGGCCGGACTTCGTTCTCACCCGGGGCGAAGGAGCTCGGGCCTGGGACGAGAGCGGAAAGGCCTACCTCGATTTCACCAGCGGTATCGCCGTGAACGCCCTGGGCCACGGCTCTCCCGTGGTCCGGGACGCCATCGAGGCCGCTCTGGACAGCGGGCTCGTCCACACGTCGAACCTGTACCGGACACGCCCCGGTGAGGAGCTGGCCTCCCTCCTGGTGGAACGGACGTTCCCCGGGTCGGTCTTCTTCTGCAACTCGGGCGCCGAGGCCAACGAAGCGGCGTTCAAGTTCGCCCGGCGATGGGCCGGGGCCGAGGCCGGGCCGGAGCGTCACGAGTTCCTCGCCTTCAGGGGATCGTTCCACGGGCGTCTCTTCGGATCGCTCGCCGCCACGGACCGTCCGGCCTACCAGGAGCCCTTCCGGCCCCTCATGCCGGGCGTCCACTTCGCCGATGTCGGGAATCTGGCCGCCGTGGACGAAGCGCTCTCCGGGGGTACCGTGGCCGCCGTGATCATCGAGCCGCTCCAGGCGGAAGGGGGCATCCGCCCGGTCCCGTCCGAGTTCCTCGCCGCGCTGCGCGCGAAATGCGACGAGGCGGGTGCCCTTCTGATCTTCGACGAGGTCCAGGTCGGCCTTGGACGGACCGGCACCCTCTTCGCATTCGAGAGCGCGGGTGTCACGCCCGACATCCTCACCCTCGCCAAGCCGCTGGCGGGCGGCCTTCCGATGGGCGCGACACTGGTGAACGAGGCCGTCGCCCGCACGCTGCGGCCCGGAGACCACGCCACGACCTTCGGAGGGGGCCCGCTCGTGGCCTCCGTGGCGCTGGCCGTGCTGCGAGAGATCTCGCGCCCGGACTTCCTGCGCCGAGTCCGGGAGCGGGCGGATCATCTGGCGTCGCGTCTGGCCGATCTGGTCCAGGCGCACGAGACGGTGCGGGAGGTCCGGGGCAGGGGGCTGATCCAGGGTGTGGTACTGGCCGGACCCGCCGCACCGGTGGTGCAGCGGGCCAGGGATCTCGGGCTGCTGCTCGTCGGGGCCGGCCCGGACGTCGTTCGACTGCTCCCTCCCTTGAACGTCACGACGGAGGAGATCGACGAAGCGATCGAGGTCCTTGGTCGAGCACTCGCCTGACTCTTGACATCATACACTGAGCATGCATAATTATGCGAACCATTCGTGAGCCCCACCGGGCTCGCTTCGCTTGAACCGAGAAACAGGATCGGGATCCGGGGGCAGGAGTTCGGGGATGATCCCCTCGACCCTTCGGCGGGAAGGGATCGGTCTTCTGACCCCCGGGCCCGATTTTTCAAACGCCGCGCCGGCGTACAGGAGCGGGATGATGAAGGTCGTACTGGGCTACTCCGGAGGTCTCGACACTTCCGTCATCGTACCTTGGCTGAGGGAGAACTACGGAGCCGAGGTGGTGTGCATGGCCGGCGATGTCGGCCAGCTCGGAGGGTTGGACGGGTTGGAGCAGAAGGCCATCGCGACGGGAGCGAGCGCGTTCTACGGCGAAGACCTGAAGGAGGAGTTCGTCGAGAGCTACGTCTGGCCCACGCTGCGCATCGGTGCCGTCTACGGGCGGAAGTATCTTCTCGGCACCTCGATGGCACGTCCCCTTCTCGCCAAGCGTCAGGTCGAGATCGCTCGTCAGGTCGGTGCCGACGCCGTGGCCCACGGGTGCACTGGAAAGGGCAACGACCAGGTGCGGTTCGAGCTGACCTACACGGCTCTAGCCCCCGACCTCAAGGTGATCGCCCCGTGGCGGGAGTGGGACATCCGCTCGCGTGAGGACGCGTTCGCGTACGCACGGGCGCACGGGATCCCGCTCAAGGGAGTGGACGAGACCAAGCTCTACTCCCGGGACGAGAACCTCTGGCACATCTCCCACGAAGGCGGCCCGCTGGAAGATCCGGCGTTCGAGCCGGAGGAATCGATGTACCTGTGGACCACGGCGCCGGAGAACGCGCCGGACACGCCGGAGTACGTCGAGATCGCCTTCGAGGCCGGCACGCCCGTGGCGGTCGACGGAGAGGTCCTGGGAGCGGTCGAGCTGCTCACCACGCTCAACGAGATCGGAGCACGGCACGGAATCGGGCGCGCCGACCTCGTCGAGGACCGGTTGGTGGGCATGAAGTCGAGGGGCGTGTACGAGACGCCGGGTGGCACGCTCCTCTACCTCGCCCTCAAGGAGCTCGAGGCGATCGCCCTGGACCGCCGGTCGATGTCCCTCAAGGACCAGATCGCTCATCGCTACGCCGACCTCGTGTATGAAGGCCGTTGGTGGACACCCGAGAGGGAGGCGATGGACGCGATGGCGAAGGTCCTCACGAGGGACGCGACCGGCACGGTCAAGCTCAAGCTCTACAAGGGCAGCTCGACCGTCGCGTCGCGGACGAGCCCTCGCTCCCTGTACCGCGAGGACCTGGCGACCTTCGGGCAGGCCGCGACCTACGATCACGCCGATGCGGGCGGATTCATCAAGCTCTTCGGCCTCCCGCTCCGGGCGGCCGCGGGCAGGGACGGCCTCGACCCGGTCGGGCAGGAGGCCGTGGCGGAGCTCCTGAAGCAGGTGGCGGGCGTGGCTCTCTGAGCCGAGCCACCCCGAGCCTCGGCCGGGAGCGTCCTGGGGCCGTGACGGCGCGCACGCGTTGTCACGGCCCTTCTCCATGCCTATCCTCCGCTTCCAACCGTGCCGACGACCCGGGACCACGAAGGGAACCGCCGTGAACGCACCCGAATCCGAAGCTCCCTCGGGGGGCAAAGCACTCTGGGGAGGCCGATTCTCCGAGGGAATGGCCTCCGAGATGGTCCCGCTGAACCTCAGCCTGGACGTCGACGGGCGCTTGTGGCGCCAGGACGTGCGCGGGAGCGTGGCCTGGGCCCGGGCGCTCGCGCGCGCCCGTGTCCTCACCGAGACGGAGGCCGAGACGCTGGTCGAGGGGTTGGGCGAGGTCGGCGCCCGCATCGAGCGCGAGGGCCTGGCGAATGCCCCGGAGGAGGACATCCACTCGGTCATCGAGCGGATGCTCGCGGAGGCCGTGGGCGAGGTCGCCGGGAAGCTGCACACCGGCCGTTCGCGCAACGACCAGTCCGCGACGGGCGTGCGTCTCTGGGGCATGGAGTCCGCCGACGCGATCGAAGGCGCTCTGGGCCGACTCGTCGAGGCGCTCCACGGCCTGGCCGAACGGGGTGTCGAGCACGTCATGCCCGGCTACACGCACCTGCAGCAGGCTCAGCCGATCCGGGCCGCCCAATGGGCGCTCGCGCACCTCTGGGCCTTCGCCCGGGATCTGGAGCGGGTCCGCCGGGCTCGACGCGCCGCGGGCGTGCTTCCGCTGGGCTCCGGGGCCTTGGCGGGTTGTCCGTTCCCGATCGACCGGGAGCGCCTGCGCGAGGAGCTCGGCTTCGAGCGCGTGAGCGAGAACAGCGTCGATGCGGTCGCGGACCGGGACTGGATCTGCGACCTGGTCTACGCCGGTGCCATGATCGGGGTACATCTGTCGCGCCTCGGCGAGGATCTCGTCCTCTTCTCGAGCATGGAGTTCGCGTTCTTGCGCCTGAGCGACGGGTACAGCACGGGCTCGAGCCTCATGCCGCAGAAGAGGAATCCCGACGTGGGAGAGCTGGCTCGGGGAAAAAGCGGCCGCCTGGTGGGCAACCTCGCGAACGTGCTCACGCTCCTGAAGGGTCTGCCGACGGGCTACAACCGGGATCTCCAGGAAGACAAACACGCCGTGTTCGACACGGTCGACACGCTGCTGACCACGCTACCCGCCGTAGCCGGAGCGATCGAGACCGCCTCGTTCCGTCCCGAACGCATGGCGGCCGTGATGGACGCCCAGCTCCTTGCGACGGATCTGGCCGAATACCTCGTGCGGCGAGGAGTGCCCTTCCGCCGCAGCCACGAGATCGTGGGACGGCTCGTGCGGCGCGCCGAAGAGGCCGGCGTCCCGCTTTCCGAGCTCCCGCTCTCCGACTTCGAGGCCGAGCACGAGGCGTTCGGCGCCGACGTGCTCGACGTCTTCGACTGGAGGGCTTCGGCCGATGCGCGCGATACGGAGGGCGGCACCTCCGAGCGGTCCGTGCGGCTGCAGCTGGAGCGGGCGCGTCGGCTCCTCGACGCGGTATGACGCGGACGAGGTAGGAAAGGACCGAGTCGCGTTCCAGGCGGCGAGCCCTGCCGCTGCTGAAGCCGCCGCGTTCGCGTCGGGTCAGCGGTCCCCGGCCGTACGCGTCGTCGCGTTGCCGGCCAGCGTCCTGCCGGCCGCGGCCACGAAGGGCGCCAACCCGGCCATGAGGTCCGAGAACTCGTCGAACGTGAGCGATTGCTCGCCGTCGGACGAAGCGCGCTCGGGATCCGGATGCACCTCCACGATGAGTCCGTCGGCTCCGGCGGCCACGGCGGCGAACGAGAGCGGAGCGACGAGGTCTCTGCGCCCTCCGGCGTGGGAGGGATCCGCGAGCACGGGAAGGTGTGTCTCCCGCTTGAGCACCGGAATCGCGGCCAGATCGAAGGTGTTCCGTGTGGCCGTCTCGAAGGTGCGGATGCCTCGCTCGCACAGGATCACGTTCGGATTGCCCTGACTCATCACATACTCGGCGGCCAGGAGGAGGTCGGCCGTGGTGGCCGCCATGCCCCGCTTGAGCAGCACCGGTCGGCGTACCCGCCCCACCTCGGTGAGAAGCGAGAAGTTCTGCATGTTGCGGGCGCCGACCTGGAGGACGTCGGCGTAGGACGCCACCCGCTCGACCTGGCGCGTGTCCATCACCTCCGTCACCACGGGGAGGCCGGTCTCGGCCCTGACCTCGGCGAGGATCTCGAGCCCTTCCTCACCCAATCCTCGGAAGGAATACGGCGACGTTCGAGGCTTGTAGGCTCCTCCTCGCAGGGCGCGGGCCCCCCGGGCGGCCACGTGGCGGGCGGTCTCGCGGAGCATGTCGAGCCCTTCCACGGAGCAGGGTCCGGCCACGACGACCACCTCTTCTCCGCCGAGCCCGGCAGCCCCCACCGGAACGACCGTGGGAGCGGCCGCGAACTCGAGCGAAGCCAGCTTGTAGGGCTTGAGAACCGGATGGACCTCGGCGACCCCCGGGATCGAGAGGAGAGGGAGCCCCTGGATCCGCTCCTCGTCGCCGATACAGCCGATGACGGTCCTGTGCTCTCCGCGCGAAACGTGTGTCCTCAAGCCCTCCGCCTCGATCCGTTCCCGAATGTGATCGAGCTCTTCCTGGGTGACGCCCTTTCTGGTCACGATGATCATGCATGTCCCCCTGGGATCCTTGTGGTGCGAAAGGGCCCGAGATCGCCGGGGAGCCAACGAGAAGGGGCCCCCGACCA
Source organism: uncultured Gemmatimonadaceae bacterium (assembly GCA_964630935.1). Lineage (GTDB taxonomy): Bacteria > Gemmatimonadota > Gemmatimonadetes > Longimicrobiales > Gaopeijiaceae > SZUA-318. Next base: position 22,206 of record CAZVYM010000019.1, on the reverse strand, counting down.
TGGTCGGGGGCCCCGGCTCCTCGCGGTGTGCGCCGCTTCCTACCGTTCAGGCGCGCACGGGCACCGGACTCCCCCGAGGAGAGTGTACCAATAGGTCCGATACCGGCGTGCGGGCGAAGGCATGGCTCGAAGGATCCACGGGCCGACCCCCCGTGTCAAGCGCCGGGGCGTCGCGGGTCGTGGGTCCGCTTCCTCACGACCGAATCGTGAGCTCCTCCGCCCACGGCGACGTGGCCGCGCACGGCGCGCCGTCTCTGGACCCTCCCGGCCCTGCCTGGTACATTCCGCGCGGCTGGCGGGCGAGGCCGCCCAGATCTTCCCACATGAAGGGCCCCGTGATCCAGGACGTCGAGGCACTCAAGCACCAGGCCGCGCTTCGGGCGCTCGATCTCGTGGAAGACGGCATGGTGCTGGGACTCGGGACCGGCAGCACGGCCGCCCACTTCCTCGAGCTCCTCGGACGTGCCGTGGCGGACGGCCTGGACATCGTAGGCGTCCCCACCTCGATCCACACAGAGAAGACGGCCCGCGATCTCGGCATCTCCCTCACCACGCTGGCCGAGCAGCCACGCCTCGATCTCACCGTCGACGGTGCCGACGAGGTCACACCGTCCCTCGACCTGATCAAGGGGATGGGGGGAGCGCTCCTGCGCGAGAAGATGGTGGCCCAGGCATCGGATCGTTTCGTCATTATCGCGGATGCCTCCAAGGGGGTCGACCGGCTCGGCACGGCGTCTCCACTTCCACTCGAGGTCGTCGACTGGAACTGGAAGTGCCACATGGACTTCCTGGTGTCCATAGGAGCCGACCCCACGCTGCGCCGCGGCGAGGACGGCACGCCCGTGAAGAGCGATAACGGCAACCTGCTCGTGGACTGCCGCTTCGAGCGTGGAATCGACGATCCGGCGGCCCTCGATCGCGCGCTGAAGGGGAGGGCCGGGATTCTCGAGACGGGGCTCTTTCTGGGGATGGCCACCCGGGCGATCCTGGCGGGGCCGGAGGGTGAACGAGTGCTGAGCCGGGGGGAAGTCGGGTGAAGGTGGCCGCATCGATTCTCGCGTCGGATTTCGCCCGCCTGGGGGAGGAAGTGCAGGCGGCCGAGCTCGGAGGGGCTTCCTGGATCCACGTGGACGTCATGGACGGGCACTTCGTGCCCAACCTGACGGTCGGCCCGGCGATCACGAAGGCCGTGCGCAGATCCACGGAGCTCACCATCGACGTCCACCTCATGATCGAGGAGCCCGAGCGGTACGTGGAGGCGTTCGCGGAGGCGGGCGCCGACCGGATCACGGTTCATCAGGAGGTCTGCACGGATCTGCCCGCGATGCTCGAGCGGATTCGGGGCCTGGGGGCGCGCCCCGGCGTCGCGCTGAACCCGGAGACACCCATCGAGTCCGTGGAGAGCGGGTTGGCCGCGGCGGACCTGCTCCTGGTGATGTCCGTGCATCCCGGATTCGGCGGCCAGAGCTACATCCCGTCCACCACCGCCAAGCTGGAGCACGCACGTAGGCTCCTCGACGGACTGGGCTCGGAGGCCGAGCTCGAGGTCGACGGGGGCATCGACGCGGGTAACGCGGCCCACATCGCGGCGGCGGGCGCATCGGTCCTGGTGGCCGGGTCCGCGATCTTCCGGCATCCGGAGGGTGCGTCCGAGGGGGTGCGGGCGCTCTGGAGGGCGCTCGGCTGAACGGCGGACCGGTTTCCGCGATTGCTGGTCACCCCGCCGAGGGCTACACTGTCCCGGTTTCCTCCTCCATCATCGCCTGCGGCTCGCCCGTGGCACGAGTCAAGTCACCCGAGTGAACGAGATGAGCGACCCCCAGATCCTCGATGGAAAGGCCATGGAGCGCCTTCGTGAGTGGGGCGGCGACGAGCTCGCCTCGCAGATGGTCAAGTTGTTTCTCGCCAACTCGCCGTCCCGGATGGACCAGATCAGGTCCGGCCTCGCAGGGCAGGATGCGACGGAGACCGAGCGGGGAGCGCACTCCCTGAAATCCAGCGCTGCCAACGTGGGGGCCGAGCGAGTCCGTCAGCTCTCCCTGGGGATCGAGGGAGCGGCGTCCAACCAGGACCTCTCCACGGCCGCCGAGCTCTTTTCCGCCCTGGAAGAGGCCTACGCCCTCACTCGAGCGGCACTCGAAGAAGTCGACAGAGCAAACGAGGAATAGCGACATGAGAGCGCGTATCGCCGTCGTGGAAGACAATCCAGACAACCGCCTTCTCGTTCAAGCGCTCCTGGAGGACACGTACGACATCTCCGAATACGAGACGGGGGTCGACGCGGTCGAGGGCCTGGAAGAGGACAATCCCGACTTGATCCTGCTCGACATCTCCCTGCCCGAGATGGACGGCACCGACGTCCTCGCCTGGATCCGGGGCAACGAAGTGCTCAAGGACACGCCGGTCATCGCCCTCACGGCGCACGCGATGGCGGGAGATAGGGAGAAGTACCTGGCGGGAGGGTTCAACGACTACGTCACGAAGCCGATCGTGGACGAGGCGGTGTTGACGGAGGCGATCGAACGTTGGCTGAGCCGGACGTCCTGAGCCCGACTCCACTCCAGGGCGAGGAGCCGCCGGACGCCGTTCAGCTTCTGGGCGTCGCGCCCACGGCGGACGGCCTCGCCGTCGACGGCCGGAGTCGCGCGACGGTCTACTGGATCGTCTTCCTCCTTCTCCTGGGCGGCTCCGTCCTGCTGCGGAACACACCGTGGCACACCGGCCCGAACATCCACACCCTCATGGAATCGGTCGCCACGGTGCTCGCGTTCATCGTGGGCGGCCTGTCCCTGGTGCGCTTCTACAGCCGCAAGCAGGCGACCTTCCTGCTCATCGGCACCGGCTTTCTGGGTGCCGGCCTGCTCGATTTGAACCACGCGATCATCACGAGCACGTACGTCATCTGGACGCACGGGGAAGCAACCGAGGACCTGTTCGCGTGGAGTTGGACCTCCGAGCGGCTCTTCCTCTCGCTCTTCCTTTTCGTGTCCCTTCTCGCATGGCGTCGGGAGGTGCGGGCGAGCGAGGGCGAGGTCGAGGTGGTGCACGAGGGCTCGGTCTACATCACGGCGCTCGTCCTGACCATCGTGAACCTCGTGTTCTTCGAGTGGGTGCCGCTGGCGAACGCCCACTTCCCGGGTCTGCCCGTCTCCAGACCCGCCGAGTTCGTGCCGGCCATGTTCTTCGTGCTGGCCTTCTTCGGCTACCTGGCGAAGGGAAGCTGGAAGACCGACGCCTTCGAGCACTGGCTGCTGATCTCGCTGCTGATCTCGACCATGGCCCACGCCGCCTTCATGTCGATGTCACAGCATCGCTTCGACGGGATGTTCGATGCGGCGCACCTGCTGAAGATCGCCAGCTACCTGGCGATCCTGACGGGCCTGCTCTTCAGCGTGTACGAGACCTTCCGCAGGGAGGGGAAGGCCCTGGACGCCGTGACGACGGCGAAGGTGGCTTTGGAGCGCGAGGTCACGGTGCGGGCCCGAACGGAGCAGGCGGTGAAGGAAAGCCGTGCCAGACTCCAGGACTTCCTCGACAACGCGAACGACCTCATCCAGAGCGTGGCCCCGGACGGCAAGATCCTCTACGTGAACAGCGCGTGGAAGCGCACCCTCGGCTACAGCGACGAGGAGCTCGAGCGACTCAACCTCTTCGATCTGGTCGATCCGGCCCACCGGAAGCTCCTCGAGCACGAGTTCAAGCGAGTCCTCGAAGGGGCTGCGGCGCGGCGCTTCAACGTGGACTACACGGCCGCGGATGGTCGCACCGTCATCCTGTCCGGGAGCGCGGTCGCCCAAGAGGTGCGAGGACAGGCCCTGGGGACCCAGGGCATCTTCCGCGACGTGACCGAGCAACGGCTCGCGCAACGTCAGCTGGCCGAATCCAAGGCCAACACGACCGCTCTGGTGGAGAACACGGGCGACTCCATCTGGTCGGTCGACCGGGAGCATCGCCTCATCACCTTCAACTCGGCCTTCGCGTTGGCCATGGAGGCTCGAACCAGTCGGGAGCCCGAGGTGGGCCAGCTCCCACCCGAGGTCTTCGGAGACGCCGCCGAGTGGTACGAGGAGCGCTACGACCAGGCGCTGCGAGGTGAGCGGCACGTCGCGGTCCGCAGCGACGAGGTCGAAGGGCAGCTCCGGTTCTTCGAGATCTACGCCAACCCCATTCAAGGTGAAGAGGGCATCCAGGGTGCCGTACTGTTCGGAAAGGACGTCACGCCCCGGGTGAGGGCCGAGGAGGCTCTTCGGGTCGCGAAGGAGGAAGCGGAGGCGGCCAACAAGGCCAAGAGCGACTTTCTGGCCAGCATGAGCCACGAGCTGCGCACGCCGCTCAACTCGATCATCGGCTTCACCAACATCCTCCTGAAGAACCGGGACGGCCGCCTCCAGGACAAGGACCTGAACTTCCTGGACCGCGTTCTCGCCAACGGGAAGCATCTTCTCGAGCTGATCAACGAAGTGCTCGATCTGGCCAAGGTGGAGGCGGGCCGGATGGAGCTGATCATCGAGCCCGTGGACCTGGCACATCTCGTCACCGAGACGGTCGGCCAGCTCGAGGGGCAGGCCAAGGTGAAGGAAGGCAACGTCGCGCTCGTGGCCGACGTTCCCGAGCACTCGAAATCGGTCGAGACGGACTCCGCCAAGCTCAAGCAGGTGATCATCAACCTGGTGGGCAACGCGCTCAAGTTCACGCACGAGGGATCCGTCACGGTCCGTCTCGAGCTCGGCCCCGACGGGCATACGCCCGTGGCCATCTCCGTCCAGGACACCGGCATCGGCATCGCCCGGGACCGGCTTCACGCCATCTTCGAGGCCTTTCAGCAGGCGGAAGCGGGCACGTCCCGGAAGTACGGCGGCACCGGTCTGGGGCTCGCGCTTTCGCGCTCCATCTGCCTGCTCATGGGCTACGATCTGATCGTCGAGTCGGAGATGGGCAAAGGCTCCACGTTCCGGATCGTCCTGGGCGAGCGAGCGCCGAAGCCCGTGAAGCTGGAGGAGGAGG
>CAZVYM010000019.1:0-17102 GCA_964630935.1 uncultured Gemmatimonadaceae bacterium | reverse complement strand
GGAGGAGGAGGTCGCTCCCGGGGCCGAGATGGAAACGACGGACGGGGAGGGAAGCGAGACGGAGCCCGCTCTACCGGTCGCGGCACCTTCCAGGATGCGGGACTTCACGGTCCTGGTCGTGGACGACGAGCGAGATTCTCGAGACCTCATGGCCCACTACCTGAGCGAGTTCGGGTGCCGGGTCGTCCAGGCCAAGAGCGGAGAGGATGGCATCGAGGCCGCACGCACGCACTCCCCGGACCTCATCACGCTCGACCTGATGATGCCCGGGATGTCCGGATGGGAGGTTCTCAAGCAGCTCAAGGCGGATCCAGGGCTCCGACGAATCCCGGTCGTGGTCGTGAGCATCGTCGCGGGCGAGGGCCGGGGCCGTCTCCTCGGGGCCGTCGACCTCATCACCAAGCCGTTCGAGCGAGAGGATCTGTTGCGGGTGCTCTGGCGCAACCTCGTTCGCAAACGCGGCGGACGCGTGCTCGTCGTGGACGACGAGGCCGAGATGAGGCAGATCCTCGCGGGATACCTCACCCGGATGGGGCTCGAGGTCGCGACGGCCGCCGACGGGAGCGAGGCTCTCGAGGCCGTGCGCACGGAAGCGCCGGACGCCGTGCTCCTCGATCTGCTCATGCCGGTCATGGACGGCATGACGTTCCTCAGGAAGCTCCGGTCCAACCCGGTGCACGCAGGCCTCCCGGTGCTGGTCGTGACGGCGAAGGAGCTCACGACGGAGGAGCGGCGAGACCTCGGCGACATGGCCTCGGGTGTCATTCCGAAGACCGAAGGGCTCTCCAGCCGGCTGCGCGACGCGCTGGGATCCATGTTCACCCTCGCGGAGCCCGGAGAGGTGGAATGACGCGGGGCGAGAAGGCTGCCCCGAAGACCCTGATCCTCGTCGTCGAGGACGACCGTGAGCTCCAATACCTCCTCGGAGCGGTGCTCGCCGACGAGAAGCGTGAGATCCTCGTGGTCGGTACGGCGACCGAGGGGCTGGAGGCGCTTCGGGACCGGGAGGTCTCCCTCCTGATCCTCGACTTGATCCTGCCGGACGCCGACGGGCGCACCGTGCTCTCCGAGCTGCGCGCCCGTGCGGGCACCGCCGCGCTCCCGGTCATCTGCGTCAGCATTCACACGGACCCCGCCGTGCGCGACGAGTGCTACGCGCTCGGAGCCGACGCATTCGTCGAGAAGCCGTTCGATCCCGCGGCGCTGGCATCCGACGTGGCCTTTCGGTTGCATCGGGCGGAGGCACACGAAGGCGAGGCCTACCGCGATGGGCTCACGGGCCTTCTGAACCGTGCCGGATTCCTGGATGCGCTCGAGGCCGTCCCCGAAGGAGAGGCCCACAGCATCCTGATGGCCGAGATGGACGGGTTTCGTCGGCTCTCGGAGCGGTTCGGGTGGGGAACGGCGGAGCGTATCGTCTGCGAGGTGGCGAGCGCATTGCGGAAGGGACGCCCGCGCGGGGCGTCGCTGGCGCGGTGGGGTGGGTCCGAGTTCGCCGTCCTCTTCACCGAATGCTCGCACGAGGAGGCGTGCGTGATGGCTCAGGACGTCCTGGAGGCCGTGCGCGAGCTTCCGGTGACGGACCCGGAGGGGGAGAGCTTCCGCGTGACCATGTCGGGCGGTCTCGTCGATGCGGAGGTGGCCGACGACGTGGTCGAGCGCCTCGACGCGGCCCAGGGGTTGCTCTTTCGCGCGCGCGACGGTGGGGGAAACCGTCTCGTCACGTCCGTGATGGGAGAAGCGGAGCGACAGGTCGATGCCCCGGTCCTGGTGGCCGAGGACGATGACATCACCGCAAAGATCCTGACGCATCGCCTCGAGAAGGAGGGCTTCCGGGTTCTGCGCTTTTCGAACGGGCTGGAGGCCTATCAAGGTGCCTTGTCTCAGACTCCGGCGCTGGTTCTTCTCGACGTGAAGATGCCCGGAATGGATGGGTTCGAGCTCCTGGAGCGTCTTCGAAAGACGCCTGCCTACACCCGGATCCCCATCGTTCTCCTGACGTCGATGGGCAGCGAGGCGGACGTCATCCGTGGCTTCGAGCTGGGCGCGGACGACTACGTTCTCAAACCGTTCTCTCCCTCCGAGCTGGTCGCGCGCGTCCGCCGCCTGGTGGGACGGGGCGACCCGGCCGACTAGAAGCCTGGCATGTCCGGATTCCTCGACCACCTGGGCCCCGAAGCCATCCGCGAGTCGGCGCTTCTGATCCTGGCGGTCGTCATCGCGGCCCTGGTCCTCCTCGCGCTCGCGTTCGCTGTCTACACCTTCCTGCTGCGACTTCGGAACGAGCGAAGGGCCGTCCGGTGGCAGCGGCTCGAGGGGGCGTGGCAAGAGCCGCTTCTCGCCGCGCTCGACGATCCCGAGAAGATCCCCGAGGTGCAGGCGGCAGTGGGCGAGAAGGACCGGCTGCACTTCGTGCGCTTCGTGCTCGACTACGCCAGGAGGGTTCGGGGACGCGAGCGGGCCGTGCTGCGCGAGCTGGTCCAGCCCTACCTCGGACCCATCGCCCTGCGAGCTCGAAGCAAGCACAGGGAGATCCGGACCCGAGCGGTCCAGACGCTCGGAACGCTCGGACTTCCGCGCTTCACCGACGACGTGGTCGCGGCGCTCGACGACCCCTCTCCGCTCGTGGCGATGGTCGCCGCGCGTGCGCTCGCGAACGAAGAGCATCCGCAGCAGGCCCGGGCGGTACTGAGAAGACTGCACCGCTTCGAGTACTGGAGTCGCAACTTTCTCGCGTCCATGCTCGCCGCCATCGGTCCCGAGGGCGCACCGGCCTTGCGTGAGACGCTCACCGACACCGAAGAGCCGGCCTGGGTACGCGCGACGGCGGCGGACGCGCTGCGCATGCTCGATGACCTCGAAGCCGGTGACGCGGCCGCGGCCGTGGCGGAGACCGAAGGAGACATGGAGCTGCTTACCGCGAGCCTCCGCCTGCTCTCGGTCGTGGGTCGGCCCGAGCACGCGAGCATCGTGCGCGCGCGGTGCGCCTCGCCCGATCCGCCCGTGCGCTCGGCGGCGCTGGAGGCCCTGGGCATGCTCGGGGAGAGTGAAGACACCAACCGTCTGCTCGGCGCGATGGCCGATCCGTCTCCCTGGGTGGCGATCCACGCGGCTCGCGGATTGCGCGAGGCGGGAGCCACCGAGCTCCTTTCGGACCTCGCCGAATCGGACCACCCGAGAGCGCCGCTCGCCAGGCAGATCCTCACGGAAGAGGGAGAAGCGTGAAGGATCTCCTGTGGGGCACCGTGGCGGTCTTCAACTACGTGGTCCTCGCCTACTTCATCCTGCTGAACTCGGTCTACCTGGCCACGAGCCTCTTCGCGTTCAGAGCCTTGCGGCGCTATGCGCTTCGCATGAAGTCGCTCGACCTCGACGAGCTCATCACCTCTTCCGGGGCGCCGCCCATCACGCTCGTGGCGCCCGCCCACAACGAGGAGCCCACGTGTGTGGAGGCGGTTCGCTCGCTCCTCACGCTCGAGTACCCCGAGTACCAGATCCTCGTGGTGAACGACGGGTCGACCGACCGGACGCTCGAGCGCCTGACCTCGGCGTTCAATCTCGTGCCGGCCGACCGCATCCCGACCGCGGCCCTCCCCTCCGAGGCGATCCGGCAGATCTATCGGAGCCGCAGGCACCCGAACCTCTGGGTGATCGACAAGGAGAATGGCGGGAAGGCGGATGCCCTGAACGTGGGGATCAACTTCTGCCAGACGCCGCTGTTCTGCGCCATGGACGCCGACTCGCTGCTCGAGCGCCGGGCCCTCATCCGGATCGTTCGGCCCTTCCTCGAGGACGACCGCACCGTGGCCGCCGGTGGTATCCTGCGCATCGTCAACGGATGCGTGGTCAAGCAGGGCCAAGTCCAGAAGGTACGTCTCCCGAAGAACGTGTGGGCCAAGTTCCAGGTGCTCGAGTATCTGCGGGCGTTCCTCTCGGGTCGAATGGGCTGGGACGCGATGCGGGCCACGCTCGTCATCTCGGGCGCCTTCGGGATCTTCAAGCGCTCGACGGTGGTCGAGGCGGGCGGCTACTCCACCGACACCGTCGGGGAGGACATGGAGCTGGTGGTGAGGCTTCACCGGCACTGCGCCGAGCGAGGCATCCCGTACAGGATCCACTTCGTCCCCGATCCCGTTGCCTGGACGGAGTGCCCGGAGACCCTCCGCGTCCTCTCCCGTCAGCGAGATCGGTGGCAGCGGGGGCTGTTCCAGTCGCTCATGCGCCACCGCGTGATGCTCCTGAACCCCAGGTACGGCAAGCCCGGGATGCTCGCGTTTCCCTATTTCTTCTTCCTCGAGATGCTGGGGCCCGTGATCGAGGCGCTGGGATACGTATCGTTCGCGGTCGTGGTCGTCTCCGGCCGCGCGAACTACCCGTATGTGTTGGCGTTCCTGATGGTGGCGATCCTCCTCGGAGTCGCGCTCTCCGTGGCGGCGGTGGCGCTCGAGGAGCTCTCGTTCCGACGCTATCCCGGAGTGGCCGACCTCGTGCGCCTCTTCTATCTGGCCGTTCTGGAGAACTTCGGATACAGGCAGCTGTCGGCCTGGTGGCGCGTCCGGGGGACGATCTCGGCCATGCGAGGGGTGGAAGGGTGGGGTCAGATGCAGCGCAAGGGATTCACCTTCGGGGAAGACGAAGAGGAATCCGCGTGATTCCAGGTCTTGTCACCGGTCTCGGGGCTGGCGCCGCGGGGCTCTTCGTCGGGCTGGGGGCGACGCTTCTCGTCGTGAGGCTCCGCGCCCGAGGAGTCCGGGTCCCCTATACGCGCAAGGTCTTCCACTTCGCCGTCTTCTCCGGTGCCGCAGTGGTGCAGATGGCGTGGGGATTGCCGGGGACCAACACCTACGGTGGGATCGTGGCGCTGCTGGTCGTCGTCGCCGTGCTGCGCGGTGATCGGAGCGGCCTCTACGGCGCCCTGGCCCGGGACACGGACCGGCCCCGCCGGAGCTTCTTCATCGTGCTGCCCCTGATCACGACGGCGCTCGGAGGGCTGGGGAGTGCGCTCGTGGCGGGACGGTACGCTGCCGTCGGCTACCTGGTGGCGGGGTGGGGCGACGCCGTCGCCGAGCCCGTGGGCGCCCGCTGGGGCCGCCATCCGTATCGCGTTCCTTCGCTTCTGGGGGTTCCGGCGCGACGGACCTGGGAAGGGTCGGCGGCCGTGTTCCTGGTCGGATGGTGCGGGGCTACGCTCGGCCTGATGGCGTTGGGAAATGACGGGCTCACGGCCGCGGGAGTCGGTGGGGTCGTGGCGCTCGCCTCGTCGGTCGTGGAGGCGGTGAGCCATCACGGAGCCGACAACCTCACGGTCCAGCTCGCCGCGTCGCTGGTCGCGCGCTGGCTTCTCTCGGGTTAGGAACCGCCCCGACGCGGGACCCTCCGGGCCGTTCGGGGTACTCCGGCCGAACGTCCGGCACGGGCGAGAATCCGGCAATGGCAACCAGCGCACCGACGTACCTCATGCATCAGACCTACCGTACCGAGCTCGAAGAGCATTCACCCGAAGAGGTCTTCGCCTGGCACGAGCGTCCCGGCGCGCTGGAGCGGCTCACGCCCCCTTGGGCCGACATGACCGTCGAGGAGAGGGAAGGGGGCATCGCCGACGGAGGACGCGTCGTCTTGAGGATCCGCCTCGGGCCCACGTCGGTGAAGTGGGTGTTGCGCCACCACGGCTTCGAGCCCGGCCGAGTCTTCCAGGACCAGCAGGTCGAGGGGCCCTTCGGACGCTGGAACCACGCACATCGCTTCCTTCCGCGGGACGGGGGCGGCACGATCGTGGAGGACGAGATCGACCTGGATCCGCCGCTCGGCTCCGCGGGCGCGGTGCTGGCCCCGTCGGTCATCCGCTCGGAGTTGGGCCGGTTGTTCGCGTTTCGCCACCGCCGCCTGGCGCACGACCTCGCCCGGCATGCGGCCGACCGGAACGCTCCCCGGCTGACGGTGGCCATCACGGGAGCTTCCGGGATGATCGGAAGCAATCTCGCGGCCTTCCTGACCACGGGGGGGCACCGCGTCCTTCGCCTGGTGCGGCGCAGGGAGGCGACCGCGGAAGACGCGATCTTCTGGGATCCCCGGAGCGGTGAGATCGACGCGGAGGCCCTCCGTGAAGCCGACGCCGTCGTCCACCTGGCCGGTGAGTCGATCGCCTCGGGACGTTGGACCAACGCCCGCAAGAAGGCGATCCTGGAGAGCCGGACGAAGGGCACCGAGCTCGTGGCCCGGACGCTCGCCGATTTGAAGGACGGCCCCCGCGTGCTCGTGTCGATGTCGGCCGTGCACTACTACGGGACGCGTGGCGACGAGCGCCTCGACGAAACCAGCGCGACGGGGCGGGGCTTTCTCGCCGAGGTGACCCGTGCCTGGGAGGCCGCCACCCGTCCCGCCGAGCGGGTGGGCATCCGGGTCGTGCATCTGCGCGGAGGTGTCGTGCTCTCACCCGCCGGAGGGGCGCTGGGCCGGATGCTCCTGCCCTTCAAGGTCGGCGTGGGTGGGCGGTTGGGAACGGGGCGCCAGTACCTCAGCTGGATCGACCCCGACGACCTCGTCGCGCTCGTTCTGCACGTGATCCGACACCGGGAGATCTCGGGCCCCGTCAACGCGACGGCCCCGAATCCTGTGACCAACGACACGTTCACGAGCGTCCTTGGACGCGTGCTGGGCCGGCCGACGATCCTGCCTGTGCCGGCGCTCGCGTTGAAGGCGATGTTCGGCGAGCTCGCCGGCGAGGTGCTGCTCCGCGGGCAGCGCGTGTTGCCCAGGAAGGCCGAGGCGTCGGGGTTCGAGTTCCTCCTGGAGGGCGTGGAGGACTCGCTCCGCTTCCAACTCGGAAGGCCGGAGTAGCGCGACGACTCAGTCCAGGATCTCTCCGTCGGGGCCCAGATCGGGGTAGGGCTGGCCCGCATCCCGGCAGACGGCCGCCACGCTCGGATGCGCCCACTCGAAGAGCGTGCGGCGGAACGCCTCCTCGTCCAGGCGCGACGCGTCGTACATTCCCACCGCCTCGCGCTGACGCATGGCCTCGTAGAGGAGGATCGCCGTGGCCACGGACACGTTGAGCGAATGCACCATCCCCACCATGGGGATGACGACGTGCCGATCCGCCAGCTCGAGGCCTTCGTCCGAGATCCCGTGCAGCTCGGCGCCGACCATGATGGCGGTGGGGCGGGTGAAGTCGATCTCGCGATAGTCCACGGCCTCCCGGGCCGGATGGGCCGCCAGCACCGTGAAGCCCCGCTCGTGCAGCCGCACGACGGCCTCGCCGACGTCGCGATGCAGCCGCACGCGTAGCCACTTCTTCGTTCCCGCCGACGTGCCGTGGTGGAGGTCGAGACCCCCCTCCGGCGGGACCGCATGAGCCTCGAGGACCCCCGCGGCGTCACAGTTGCGCAGGATGGCCGAGAAGTTGTGCGACTTGTGTACGTGCTCCATCAACACCGTCAGGTCGGGCTGGCGGCGCGTGAGCACGTCCTTCAGCCGGTGGAATCGCTCGGGTCGCATCCCGGAAGGTACGTGGAGGGGCGGGGCCCTTCCAACGGCGCGGCGGTCCCGGCCGGGCCGATTCTATCCGTCCGTCGGCGCCTGAACGATGAAGCCCGCGAAGAGCACGGTCCCGGAGAGCCGCTCCCGGATCGCCAGGAAGAAGGGGCGATCGGCCTTCACGACCGGGATCAGCGGCGCCGCGGTGACAATCATTCCGACGCCGGTGACGGCGGCGGCGGTCGTGCCTTCCTCGTCCACCTTCAGGAACGTCTTCTGCCTCACCCAGCCCACATGGAGTTGGGTCTCCCTGGCGTTGCTCGCCATCGGCGTGAAATCGGCGGCCGTCTCGGAGAAGGCGTCGACCATGCCGAGCGCCTTCAAGTCGTCGTTCAGCACGCGGTCCCAGGAGAGCTGGAAACGGGGCAGGTGGAGCTCCACCTCCAGCTTCGGCCACCGGACGGAGGGATCGAGGATCGGGGTCAGGTCGTCCGCGACGTCGTCGAGCGAGGCGCCGTCCCGTGGCACCACCACGGTCATGACCCAGGCACCCCCACCGTACGGGACCTCCACGGCCTGCCATCGGTCCGTGGATCGGTAGTAGAGCGTGTCGGTCTTCTTCATGAGGCGGATGTCCTGCGTGCCGCCGCCCGCCAGATGGAACGGGCCCGTGTAGGTGTCGCTCGCGTCGAACTTCTGGCTCCAGTCGCCCTTGAAGTAGATCGCGTTCAGCAGGACGGCCACGAGGTTGGGGTCCAGCGGAGGATCCACGATCCTGTCGATCCGACCGCCGGTCGCGCCCTTCACCCAGCCGTTGATGATGTCGGGCGCCGACGAAGCGCCGAAATCCAGCGCACTCACCTGCGCGTCGAAGAAGGTGCGCACCGTGTCGAGGAACGGCTCCTTCACCTGGAACTCGTTGTCGTGGAAGATCGCGTTGGCGATGCGAAGGTCCACGCGGGAGTCCAGCCCCTTCAGCAGGTCCAACAGATCATGGTAGGAGGCGTCCACCTCGCCCATGCCGAGCGAGCCGAAGCCGAGCATCCCTCGCATCTGGTCGCGCGTCGCGCCGTCCGCGCCGTTCATCGTCATCCCCAGCGCCACCGATGCGGAAAGCGGCGAAAGGAACGCGGTCGAATCCGGGCTGGCGCCGTGGACCTGGCGTAGGAGGTCGATGGCGAACGTATTGCTGGCGGCGACGAGCGTGCGCTCCGTCTGCGTCAGCGGACGCGGGAGCTCGGTGATCTGCGGCTCCGGCCCCGTGACATCCTTGCCGCACGAGGCGGCGATGCTCAGAAGGCAGGCTCCGACGAGTACCTGGATCCGCGGGCGTGAGAAGGCGCGGCGCATGGACGGTCTCTCCGAGGGATGAAGGTGTTCTCTCGTCAGAGAAAACGATTGCGTCGAGGAGTCTGTGACACCCGCGGGGGCCACGCCCGCTTGAGCCGTCCCGGGCGACCGTCCGCCGGGCGGGGCGACGTCCCAGCCCGAGGCTGATCGGCGGGGCCGGACGGGTCCGGCCCCGCTCGATCATGGGTCCGCTTCGTGGTCCTACCGATGCCACCTCGGGATGCGCCCGCTCGTCCACGGAGCACCGGCCGCTTCGGCCGCGTCCTCGATCTTCTTCAGATCGACGTCGATGAACTGGCGCAGGCGCTCGAGGATGGGTCCGAAGCTGCCGGAGAGGATCTCGTACTGGTGCTCCTCCTCTCCTCCCGGCCCCTCGAGGGTGGACGACCACGCGCCCCCGGTGATCCGGCGCAGCCGACTCATGAGCGACGGCGGCGTCGGCTCGTTGTAGCGGGCCCGGGTGCGGTCACCGTTCAGCGCCACCTGGATCGCCTCCAGGCTGTCCTGGAGCGCGCTCAGGTCCTTACCGATCTGCGCATCGGCGTTCGGGGTCCGCTCGAGGGCCTGCCGCAGCTGGTCGGCCCGGGTCGTCGCCTCGCCGAGCGCCGCGTTGGCGCCCAGCATGGCGCGTTGCAGCTCCTGGGCCTTCTTCTGGAAGGCCAGCGCGGCCGGCGTGCGGTTCACCTTGCCGTCGTCCAGAGCGTAGACCTCGAACTTCTGCGGCTGCCCCACGGGGGTGGTCACGCCGTCGACCCGCTGGGCGAGCGAGACCGTGTACGTGCCCGGCACGACGTAGGGGCCCGCCCCGCCGCCTCCGAAGAAGCCACCGAAGCCGCCTCGTCCGCCTCCGCCGCTCGTGATCGGGCTCATCGACGGGTAGCGCAGATCCCACGTCACGCGCTGGATCCCGGAAGACGTCGGTCCGGTGAGCTGACGGACCACGCGTCCCTCGGGATCGCTGATCGTGATCACCATCTCGGGCTTCTGCTCACGAGCCTCGGCCCGGAGCGTGTCCCACGACGGGTAGTACACGTCCTTGCCCGCACGCTCCTCGCGGAGCTCGGTGGCCTCGCGCTGTGCTTGCCGCGTCCGGATGGCGTCCTTCATCCAGTAGAGGATCTGGGCGCCGTGCGGCGGGTTGTCGGCCGTCCAGAAGCGCTCACCCTGCCAGTCCGGATCCGGCGTGGACTGGATGAACATCGGCGTGCGCGCCACCGGAAGCAGCGCGGCGCCGCTCTCGAGGGTCTGCGGACCGAGCGCCCGCAGCTCCGACAGGTGGTCGAGGACGTAGAATCCGCGCCCGAAGGTGGCGATCACGAGCGCGTCGTCGCGCTTCTGGATCGTGATGTCGCGCACCTGGATCGTGGGCAGGCCGTTCTTCATCTGCGTCCAGTGCTGGCCGTCGTCCATGGTGACGAAAAGGCCGAACTCGGTGCCGGCGTAGAGGATGTTCGGGTTCTTGGTGTCCTCGATGACCGAGTAGACGCTGCCGCGCTCCGGCAGGTCCCCGGAGATGAGCTTCCACGAGCGCCCGAGATCGGTGCTCTTGGCGATGTAGGGGTGGTAGTCTCCGTCCTTGTGGTTGTCGAAGGACGCGTAGACGGTCGCGGTGTCGAACGCCGAGGGCGTCACGCGCGACACGAAGATCGTGTCCGGCACGCCCGCGACGTGCGGGATCGCGCGCCAGTTCTGGCCGCCGTCCTCGCTCACCTGGATCATCCCGTCGTCGGTCCCGACCCAGAGCAGTCCCTCCTTCAGCGGCGACTCCGCCACGGTCACGATGCTGTTCCAGGTCGACGTCGACGAGTTCTTCCCCAGCGCGTCCGGACCCCAGACCCGTCCCATGATCTTCAGCTTGTTCCGGTCGATCTGGCGGCTCAGGTCGGGGCTCACGGGCCGCCACGAGTCACCGCGGTCGTCGCTCCGGTAGAGACGCTGTGCCGCGAAGTAGAGCCGCGTATGGGAGAACGGGCTGATGATGAGCGGCGCGTCCCAGTGCCAGCGCAGCGCGGGCTGCCCCGGCTCGGGCTCGGGCCCGATCGTGGTGCTTTCGCCCGTGGCCAGGTTGAACCGCGCGAGCGCCCCGTACTGGGCCTCGGAGTAGACGATGTTCGGGTCCTGGGGATCGATCTGCGAGTAGAACCCGTCGCCGCCCTGCGTCAGGTGCCAATCGCCGTTGATCGCGCCCATGCGGGTGTGGGTCTGGGACGGTCCGCCGATCGAGCTGTTGTCCTGCGTGCCGCCGTAGACGTTGAAGAACGGCTCCGCGTTGTCGACCGCCACGCGGTAGAACTGACCGAGCGGAAGGTTCTGGAACCAGTCGTACGTCTGGCCACCGTCGAACGATTGGTAGAGCCCGCCGTCGCAGCCGACCAGGAGGTGCTCGGCGTCGTGCGGGTCGATCCAGACGATGTGGTTGTCGACGTGCTTCTTGTCGTTGGCGATCGACTCGAACGTGCGACCCCCGTCGTTGGTGACCATCAGCCGGGTGTCCACGGCGTAGACGCGGTTCACGTCGGTGGGATCGGTGAAGAGCTCGGCGTAGTAGTTGCCGGACGTGGACTCGTCGCTCATGCGATGCCAGCTCGCCCCGTTGTCCTGCGAGCGGTAGAAGCCGCCGCCCGGCTCTCCGCCCGCCTCGACGATCGCGTACACGACGTCGTGGTTCACGGAGGAGATGGCGAGCCCGATCCTGCCGAGGCGCCCACCCGGGAGCCCCCTCTGCACCTTGGTCCACGTCTTGCCGCCGTCCGTGGACCGCTGCAGGCTCGACTCCGGGCCGCCGGCCACGTAGCCCCACTGCTTCCGGCCGCGCTGCCAGAGCGAGACGATCAGCACGTCCGGGTTCTTGGGATCCATCACGGCATCACCGGCGCCGGCCCACTCGCCGCCGCTCAGGATCTTGGTCCACGTCTTGCCACCGTCGGTGGTCTTGTAGAAGCCGCGGTCGCCGCCGCCACCGAAGACCGGTCCCTGCGCCGCGACATAGACGACGTCGGAGTTGCGGGGGTCGATGAGGATCTTGCCGATGTGCTCCGAGCCTTTCAGGCCCATGTTCTGCCAGCTGCGGCCGCCGTCGATCGATTTGTAGACCCCGTCACCGTACGCCACGGCGCGCTGGGCGTTGTTCTCGCCCGTGCCCACCCAGACGACGTCGGAGTTGTTCGGATCGATCACGACCGTGCCGATCGAGAACGACCCCTCGTGGTCGAAGACCGGGGTGAAGTCCGTCCCGGCGTTCGTCGTCTTCCACAGCCCTCCCGCGGCCGTGGCGACGTACCAGGTACTCTGATCCTTGGGATCGACCGCCAGGTCGATGATGCGGCCCGAGATCACGGCCGGCCCGATGGACCGGAAATGGAGCCCTCCGACGGCCTTCGCGAAGGGATTGGACGACGCGGAGTCGTCGGGTGCCCCTCGACGCTGGGCCAGGGCCGCGTCGAACGGCGCGGAGGCCATCATGAGCGTCGTAGCGAGCGCCAGCGTCGAAAGCATGGCTTTGCGTATAAGCATGAGAGATTCCCACCTCGTTCGTAGGTTGAGAGGCCAGCGAGCACAGGGGCGACGATCAACCCGGTCGGAGCCCGGAGGCACGGTAGGGCGGGGGCCCGGCACCGGCAAGGCGAGGGGCCGCTCCGGCGGGGTGCACCCGGCCCCGGCATTCGGCGGAGCGCCCAGGGAGGCATCCGTCTTCCATTCGCCCTCGGGCTCCGACAGACTATGCGTGCGCAACCGACCGTCCGTGAACCGCTCTTCCAGCGAACGGCCGGAGCGATGTGCAGAGTTTCGAGGAGAGACCATGAACAAGCCGCACGTACCGCCCGTTCTCTTCGTCGTCGCCGCATCCCTCGTCTTCGGGACCGCATGCAGCCAGGCCCCGTCCGGGCCGCCGAGCCGGCTCCAGTACCCGGAGACCCCTCGCGACACCCTCGTCGACGACTACTTCGGCGCCGAGGTGCCGGCCCCCTACCGCTGGATGGAGAATCTGGACAGTCCGGCGGTGAAGCAGTGGGTGGAGGCCGAGAACGCGCTCACCTTCTCCTATCTCGACAAGATCCCGGTGCGCGATTGGATCCACCGGCGGCTCACAGAGCTGTGGAACTACGCGAAGACCAGCACGCCGACGCAGGTCGCGGGCGGTCGCATCTTCTTCAGCAAGAACACCGGTTTGCAGAACCAATCGGTTCTCTTCGTTCGGGACTCCGCGGGAGGGCCCCAGCGCGAGCTGCTCGACCCCAACACGCTGTCGCCCGACGGTTCGATCGCGCTCCTCGGCTCCGATCCCTCGCCCCATGGAAAGTACCTGGCGTACTCGCTTTCCCAGGGAGGATCGGACTGGACGACCATCCACGTGCGGGATGTCGAGACCGGTGAGGACCTGCCCGACAGCGTCCAGTGGGTGAAGTTCTCGGGGCCGTCCTGGACGGAGGACGAGGGCGGCTTCTTCTACTCGCGCTACCCGGAGCCCCCGGCAGGCAAGGCGATCAGCCAGCAGGTGGTGGACCAGAAGCTCTACTACCACCGTCTCGGAACTCCCCAGAGCGCGGACAGGCTCGTCTATCAGCGCCCGGATCATCCACGCTGGATCGTCAGCGGGGGAGTGAGCGAGGACGGGCGCTATCTGTTCGTCTCGCTCAACGACGGGACCGCACCCGAGAACGAGCTCTACTACGCCGATCTGCGTAACCCGCAACGGCCCGACGTGACCGCCCCGCTGAAGCCGCTCTATACGAAGAGGGACGCGCAGTACACCCCGGTCGGACTCGCGGGAGACACGCTCTTCCTCCACACCACCCTCGCGGCGCCGAAGGGACGGATCGTCGCGACCCGGCTCGCCGACCCCGAGCCCACGCACTGGAGGGTCGTGGTGCCCGAAGGCGAGGGTGTCATCCAGGGGGCGGCCCTGGCGGACCACCGCGTGCTTGTCGACTACCTGGTGGTCGCGAAGAGCCGGCTCGCGCTCTACTCCACCGCGGGAGATCCGGTCGGCACGATCCCGCTGCCCACGCTCGGCTCCGTAGGTGGGCTGTCCGCCCGGAACGACTCCCACACCGTCTATTACGGGTTCCAGTCGTTCCTCTACCCGACGTCGGTCTACACCTACGACGTCGAGAGTGGCGACACCGCGACGTTCTTCCGACCCGAAGTGGGCTTCGACCCCTCCCGGTACGAGACGAAGCAGGTGTTCTATCGCTCGAAGGACGGCACGCAGGTGCCGATGTTCATCGTCGCCAGGAAGGACATCAAGCTCGACGGCAACAATCCCACGATGCTCTACGGCTACGGCGGATTCGACATCACGGTCACGCCGAGCTTCAGCTCGATCCTGCCGGTGTGGCTCGAGCTCGGAGGCGTCTACGCGGTCGCCAACCTCCGTGGAGGAGGCACGTACGGGGAGGCGTGGCACCACGCCGGAATGCTCGGCGAGAAGCAGAACGTCTTCGATGACTTCGCCTGGGCCGCCAGGTACCTCGTCGACCAGAGATACACGACGTCGAAGCGACTGGGCATCCAGGGCTACTCGAACGGAGGGCTGCTGGTCGGCGCGTCGATCACCCAGAATCCCGACCTGTTCGGTGCCGCCTACGCCGGAGCGGGGGTGATGGACATGCTCCGCTACCAGTACTTCTCGGGCGGGGACCTGTGGGCGCCCGAATACGGGCGATCCGACGACTCCACCGCCTTCAAGTGGCTCGACGCGTACTCCCCACTCGCGAACCTCCAGAAGGGGACCTGCTACCCGCCGACGATCATCACGACGGCGGACCACGACGATCGCGTCGTGCCCAGCCACTCGTACAAGTTCGCGGCCAAGCTCCAGTACGATCAGGGATGTGACAACCCGGTCCTGATCCGCATCGAGACGGAGACGAGCCACGGCTACATGCCCACCGACAAGCGGATCGCGCAGACGGCCGACGTGTGGGCGTTCGAGGCCTACAACCTGGGCATCCGGAAGGCTCCGGAGGGGCAGGGGGGGTGATGAGGTCGAGCTGAGGGCAACGCGAGGCCGGATGTCTCGCTTCGCTCGGTCAGCGCACGGACGTCCGGTGAATCCGCTTCGCGGGCCAACTGAGTGGCCGCCCGGTTCCGTGGATGCGTTTCACCTGAAACGTCCGCGGTGCGGGGCGACCGCGTGGCCGCCCGGTCGACCCCCGTTGCCCCACCCGCGCCCACCCGCGACCGTTCAGTCTTCGCCGGGGTGGCGAAATGGTAGACGCAGGGGACTTAAAATCCCCTGGGGGTAACCCCATCTGGGTTCGAGTCCCAGCCCCGGCATCCATTGATACACAATGATTTACACGATTTAGCCGTTGGACCATAAGAAGCTCACTGTCCGAAAATTGTGCCGTAATTGTGCCGTTTGATGGCACAAGAAGAAGCGGCGCTACCTCTGCGCTCCCCTCAGGGGGACGGTCGTGGCCTCGTCCTTCGGCGGGTCGGCGTGAAGCTTGGCGAGCTTCTCGACGCCTTCCGCGAGGACCTTCGCGTCGGCAATCGTGTCTCGGCGAGACACGAATCCCTCCGTCCGCCGGGCCGTGGAGCCCCGGCCTCGTACGGCCCGGGTCGCTCAACTGCCTCCCGTGGGAGACGGTTCTTCGGGCCTTCGACGCTCCTGTCGGTCGTGGACGATCCCCCGGGCGGCGAGGGAGAGCAGGAGGGCCAACGCTGCGACGCTCACCCACAGCCCGGTGGCTACCACCGAGGAGTGATAGGTCATCTCGACGCTATGTTGTCCCGCCGGGACCGGCACGGCCCGGAGAGCGTGATAGGCACGGAGGACCGGCGCGGCCCGCCCGTCCACGGTAGCGTGCCAGGCAGGGAACCAGTTGTCGGCGATTACCAGGAGCGCGGTCCGGTCGGACGTCACCTTGAGCCTCAGTACGTTGTTGGAGCGCTCCTCCCAGGTCACGGTGCCGGTGACGGGTTCACCGTCCAGTGGTGTCGGGGGAGGCTCGGGAAGCACCACCTCCGAGTCGGGCTGGAAGGCCGGCGACGTCATGTACGCCATGTCTTGGCCGTCGGGCTTGATCACGGCCTTCGCCACCAGACGGGCCCGGGCAAGCCCAGGCTCGGCGAGGAGCGTCTCGTAGACCCGTCCGCCCATCTGGGTCCGGGAAATCACGGGGAGGTCATGATAGACGGGCTCACCCAACTGAAAGTCGGGCCAGAGGATGTAGCGGACGTTCAGGAGCCGCCGGATGGCGTCGTAACGGAGGAGGTTCTCGGGGAACTCGGAGCCCACCATACCGATCAGGTCCCGATAGCGCACGAGGTCGTTCGGATGGTGGCCCGCAGCCAGGTCGATGCCGAACATGGCCGGCTTCACGTCCTGCGCCTTGCCCACCAGGTCAAGGAGACGGTATGGCTCCGGGTCGTGCTGCGCTCGGTCCAGGAGCACCTTGATGTTCGGATCGGGTGTCGCCCACCTCTGGAAGTCGAACGGCTGGATGAACGAGCCGTCGATGCGAGCCTCGTCCACTACCACCAGCACGACCAGCCCCGTCACCAGGGCGGTGGCGCCCAGGTGGTTGCGTCGTACCGCCCACGTTAGGGCCGCCGTGCCCACGGTCAACACCGCTGCGATGAACGCCCCTCGGACGATGAAAGGCTCCGCGGCACGAAGGATTTGGAGCTGCTGGTCGCCGATGTCCCGATAGATCGCCCTCGTCCAGAAGGAGGTGAGGGCTCCGGAGCCCGTCAGGAGCGCCAGCAGGACGATGATGCCCGATCCGATCCACAGAACCCGCAGGATCCGCTTCCATGCGGCCTTGTCCCCCTGGTTGGCGACCTGGAGGATACGGTCCACGCCCAGCCCGCCCAACGTGGGCACGGCGAGGGCGTAGAGGAGCATTGCCTGCTCCGGCGCCCGAAACATGCGGATCCCCGGCACGACGTCGTAGAAGATCCCCCACACGGGGGTAGTCGTGCCCAGCGAGAAGAAGAAGGCGACCGCCGCCAGCCCCGCGAAGAACCACCGTACGCCCGGGCGCGCCCCACCGGTGAAGGCCACCACGGCTAGGAGCAAGAGCACGATGCCGGCGTAGGTGGTGTTGGTGCGGAAGCCGTTGCGACCCCAGTACGTGTCGTTCGACCACGCCGCACCTTCAGAGTTGTTCCCGGGGAACTCTGGGATGAGCTCCCCCATCGCCTCCTCGGGATGCATCGAGAAGTTGCTGGACCAAACCCGTCCGCTCTGCCCGGCGGTCTGCTCGGTAGTCACGGTCCGGCGGGAGTAGTGCGTGACGTAGTGGACCGCCGGGATGAGTTGGACCGCC
>CAZVYM010000018.1:18679-44385 GCA_964630935.1 uncultured Gemmatimonadaceae bacterium | reverse complement strand
CCCTCGGCAAGGCGTTCCGTGCCTACCAGCTCTACGAAGAGAACAACCCCGTCCGCCAACGCTTCGTGGAGAGCCTGAGACAGGCCTTCCGCGGCGTGTTCACGGAGCTGGATCGCATGACGCTCGTCGTGGAGGAGGACCGGATCCTCTTTTCCGGCCGGGAGATCTACTCGTCCGAGACCCGATCCGACTCCCTCGCGTTCCTCTTCTACAAGGACGGAATCCGCGAAGTCACCTTCCTGCCCCACCTCGAGGACGAGGAGCTCGAGCGCTTCCTGGGTGTGCTGCAGCGGGCCCGGAAGCTCCGGCCCGAAGGCGACGATCTCCTGACGGTCCTGTGGGAGGAAGACCTCCAGTACTTCCAGTACCAGTACGTCGACTTCCTGGCCGAGGGCGTGGAGATGCCCGTGCCCGGGCAGGGCAACTCCGAAGACGACCTGCGCAACGTCCTCCGAGAGGAGAGCCCCCCGGAGGAGGATGCTCGGGAGGAGACGGCATCGGCCCGCGAGGAGGGCCAGCCGGCTCCGCAGACCGTGAGCCAGGAAGACTTCAACCCGACGCTCTACGCGCTCGACCACCGGGAGATGGAGCTTCTCAAAGGGCAGCTCGAGAGGGAGATGAAGCGGGACCTCAGGAGCGAGATCCTGGCGGCCCTCTTCGATCGGCTGGAGGAGCCGGAGCGGCGCGAGCGGCAGACCGAGATCCTGAGGATCCTGGCGACGCTCCTGCCGAACTTCCTGAGCAGGGGAGCGCTTGTCGCCGCCACTCAGGTGCTCTCCGAGCTGCGCAACCTGGAGCGCTCGGACGGCATCTTCGACGAGCAGCGCATGGAGGAGTCGAGGGCGCTCCTGGACGAGGTGAGCGCCCCGGAGACGATCGGCGAGCTGATCCAAGCGCTCTACGACGGGACGATCAGGGCGACGCCGCAGCAGCTGGCCGGGTTCCTCCAGTTCCTCCGCGCCGGCGCGCTCTCGCCTCTTCTCAGGGCGTCCGAGACGGTGGGACACAAGGAGTTGCAGGCCGTGCTGCGCACGGCCGTCACGGGGATCGCCCTGCGGAACAGGGATGCCCTGGTCGACCTGCTCTCCTCGGATGACGCCGTGGTGGCGGCCGGAGCGGCCCGGCTCGCGGGCGAGGCGCAGATCACGGAGGCCGGGCCCATGCTCGCCGACCTGCTCGCGCACGCGGATCCCTCGGTGCGGCTGGCCGCCATCGAGGCGGCGGTGAGCTTGCGGGCGTCCACCGTGGCAGGTGCGCTCCAGCACACGCTGGACGATCCGGAGCGCGAGATCAGAATCGCCGCCGCCCGCGCCCTGGGTGAGCTCCGGTATCGGCCGGCGGCTCGCAGCCTGGAGCGTATCGTGTCGAGCAAGGAGATACGGAACGCGGACATCACGGAGAAGGTGGCATTCTTCGAGGCCTACGGGCTCGTGGCCGAGAACGCGGCGGTCGAGCTGATGGACAAGCTCCTCAACGGGAAGGGCTTTCTCGGGAAGCGGGAGCCTTCGGAGGTCCGAGCCGCCGCGGCGCTCGCGCTCGGCAAGGCCTCGGTACCTTCCGCCCGGGCATCGCTCGAGAGGGCGGTCCAGGAAGAGGACCCGGTGGTGCGGAGCGCGGTGAACCGAGCGCTGCGGAGCGAGGAGTAGCGTCGTGCAAGTCGCAAGCGGACTCAACATGCAGGAAGAGGGCCGGAGAATCCTGACGGCCCTGTACGGCACGCTCAACGCGCTCAAGCTCTATCCGGTGGAGAACGCCACGGTCCAGCAGGCGCTCGACGAGCTTCATGCCCTGATGGAGAAGATCGTCAGGGTGGAAGGCTCGGCCGAGATCCGCATCGTCGGTGATTTCTTCTTCCTCAACGAGACGCGGCTGCGGCTCGACCTCACGAACTTCGCCACGTTCGGGTCTTTCGCTCGTGCGCTGCAGGATCACGGGATCGGTGCGGTGGAGGTCTTCCCGGGGATCGACCGGAGCGAGTGGGCCCCGTTCGTCTCGATGCTGCTACGGAAGCCGACCTCGGACGAACCGTTCGGCGCCTTCATGGATCGGTTCGCCTCGGCTCCGGTCGAGCACATCGATCTGAGACCCGAGCGGGACGTGCAGGAGCCCGAGGACCATGAGTCGCTGACCGCGGCGAAGCGGACCTACGCCCAGTCGGTGAAGGTGGCGAAGGACGTCCTGGGCGACGTTCGGTTGGGCAAGGCGGTGAACGTCCGCAAGGTGAAGCGCGCCGTTCAGGGCATCGTCGACCAGGTGCTGTCGAACGAGGCTTCACTCATCACGATGACCACCCTGCGCGACTTCGACGAGTACACGTTCACGCATTCGGTGAACGTGTGCATCTTCAGCGTCGTCATCGGACAGCGGCTGGGTTTCGACAAGATGCAGCTGTACGATCTCGGGCTCGGGGCGCTCTTCCACGACATCGGAAAGCAGCGCGTCGACTACGACATCATCAACAAGCCCGGGCGCCTGACCGACGAGGAGTGGATCCAGCTGAAGGAGCACACGACCGAGGGTCTGCTCCTGCTCTTCAGGATGCACGGTTTCTCGGACATGCCGTATCGGCAGATGCTGATGGCGTACGAGCATCACATGAAGATCGACCTGACCGGCTATCCGCAGAACAAGCGTGCGCGGGACCTGACGCTCTTCTCCAAGATCGTCGCCGTGGCGGACGCCTTCGATGCGGGAACGTCGGTGCGGAGCTATCAGTACGAGCCGCGTCCTCCGGACGAGGTGCTCAAGGAGATGCGCGACAATCCCAAGCGCGGCTTCGATCCGGTCCTCGTGAAAGCGCTCATCACGGCTACCGGGGTCTACCCCGTGGGGACCCTCTGCATCCTGGATACGCACGAGCTCGCGGTGGTGGCCCAGGTGAACCCGAATCCCGACCTGCTGCACCGCCCCAGAGTGAAGGTCATCTCCGATTCCATGGGCGTGCCGCTGGGAGAGACCGTGACGCTCGACCTCGCCAAGGACGACCCCGCCACCGGACGGCCGGTGCGCACCATCATCAAGACGACGGATCCCCAGAAGTACGGGATCCGCGTCTCCGACTACCTGATCGCCTGACGACCCGATCCCATCCATGACCGGCCTGTCCATCTCGGAGGTCTTCGCCGATCGCCGGGACAGGGGCCAAGCGGCCCTCGTCCCCTACCTCACCGCCGGATTCCCCGAGGCCGGATCCACGGTCGACGCGCTCACCGCGCTGGCCGACGCCGGGGGCGACATCCTGGAGCTCGGCATCCCGTTCTCCGATCCACTCGCGGACGGCCCCACGATCCAGCGCTCGTCGTTCAGATCGCTCGGCAACGGGACCAACGCGGCATCGGTCCTCCGGGACCTCGCCACGTTCCGCTCCGCGAGCGACTGCCCCGTGGTCCTGTTCACCTATCTGAACCCGGTGCTCCGCTACGGCGTCGATGCCTTCCTGTCCGACGCGGTGGAGGCGGGCGCCCAGGGACTGCTCCTGACCGATCTGCCGACGGGCGCCGATCCCGAGCTCGAGGCCAAAGTGAAGGCGTGCGGGCTGGACCTCATCAGGCTGGCCGCCCCGACGACTTCGGTCGAGCGGATCGGGCAAATCGCCGAGCAGGGCTCCGGGTTCCTCTACTACATCTCGAGGACCGGGGTCACGGGAGCGCGCCACCGGCTCCGGGCCGAGCTCGGCGACGAGGTGCGTCGCCTGAAGAGCGCGGTCTCGATTCCCGTTGCGGTGGGCTTCGGCATCTCCACCCCGGAGCAGGCGGCTTCGGTGGCCTCGGTGGCGGACGGCGTCGTGGTGGGCAGCGCCCTGATCCAGGCGCTCGACCGCGATGGGATCGACGGAGCACGAGCCTTCGTCGCTTCGTTGAGGGAGGGGATGGACGGAGCCGCGCGCACCGGCTGACTCGGGGCGGCACCGACGCCGCGCTCAGCCGTCCCCGTCGTCCTGCGCGAGTCGCCGCTCCAAGCCGGGGTCCGGCTCCACGAAGAGCGTTCGGACACGCTCCATCGCCACCCGCCCCGGCGGCGAGCCTTTCGGCTTGCGCACGTACTTCCTGAGCGTCCAGTCGACGGGCACGCTTCCCGAGGTGCGGGCCCTCGAGTGGAGCGCGGCCAGCACCGCCGCCTCCGCCAGGTCCCGGGCGGGCGGGTTGCCCGGGCCGTTCCAGCGCAGGACCACGTGGGCGCCCGCGGCGTGCCTCGCGTGGAGCCAGACGTCTCCGGGAGACGAGTGGTGGAAGGTCAGATCGTCGTTCTGCTTGGCTCCCCGGCCCACGCGGATCTCCAGGCCTCCCGTGCTGGTGTAGCTCCGGTACGGCAGGGATTCCCCGCCGGATCGCGCCGCGCGGCCCGGGTCCGTCCGGGAGGGCAGGCGGCTCCTGATCTCCTCCTCGGTCGCCTCGCCGCGACGCGCACGCTCCAGGAGGCGCGCGCGCGCGGCGGCGTCGCGTCTCGCCCGACTGACGAGTCCCGGGAGACGCTTTCGTGCCCGCTCCACGCGTCCCGCCCGGTCGTAGAGCCTGGAGGCGTTCTCGTGCGGCCTGAGCTCAGGATCGAGCGGGATGCGGACCGACGCGCCGTCGAAGCCTTCCAGCACGATCTCGGATGCCCCCGCGGGGATGTCACCGTACCGGGCCAGAAGGAGATCGGCCGAGGCGCGGAGTCCCTCCGCGTCTTCGAGCCCCTCCAACTCGGCTTCGAGGCTGGTGGCGCGTCGCAGGCTCGCGTCCACCGCCTCTTCCAGCGCCGCGAGCAGGCCGGGAGGGAGGAGCGCCAGCCGATGCTCGGGGCCGATCCCCGCAGCCCCCCGTGCCGCATGCTCGAAGGCGTCCAGCAGGGTCTCCACCGGGCGCGACGCGGTGCCGGGAAGCGGGAAGGGGTAGGGCTGGAGGCCGCGTTCGAGCTCCAGCACGACCGGCTCCCGGGGTGCGGCACCGCCCGCCATGCGGTTCCACGCCGCCCAGCCGTCCTCCAGCGCCCGCCGTGCTTCCTCGCCGATCGTGCGGGCGGCGGCGCCGAGAAGCGCGCCCGCGTTGAGCGAAGAGGTGTAGGCGACCGACGTCACGAGCGTTCGACGTCGTCGCTCCGGCGGGACGGGCTCGAGAAGCCGCATCCACCGCTCGATGGGAAGATCGCCTCCACGCCCCTGCCGCTCGGGCGGGTCGGGGGGCGCCCAGGGCGATCCGACCTTGCGGGCGGGCGCCGCGTCGCGGCGCACCAGGACGTGCCGAATCGTGCCGTCGTCCCGCTCGGTGACGGTGGCGTTCCATTGGTTCCCGAGCAGCTCGATGCGCAGATCCGCCGCCGTGCGCCTTCCCCGAACGGGGAGGAGCTCCATTCGGACGATGCGCTCGTCGTCCGGCGCCTCGACGCGGCGGACCGTGGCGGAGAAGGGGATGTCGTCGCCCGACGGCTCGCGGGCGGGAAACAGGAGCAGGTGACCCCGGCTCGGATGCAGGCGCCAGAGCAGCGTCCGTTCCCGGAACAGCAGGACGAGGTCGCGGTGCCGGCCGTCGAGCCGCAGGGCTCTGAGCCGGCTGCCGGACAGGAGCTCGTCGAGCTCGGCGGCGACGTGCCGCGCCAAAATCGGATCCCATCGAACGGACATGGAGGAAAAGCTAGTGTGGTGTCTCGGAAATCCGCGAGCCACCGAGAGCGCCGAGGCGCCGGATCCTGCAAGGCGCGACGACGAGGAATAGCAGCGCTGTTCCGGCGAGGAGCAACGCCGCAGGGCCGGATGCATCGGTGCTCGAATGGCCGATGTATTTCTGAGACACCACACTAGCACGTCGCTGAACAAGGGGAGCACCCCGCTCCACGCCGTCACGAACAGGGCCGTGGCGCGCGGCGGGTCGGGGCAGCCTACGGATCTCCCCTTCCGGCGAGGGGCGCCTGTGCCCCATGTTCAGTGACCTGCGAGCAGCCACGCCAACCGAACCTTGCTTCCATGGACAAACCCGGAAGTCCCAAGAGGGCCCGAGCGTCGGTCCGCCGTTTCCTCGACATGAAGCGTGACGGGCGACGAATCGTCTGCATGACCGCCTACGACTTTCTGTTCGCCAGGCTCCTCGAGGAGGCCGAGCTCGACATCATCCTGGTCGGCGATTCGCTCGGGCAGGTGGTGCTCGGACACGACTCGACCCTTCCGGTGACCCTCGATCAGATGATCCACCACGCGTCCGCCGTGAGGCGGGGTGCTCCGGACTCGTTCATCGTGGTGGACCTTCCGTTCATGAGCTTCCAGATCAACACGGAAGAGGCTCTGCGCAACGCCGGGCGTGTGCTCAAGGAGACCGGCGTGGAAGCCGTGAAGATGGAGGGAGGGGGCCCCCGGGCCTGTGCGACGGTCGAGGCCCTGGTCACGGCCGGGATTCCGGTGATGGGTCATCTGGGGCTGACGCCCCAATCCGTGCACGCGCTCGGTGGCTACCGCGTTCAAGGGCGCACCCAGGAGGAGGCGGCCAGGCTCCGGAAGGAGGCGCGCGCGCTCGAGGAGGCCGGCGCCTTCTCCATCGTTCTGGAGCTGCTGCCCACGGATCTGGCTGCGGAGATCTCCGAGGGGCTCACAATTCCCACCATCGGGATCGGCGCGGGTGCGGGATGCGACGGCCAGGTGCTGGTGCTCTACGACGCGCTGGGCCTGAATCCGGGCTTCCAGCCCAAGTTCCTCAAGCGCTTCGCGCAGCTCCACGACGTGGCCCTCGACGGGGTACGCCGGTACGCCGACGAAGTGCGCGCCGGCACCTATCCGGGGCCGGAGCATTCGTTCCAGGACTCCTGACGGAAGCGGACGTCGATCGGCCGTGATCATCGCGCGCACCCGTACGGAGCTCGCCGACGCCCTGGGTCGTCTGCGTGCCGAGGGTGGCACCCTGGGCCTCGTACCGACCATGGGGTTCCTCCACGAAGGACACCTCTCGCTGGTGGATCGGGCGGCTGGGGTGTCCGACCACGTGGCTGCCACGATCTTCGTGAATCCGCTCCAGTTCGGCCCCGACGAAGACTTCGAGCAGTATCCGAGGGACGAGGCGCGCGATGTCCGTCTCCTGGAAGAGCGTGGGGCGGAGCTCGTCTTCATTCCCGCTACGGGAGTGATGTACCCGAGCGGCCAGCCCCTCGTCACCGTGGATCCCGGACCCATGAGCGATCGCCTCTGCGGCGCGTTCCGTCCGGGTCACTTCCGAGGCGTTCTGACGGTGGTGTCCAAGCTGTTCGGGCTGCTGCGCCCCGATGTGGCCGTATTCGGTCGCAAGGACTTCCAGCAGGCGGTCCTCATCCGGAAGATGGTCCAGGACCTGGAGCTGGGCGTCGAGGTCGTCACCGGGCCGATCGTGCGGGAGCCGGACGGCTTGGCCCTGAGCTCCCGCAACACGTACCTGTCGCCGGAGGAGCGGGCGCAGGCGCCGGCCATCCAGGCGGGCTTGAAGGCGGCGGCGAGCCGATTCGCCGAGGGCGAGCGGCGGGCCCGGAGCCTTGTGGAGGCCGTGCGAGCGGAGGTCGAGCCCCGCTCCCTGCTCAGCCTCCAATACGCGGAGCTGGTCGATCCCGAGTCGCTCGAGCCTGCGGATCCCGCGTTCGAAGGGGCCGTGCTGGCGGTGGCGGCCTTCGCGGGCGCGACCCGCCTCATCGACAACCTCGTCCTCGCCGCGGAGTCCAGGTGAGCCTTCCCGAGGTCATCGATCGTGCCGCCTCGGGAACGTTGCCCGACTGGGCCGAAGCGTCGAGCTCACGACGCGCCCACATGGCCCGTGTCGCCGCGCTCCTGTCGGAATGGGCCGATCGGTGGCGGCTTCCGGCGGCGGAGCGCGTGCGATGGGCCTCGGCGGGGTACCTCCACGACGCCCTGCGCGACGCGGACCCCACCTCGCTGCGGGCCCTCGTCCCGGAGGAGATGGCGGGGGTCGGCGACGGAGTCCTCCACGGCCCGGCGGCGGCCGCACGGCTCCGCGAAGACGGGCTCGACGACGAAGAGCTCCTGGCCGTGGTGACCTACCACACCCTGGGCCATCCGGGCTTCGGTCGGCTCGGAAGGGCGCTCTACATCGCGGATTTTCTCGAGCCGGGCCGGGATTTCCTCAACGAGTGGCGAGCGGAGCTGAGGGCCCGGGCGCCGTCGCATCCGGACGGCGTGACGATCGAGGTCGCCGCGGCGCGCATGCGACACATCCTGAAGCGGCGGCTGCCGCTTCGGTCCGAGACCGTCGGATTCTGGAACGCCCTGGTCACGGGCCCGTGATGCGTTTGCGAGCCCTGGTCGGAACGGCGGTGCTCCTGAGCGTGGTCGTCCTCGCATGGGTCCACTTCGGGAAAGAGCGCGGCGCACCTGCCTCCGAAGGGGGCACGGCCGGAGCGCCCTCCGCCCTGCAGGGCCGGGTCCGTGTCGAGGTCCTCAACGCGGGCGGGAGACGGGGTGCCGCGAGAGAGGCGACCGAGCTTCTGCGGAAGCACGGATTCGACGTGGTGTATTTCGGCAACGCCGACGACTTCGGGCGCGACTCCTCCGTGGTGCTCGATCGGGTGGGCCGGCTGGAGGGTGCCCGTGACGTTGCGGAAGCGCTCGGAATCCCTAACGTCCGGAGCGAGCCGGACCCGAATCTCTATCTGGATGTATCCGTAATGCTGGGAAGAGGGTGGCGTCCCGCCGAGGCGGCCCCTCCGGACTCTGCCGATGGGGACGGCTCGCGCTAGGAGGCCCTGCGGGTGCGATCCTCGAGCAGCGCTTCCCTTTGCTTCCACGGAGCGGTCCCGGACCGCTGAGCCGTCCGGACCAGCGCCGGCGAACCAAGAGGACGAATGTCGAAGCGAACGAAAGAGAAGGGACGGCCCGGTGCGTCGGGACAGGGCACCGCCGAGAAGGGCAAGGCAGCGGCGGACGGGCCCAGCGCGCTGGCGGAATGGACCAAGTCGATCGTCATCGCGGCGATCCTCTTCCTGTTCCTGAGGACCTTCGTCGTCCAGACGTTCGTGATCACCTCCGGGTCGATGGAGAATACCCTGCTCGTCGGGGACTTCCTCATGGTGAACCGAGCGGCCATCGGCTCCCGGATCCCTCTGACGAGCGTCCGGATTCCCGGCTATTCGAAGCCGAAGCGGCAGGATGTGATCGTCTTCCAGCCGCCGCCGCCCGACGACACCACGATGAAGCTCGTGAAGCGACTCATCGGGTTGCCGGGCGACACGATCGAAATGCGCAACCGGGTCGTCTACATCGACGGCAAGCGGCTAGACGAGCCCTACGTCAAGCACACGTCGGAGCCCGACGACACGCATCCCTGGATGCAGTGGCAGAAGGACTATCTCGCTCCGGGCGTGGATCGGAGCACCTACGCGCCGACCCGGGACAACTGGGGTCCGCTCGTGATTCCCCCCGACCGCTACATGATGCTGGGCGACAATCGCGAGACCAGCTTCGACTCGCGGTACTGGGGCCTCGTCGAGGGGTGGCGACTCGAGGGCAGGGCCGAGTTTCTCTACTTCTCGTACAACAAGGAGTCGTATCGGCCCTTCCCGTGGATCAGGGAGATTCGCTGGAGCAGAATCGGGGACGTGATCCACTGAGCCCGCCGGATCACGGGCGCGGATGGTGCGGTCCGCCCCGCCGGGACGGCGCGGCGTCGCTACGCGTCGGTGGAGCTTGCCCGGGATCCGGATGGGCGGGACGACTCGATCTGCACGAGTGTCTGGGCCCTGAGCTGCCCGCAGGCGGCATCGATGTCGCGTCCCCGCGTTTCGCGCACCGCGACGGAAACGCCCCGTTCCTCCAGGACCTTGGCGAACGCCCGGATCGTGGCGCGAGGCGACGGGACCCAGTCCTGGTAGGGGATCGGATTGAAGGGGATGAGATTCACGAACGCGCCGACGTCGGCGGCCAGCATGGCCAGCTTCGGGGCGAGCGAGAGGGCGTCGTTCACGCCCGCGATCATCGTGTACTCGAAGGTGATGCGCTTGCCGCCGGCCGCGTCGAAACGGCGCAAGGCGTCCATCACCTCGTGAAGCGGATGGCGCCGCTCCAGTGGGATGAGCTCGCTGCGCAGCGCCGACTCGGGAGCGTGCAGCGACAAGGCGAGGCGGAACTGCTCGGGCCGCTCGGCCAGCTCCAGAATGCCCGGAACCACCCCCACCGTGGAGACCGTGATCCGCCTCGCACCCACGTCGTATCCCCCATTCAGGATCGTGAGCGAGGGATGCACCGCCTTCCGGTTCGAGAGCGGCTCGCCCATCCCCATGTACACGATATTGGTGATGGGGCCGAGCTGATGCTCGTCGGCCCAGCGTCGCGACGCCCGGTATTGTCCCACGATCTCGCCCTGGGTGAGCTGACGGTCGAAGCCCCCCCAGCCGGTCGCGCAGAAGGTGCAGCCCATGGCGCAGCCGGCCTGGGAAGAGATGCACAGCGTCAGCCGCCGATCGGTCGGGATGAGCACCGATTCCACGAGCTCGCCGTCCGCCAGCCGCCAGAGGTGCTTCACGGTTCCGTCCCTGCTCTCCGAGATCCGCTCGACGGCCGGCTCGGCCAGGTCGAAGGCTTCGGCCAGGGCCTCGCGCTCCCGGAGGGGCAGGTCGGTCATCTCCTCGATCGAGTGGGCGAGGCGCTCGTAGATCCAACGTCGCGTCTGCTGCGCGCGGTAGCGCGGCTGGCCCCGGCCCGCGAAGTGCTCCGCGAGGACGGCGTCGAGCTCGGTCGGCGTGAACGAGAGGAGATCGGGGCGTGAGGGTCGGGTCATCGACGGAGGGACGGTCGAACGGCCGTCCGGTATTGGGCCGGCCGGGTGGCCGGCGTTTCTTGAACAGGTCCGGGGCGCGGCTTAACTTAGCCGCGAACCGGAAGCCGCTGAAGGTGACGAAGAAGGACCGGTGATCAAATCTCTGCGTACGTGGGGACCCTCCGCCGTCTGGGCGGCGGTCCTTTTTTTGTTGAGTGCCTGGGCCGATGCCCCGGAGCCGAGCTGGTTCCGGGGCAGCGACAAGGTCGCGCACTTCTGCCTCTACGCGGTGCTCGGTGCGGCGCTCGCCTGGGCGGGGAGGAGGACGTGGGAGGATCCGCCCCACGTGCTCCTGGTTCTGCTCGGCTCGCTGTATGGCGCGAGCGACGAATGGCACCAGTCTTTCGTTCCGGGCCGGGACTCATCTCCCTGGGACTGGACCGCCGACACCGTCGGCGTGCTGGTGGGGTATCTTGTCTTTCTCTTGCTCGTGCGCCGGATCATGCGCTCCCGGCGGCACGAGCGGGATGCAACCACGACGAACGGGGCACGGCCTGATGGCTGACATCTCGAACGAGCACACCGCGCTGCGAAGCCGGATGGTGGGAGGGCTCACCGCGAACGATGCGGGATCCACGCTGAAGCTGGTGGGCTGGGTCCACCGGCGCCGCGACCTCGGCGGTCTCCTTTTCGTGGACCTACGGGACCGGAGCGGGCTGCTCCAGATCTCGTTCGGGCCCGATTGGACGGAGTCCGCCTCCCTCGAAGCGGCGCGGGCCCTCGGGGCGGAGGACGTCATCGCCGTGGAGGGACGGGTGGAGCTCCGTCCCGAAGGGACCCGGAACGAGGAGATGGCCACCGGGGAGGTGGAGGTGAAGGTGGCGCGCCTCGAGCGCCTTTCGGCCGCGCGCACGCCCGCGATCCCCGTGTACCGCGCGCCCGACGAGGAGCTTCCGGCCGAAGAGCTTCGCCTCCGTCATCGTGTCCTGGATCTACGGCGCTGGGAGCTGCAACGCGCGCTCACGCTCCGGCACCGGATGATCCTGGCGGTGCGCAACTACATGGACGCTCTGGGCTTCATCGAGGTCGAGACGCCGATGCTCACCAAGCCGACGCCCGAGGGGGCGCGCGACTATCTCGTGCCGAGCCGCGTGCACCGTGGGGAGTTCTACGCGCTGCCGCAGAGCCCGCAGCTCTACAAGCAGATCCTGATGGTGGCCGGCTACGATCGGTACTTCCAGATCGCCCGCTGCTTCCGCGACGAGGACCTGCGCGCCGATCGTCAGCCCGAGTTCACGCAGATCGACGTCGAGGCCTCGTTCGTCGCGCCGGACGACATCCTCCGCTGGATGGAAGGACTCATGGCGGCCGTCGCCGGGGTCGCCGGTGTCGACGCGCCGCTCCCGTTTCCCCGCCTCACGTGGGGCGAGGCGATGGACCGGTACGGGTCCGACCGACCCGACCTCCGCTGGGAGCTCGAGATCGAGGACTGGACCCTGCTCACCTCCGACGTGGAGTCCCGGATCCTCCGGGATGCGGTGGCAGCCGGAGGCCGGGTGAGGGGGCTGCGTCTGCGCGATGGTGCACGGCTGTCGCGGAAGGAGATCGAGGCCATCGAGGCGGAGGCCAAGGCTGCGGGCGCGCCCGGTCTGCTCTGGGCGAAGCGCACGGAGGACGGCGCGTCCGGTCCGCTCGGTAAGTTCTTGGAGGAAAAGCACTTCACGAAGATGGGGGCTGAGTCCGGAGACCTGGTGCTGGTGGCCGCGGGCGCCGATCGGATCACCTCTCCCTCGCTCTCGGCGGCCCGCCTCGCCGCGATCCGTGCGTTGGACCTTCCCTCGACCCGCGAGCATGCGTGGCTGTGGGTCACGGACTTCCCGATGTTCGAGGAGACCGACGAGGGCCTCGTGCCCGGACACCATCCGTTCGTGATGCCTCATCCGGACGACCACGGGCTCCTCGACTCGGATCCGGCCGCCGCACGGGGCCAGGCCTATGATCTGGTGTACAACGGATCGGAGCTCGGCTCGGGGAGCATTCGTGTGCATGAACCCGGCCTGCAGAGACGGATTCTGTCCATCCTGGGGATGTCCGACGAGGAGATCGACCGGAAGTTCGGGTTCCTGCTCGAAGCGCTCGGCGCGGGCGCTCCGCCGCACGGGGGAATCGCCCTGGGCATGGACCGCATCGTGCAACGTTTCGTGGGGGCCGGTAGTTTACGGGACGTGATCGCGTTCCCGAAGACGACGGCCGCGCGTGCCCTCTTCGAGGGTGCGCCGACGCCGATGGGGACCCACGAGCTCCGGGAGTTGGGCCTGGAGCTGGCCGCCAAGAGAGAGTAGAGAGAATCGACCGAACCGATGCGGTCCGCCGTCCGCCCGTCGATCGGACGGACTTGCGGCGCCGCTCAGGAGAGCACGTGGCGAACGGAGAGACCATCGTCGAGCACCGCCTGGACGCCGAA
The DNA here is from genome assembly GCA_964630935.1 of uncultured Gemmatimonadaceae bacterium. Taxonomy (GTDB): domain Bacteria; phylum Gemmatimonadota; class Gemmatimonadetes; order Longimicrobiales; family Gaopeijiaceae; genus SZUA-318. The sequence continues at coordinate 31,227 of CAZVYM010000018.1, read as the reverse complement.
GGCGCCGATCCGCTGATGCTGACCGGCGTGAACGACCGCAACATGCAGGAGCTCGCGCGGCTCTTCGGAATCCGCCTGGTGCTCCGAGGGGATCATCTCATCCTGTCCGGGGGGTTGGAGGCGGTGGAGCGGGCGGTCCCCGTGTGCCAACACCTCATCGAGCTCTCCCGGTTGAGGGTGCCGTTCGACGCGTCCGACATCGTCCGGTTCTCGGACGGCATCGAGGCGCTCGGAGAGCAGGGGCTCGTCGCCCCGGCCGACGAGCTGCGGCTCGCCCTGCCCGGCTCGCGCCGGGTGATCGTTCCGAAGTCGGAAGGCCAACGGCGCTACCTCCAGGCGGTCCTGGACAACGACATCGTCATCGGGATCGGGCCCGCCGGAACCGGCAAGACGTACCTCGCGGTGGCGTGTGCCGTGGACGCGCTGTACAAGAAGCGGGTCAAGCGCATCGTCCTGGCTCGTCCGGCGGTCGAGGCGGGTGAGAACCTCGGATTCCTGCCGGGGGATCTCCAGGAGAAGGTGGATCCCTATCTCCGTCCGCTGTACGATGCCCTCGAGGACATGATGCCGCACGACCGGGTCCGCCGTGCCCTGGAGGACACCACGATCGAGATCGCTCCGCTCGCGTACATGCGAGGACGCACGCTCTCCGACGCGTTCGTCATTCTGGACGAGGCCCAGAACACGACCACGGCCCAGATGAAGATGTTCCTGACACGGCTCGGACTGAACTCGCGGGTCGTCATCACCGGGGACAAGACCCAGATCGATCTCGCGAACCGCGAGGCGTCCGGCCTCCTCGAAGTGGAGCGGATCCTGGGGGGCATCGAGGGGATCGACCTCGTGTATCTGGACGCCCGGGACGTGATTCGGCATCGCCTGGTCAAGGACATCATCCGGGCGTACGCGCGGGCCGACGAGAACGGCGCGGCGAACGGCACGGCGAACGGAGCGTCGGCGGCGAACGGAGCGTCGGACGCGAACCGGGAGCCGGGCGCATGAGCGCGGGCGTTCCCGGGCGCTCGACGCGCATCACGAGGCGCCTCGAATCGTGACGAAGCGGCCGACGGATCGTCAGGCGGGCTCGGTCCTGCAGTCTCCCGCGGGCGTGGAGCCCACCCGCACTCTGGGTGAGAGGCTGACCCACCACGGGACGCGGGTCGGACTGCTCGTTCTCGTGACGGCGGTCGTGACGGCGCTGTTTCCCCCGGCCACGTCGCAGAAGGTCGAGCGCTACAGGGAGGGGATGCGGGCGCCCGAGGACGTGATCGCCAAGGTGCCGTTCAGCGTGCCCAAGACGCCGGACGAGCTCAAACGGGACAAGGACCTGGCGATGGAATCGGTCCCGCCCACCTTCGACTACGTGCCGTCGGCCGCCGACACGATGGCGGCGCATCTCCGCAGCTTCTTCGACCGCGTCGACTCGATCGCGGCGGCCGGCGACCGGCAGGCGCTGCGGCAGTTCCTCCAGGACAGCTCGATCCTCGCGACGCCGTCCCAGGTCGCTCGGCTCATGGACCCGGACACCCGCCGAACGCTGCGGCAGGCGGCGCTGCGCGCGGCGACGGAAATCGTACCGCGCGGCGTCCTTCCCTCGGGACAGGCGGCCGACCTCACCACGAACACGGTCACGGTGAGACAGGGGCAGTCGGAGCGCACCGTGGAGCTCTCCAAGGTGCTCACGGCGCGCGGGTTCTACGACGCCGCACTCGACCTTCTTCCCCGATCCACGCCGCCGGAGGCGGCGGACCTGCTGCGCCTCATCCTGATCCGGCATCTCGAGTACAGCTACCGCCTGAACGTGATCTCCACGGAGATGGACCGGGACGCCGCGGCGCGCTCCGTTCCCACGACCACGGCCGAGGTACCCGAGGGGGAAGCCATCGTCCGGGCGGACGATCCGATCGGTGCGGAGCAGCTCGAGCGGCTGGACGCCTACCAGGCGGAGCTGCAGAGGCGCGGGCTCCTCGAGCCGGAGGGGATCCATATCGTTCCCCTGTTCGGATCGGCGCTCCTGACCTTGATGCTCCTGGCGATCTTCGGGCTCCTCCTCCTCTTCTTCCGACGGGAGGTCTACGACAACCTCCGTTGGGTGGCGCTCATCGCGATTCTCGCCACGGCTTATTTCGGGGCCGCGGCGGCCATCGCCCGGAACGACCTTTCGCCCGAATGGCTCCCGATCGCCTTCGTGGCGCTTCCGGTGGGCGTGCTCTGGGACGGGCGCATGGCGCTCGTGCTGGTGCTCGTGCTGGCCGCGGTCACCGGTGCGCTGCAGCCCTTCTCGAGCTATGCGGTGCCGCTCGTCGTGATGGCCGGTGGAGCCGCGGCGGCCATGAGCGTGCGCGCGGTGCGCCGCCGGTCGGAGACCTGGGTGTCCATCGCCATCATCACGGCCACGACCGGATTGGTGCTCCTCGCCCACGGACTGGCCGCGTCGGAGGATCTCGGCGCCGTCGCGCGGGGGAGCCTCTACGCCGCCGGAAACGCCACCGTCTCCGCCCTGCTCGCGATGGGCTTCCTGTGGGTGTTCGAGCTCTTCACGGGCATCACGACGGACCAGACGCTGCTCGAGTGGGCCGATCCGACGCGACCTCTGCTGAAGCGTCTCTCGCTCGAGGCGCCCGGCACCTACGCCCACTCGATCAACGTGGCGAACCTCGCGGAGGCGGCCGCCAACGCCATCGGGGCCAACGGCCTCCTGTGCCGGGTGGGCGTCTACTACCACGACGTGGGCAAGATGCTCAAGCCGCAGTACTTCGTGGAGAATCAGCCGGACGGACGCAATCCGCACGACAAGCTCAAGCCCGAGACCTCCGCCGGCATCGTCCGGGAGCACGTGACGGAGGGTGTTCGCCTGGCCCGCGACGCGAACGTGCCGGAGATCGTGACCCGCTTCATCCTCGAGCACCACGGCACGCAGCGCATCGGCTTCTTCTTCGAGAAGGCACGCGAGGAGGCGGAGGACGGCGAGGTCGACATCGAGCGCTTCTCCTATCCCGGACCCAAGCCGCGCACGCGCGAGACCGCGCTCGTGATGCTGGCGGACTCGTGCGAGTCCGCCACCCGGGTCCTCAAGGATCCGACGCCCGAACGGGTGCGCGACCTCATCGGCAACATCGTCGACGGGAAGATCCGGGACGGGCAGCTCGACGATGCGCCGCTCACGCTGGGAGAGCTGGCCCGCGTGAAGGAGCAGTTCGTGAAGATCCTGAGTGGTGTCGTGCACCGCCGGATCGACTATCCCGCCACCAAGCACCTGACGGACGCGCCGGCCGAGCAAGCGGAGGAGCCTTCGACGGACGAAGCCGGGAGCCGCGGCCCGGAGACGTCCGGAGCGTCCTCGTCGTGACGAGGGTCTACATCAATCACGAGGGCTTCCCCGAGGCCCCCCGAGATCGCCTGGAGGCGGCCGTTCGCCACACGCTCGAGGAGGAGCGCGCGCCCGAATCCGAGATCTCGGTGACCCTCCTGGACGACGCGGGCATCCGCGTCCTGAATCGGGACTATCTGGACGAGGACCGCCCCACGGACGTGCTGTCGTTCTCCCTCGGCGACGAGGACTCACCGCTGGGCGACGTGTACATCGGCGTCGAGCAGGCCCGACGCCAGGCCGCGGAGCGCGGCATCGCGCTGGACGAGGAGCTGGTGCGTCTGTCCGTCCACGGAACCCTGCACGTTCTCGGCTACGATCATCCCGACGGACCGGACCGGGAGGCGAGCCCGATGTTCCTCCGGCAGGAGGAGCTGGTCCGATCGGTGCTGGACGGACCGTCCGGAGGCATCACGTGAGCACGCCCGATCTGGACAACGTCCGAGAGCGCCTCGAGGAGGTCATCGCCGGGGGAGACGTCGACGCCCTCCACGAGATGGCTTCCGAGCTCCATCCGTCCGACCTCGCCGATCTGGTCGAGTCGCTCGAGGAAGAGGAGCAGGTGCGGCTCCTGTCCGCGCTGCCGACCGAGCTGGCCTCCGAGACGCTCGTCGAGATGGAGGATCGCGAGGATCTGCTCGCCGTCCTGCACCCGGAGAAGGGGGCCGAGCTCCTGCACGAGCTCCCGGACGACGACGCGGCCGACCTCATCGGTGAGCTCGAGCCCGAGGATCGCAGGCGAATCCTCGAGGCGCTTCCGCTCGACGAGGCGGGCGACCTGCGGGGACTCCTGCTCTACCACGAGGAGACGGCCGGCGGCTTGATGACGACCGAGTTCGTCTCGGTCGAAAGCACGCTCTCCGCGCGCGAAGCGCTCGACTCGGTGCGCATCCAGGGGCGTGAGGTCGAGGACTTCTACACGGTCTTCGTGGTCGACGAGCGGAGGCGCCTCGTGGGCACGCTCCGGCTCGACGACCTCGTCACGGCCGATCCCGACCACCGCATCGAGGATCTCGTGGAGCCCGTGGCCGCCTCGGTGCTGCCCGACCTCGACCAGGAGGAGGTCGGACGGCTCATGTCACGCTACAACATGGTCGCCATCCCGGTCGTGAACGAGTTCGGGGTGCTGCTGGGGCGCATCACCTTCGACGACGTCATCGACGTCCTCGAGGCCGAGCAGACCGAGGACATCCTGCTCATGGCCGGCATGGGCCACGACGAGGAGGCGCTGCGCCACACCTGGTACGAGTCGGTGCGTGCGCGCCTGCCGTGGCTGTTCGTGAACCTGCTGACGGCCTTCGCCGCTGCGGGCGTCGTCTATCACTTCCAGCAGACCATCGCCAACTCGGCGATCGTGGCCGTCTTCATGCCCATCATCGCGGGCATGGGAGGCAACGCGGGCACGCAGGCCCTCGCCGTCGCCGTGCGCAGCATCGCCGTCGAGGGACCTAGCAGTCGGTCGATGGAGGTCGTGATTCGCGAGGTGGTGGTGGGGCTCATCAACGGCCTGGCGCTCGGTGCGGTCACTGCCCTGGTCGCCTGGGTCATCCCGAACACCAATCCGCGTCTCGGGCTCGTCGTTCTGGCCGCCATGTGGGGGAACCTCGTGGTGGCCGGCTTCGCGGGCTCCTTCGTGCCCGCGGTGCTCGACCGGCTCGGGATCGATCCCGCCATCGCGTCGTCGATCTTCGTGACGACGTTCACCGACATGTGCGGGTTCTTCCTCCTCCTCGGTCTGGCCTCGGCCTACCTGCTGTAGCAGGTTTCGAACGTGAAGCGTCTGACCCGAACCGCCTCGGTTCTCCTCCGACTCACACCGTTCATCCTTGCGTTCCTCCGGGACCGGAAGGGGTGGATCCTGTTCGGGCGTCCCGCGAGCCGCCGACCAGGGCATCACCAGCGGCGTGCGGAGCGGCTTTCCGCCCGGCTCGCCGCTCTGGGCCCGACCTTCATCAAGCTCGCCCAGCTGTTCAGCTCCCGGGCCGACATCCTTCCCGAGCCGTACCTGGGCGAGATCTCGAAGCTCCAGGACCAGGTGCCACCCGATCCGCCGGAGGCCATCCTGCGCGTGATCGAGGAGGAGGAGGGCTCCCCCGTCGAGCGGCTCTTCGAGGACTTCCAGAGGGAGCCCATCGCGGCCGCCAGCCTGGGCCAGGTGCACGGCGCGACGGTGAACGGCCGCGCCGTGGTGGTGAAGGTGCTTCGGCCCGGCGTCGAGAGAGCCGTGGCGCTCGACCTGGATATCTCGTTCCGGCTGCTCTTCTGGCTGAACATCCTCTTCCCCAACCACCATATCCGGGCGCTCACGAACGTGGTGCGGGAGTTCAGCGTTCGGGTGCGGGCGGAGATGGACTTCCGCCAGGAAGCCGAGAACATCGCGCACTTCCAGCGCAACTTCCGCAACGACCGCAGAGTGCGCGCTCCCGAGGTGCTGGCGGACTTCACGCGCCGCCGCGTCCTGGTGATGGAGCACTGCGAGGGCACGAAGATCGACCGCCTCCACGACTTGTTCCAATCGGGGCGCCTTTCGTTCAAGCAGGTCATGGAGCGCGTGACGGGGGTCTATCTGCGGATGATGATGGTCGACGGGTTCATGCACGCCGACCCGCACCCCGGCAATCTCCTGGTCGAGAACGACGGTACGCTGGTCGTCCTCGATTGGGGGGCCGTGATCGAGGTGCCCCGCTGGACACGGGAGTCGATCCTCAACGCGGCACTGGCCCTGGGCCGCGAAGAGATCGACGCCGTCATCAACGAGATGTACCGGCTGGGCATGATCAGCCCGGAGGTGTCGAGAGGGGAGATCCGCGAGGCCGCCACCGAGATCCTGCGGATCGTCGAGCGGGCGAAGACGACGAACCGGGCGCGGATCGTCGAAGAGATCATGACGCAGATGCTCGACACCTTCTACACGTGGCCCTTGATGCTCCCTCAAGAGCTCGTGTACTTCTTGCGCTCGGCGGCCCTCCTCGAGGGCATGGCCTTCCGGTACGACGCCAACTTCGACGGCCTCGCGTTCATCAGGAGCGTGGTGCGCCAGCACCAGTCCGAGCTCCTGCGCATCACGCATCACCAGCCCGCGCAGATCGCCCGCAACTTCGTGGACGAGGCGCAGACGACCGTGAGATCCGTGCGCGACCTGGTGAGCCGCGCCGAGCGCGAGGAGCTCCGCGTGCGCATCCATCCTCGCGACATCCAGATTCAGGAGCGCTTCCTGCACCTGCTGGCGCGGCGGCTCCTTCTGAGCGTCTTCGCCTCCGCGACCGCGGTGATCACCTCGATCCTCTTCCTGGCGCTCCACAACTGGTGGCTGCTGGGCGCCGGGCTCTTCGCGTCGCTGATGATGTTCGTCATCGTGCTCTTCCTTCCCGCCCACCTTCTGGAGAATCCGCTCCGCCATGCGCGAGGGATCCGCCCCGATGAGTGGCGTTGACGTGAGCGTGCCCCCCATGGCCTCCGACCTTCCGGCCTCCCTGGCCGGGCTGCTCGAACGGTTCAGAGACGGCAAGATCGCCGGTCTCGCCCGCGCGATCTCGGTCGTGGAAGACGAGCGTCCGGGCTTCCAGTCCTTCCTTCACACCGTGTTGGCGGAGGGTCCGAACGCGTCTCGCGTGGGCTTCACCGGCCCGCCCGGGGCCGGCAAGTCGAGCCTGGTGGCGGCCGCGGCCCAGGCCTACCGCGGCCGCGACGAGCGGGTCGGCATCGTCGCGGTCGACCCTACCTCGCCGTATTCCGGGGGGGCCCTGCTCGGCGACAGGATCCGCATGAACGATCTGGCCACCGACCCGGGCATCTTCATCCGCTCGATGGCGACGCGAGGCTCGCTCGGTGGGTTGGCGATGACCTCGAAGGAGGTCATCGACCTGATGGACGCGTTCGGGTTCGAGCGCGTCCTCGTCGAGACCGTGGGCGTGGGGCAGAGCGAGTTGGAGATCACCGCCGCGGCCGACACCGTGGTCGTCGTGCTCACGCCGGAATCCGGCGACGCGATCCAGGCCATGAAGGCGGGCCTGATGGAGATCGCCGACGTCTTCGTCGTGAACAAGGCCGATCGGGCGGGAGCGCCACGCCTGCTGAAGGAGATCCGTCAGGCGCTGCACCTGCGGGCCGGAGACACCCTACGGGACGTGCCCGCCCACCACGGCGTGGATCTGTCACGCTTGGCCCGCAAGGAGCGGGGCGGCGACCCTCCGAGTCCGAAGGCGGAGGGATGGGAGATCCCGGTCCTCGCCACGGTCGCCCAGACCGGACAAGGTGTGGACGAGCTTCTGGAAGCCGTCGAGCGTCATCGGACATGGCTGGCGGAAAGCGGAGAGCTCCAGCTGCGGCGGCGCGCGCGAGCCCGGCGGCGGGTGCACGAGGTCGTCGACCGCGAGCTGCGGCGCGTCGCGTGGCGATCCGAAGCGGTCCGAACCCTCCTCGAGGACGGGTTGGATGCGGTCCAGCAGGGCGATGCGACGCCTTACTCGGTGGCGGCACGAATCCTGCGCTCCCTGTTGCCCTGACAGGTCGCTGAAGAAGGGAGAGCACCCCGCGCGCGACCACTTCTTCAAGGCGGTGCCCGGCTTTCGGCGACCTGTGCAGGACCGAGCCGGAGGGACGGACCCCGGACGGGCGCGTTGACCCTGTTCCCGCTCTCTGGACATCTTTTCTCCGCGTGGGTGCGCCGCACGACGGTGCCTTCTCAAGCGCCCGACCCCACGGGCTCGGACGCGCTCCCGGGAGCGATGCATGTCGACGATGGAGAAACATTTCGCCGGTTCCGGCGATCCGGAGCACCTCCTGCGGGAGCGGGAGGCGGAGATCGAAGAGCTGAAAGCGCGTCTGGCGGAGTGGGAGGTCGCCTACGGTGCGACCCCCAAGCGAGACGCGCTCTTCACGTCCATCTCCGGGCGGGAGGTCAAGCCGCTGTACACACCGCTCGACCGCGCCGACGCCGAGGGCTACGAGGACGCCCTCGGGATGCCGGGGGAGTACCCGTTCACGCGCGGACCGTACACGACCATGTACAGGACGCGCCTCTGGACGATGCGTCAGTTCGCGGGCTTCGCCACCGCCGAGGAGACCAACCAGCGCTACAAGTACCTCCTGGCGCATGGCCAGACCGGCCTCTCGGTGGCGTTCGACTTCCCGACGCTGATGGGTTACGACTCCGACCACCCGCGCTCTCTCGGGGAGGTGGGGGTGTGCGGGGTGGCGATCTCGTCGCTGGCGGACATGGAGCGCCTCTTCGACGGGATCCCGCTCGACCAGGTCTCGGTGTCGATGACCATCAACGGCCCGGCCATCATCCTCTTCTGCTTCTACGTGGCGGCCGCCGAGAAGCAGGGGGTGTCGTCCGAGATCCTGCGCGGAACGGTGCAGAACGACATCCTGAAGGAGTATCAGGCGCAGCATGCGTGGATCTTCCCGCCCGGACCCGCGCTGCGCTGCATCGTCGACATGTTCGATTGGTGCGCGGACCATGCGCCCCGCTACAACCCGATCTCGATCTCGGGATACCACATCCGCGAGGCGGGTGCCACCGCCGGGCAAGAGCTGGCGTTCACGCTCCGGAACGGCTTCGAGTACGTGGAGCGGGCCGTCGCCCGGGGCCTGGACGTGGACGCCTTCGCGCCCCGGCTCTCGTTCTTCTTCGACGTCCACAACGACTTCTTCGAGGAGATCGCCAAGTTCCGTGCGGCGCGCCGGATCTGGGCGCGCGGGATGAGGGAGCGCTACGGCGCGAAGAACCCCGAGTCGTGGCGTCTGCGCACCCACGCGCAGACGGCCGGCGTCTCGCTGACCGCGCAGCAGGCGGAGAACAACATCGTGCGGGTGGCCTATCAGGCCATGGCCGCCGCGCTCGGCGGCACGCAGTCGCTGCACACGAACTCGATGGACGAGACGCTGGCGCTTCCCACGGAGAAGGCCGTGCGCATCGCGCTGCGCACCCAACAGGTTCTGGCCTACGAGTCGGGGGTTCCGAACACGATCGACCCGCTGGCGGGCTCGTACTACGTGGAGACCCTGACCGACGAGCTCGAGCGCGAGGCTCTGGAGATCTTCCGCGAGATCGACGAGATGGGTGGCGTGGTGCCGGGGATCGAGGAGGGCTGGTTCCAGCAGGAGATCGCCCGCTCGTCCATGCGCCAGCAGCGCGAGATCGAGCGGGGCGAGCGTGTGGTGGTGGGGGTGAACGACTTCACGGAGGGGTCGGAGAAGATCGAGATCGACGTGCTGAAGATCGATCCGTCGGTCGAGCGGAGGCAGCGTGGCAACCTCGAGGAGCTGCGTGGGCGCCGCGACCAGGAGCGCGTGGAGCGCACCCTGGCGGAGCTGGAGGCCGCGTGCTCGGGCGGGGAGAACCTCGTACCCCGGATCCTGGAGTGCGCCCGGGCCTACTGCACTTTGTACGAGATCCGAGAGACCATGGAACGGGTCTTCGGCTCGTACAAGGAGCCGGTGTTCTTCTGAATCCTTCCGGCCCGGCAGCGCCCATGGGCATGAACGGCCGCGTGAAGGCGATCTTGTTCGATGCGGGCAACACGCTCGTGTACGTGGATCCCGGGCGCATGCTGCAGATCTTCCGCTCCGGCGGCGTCGATGCCGATCCGCCGACCTTCCAGCGCGCGGAGCTGAACGCGCGCCGCAAGCTCCACCGAGGCATCGAGCAGGGTGCCAAGGGGACGGAGCCGGAGGTGTGGAAGGACTATTTCACGACGCTCCTGTCCGGAAACGGCGTGCCGGGCGACGCGCTCGAGGAGATGGGCCGAGCCGTTCACGACGCCCACGCGCGGGAGCACCTCTGGACCTGGGTGGCCGACGGAACGGAGGACACCCTGCAGGAGCTTCTCGACGCGGGATACCGTCTCGCCGTCATCTCCAACGCCGACGGACGGGTCGAGGACGTCCTGGCGAGCGCCGGCCTGCGGGACTACTTCGAGTTCGTGATCGACTCCGAGGTGGTGGGCATGGAGAAGCCCGATCGGGCGATCTTCCTGGAGGCGTGCCGGCGCCTGGGGCTCCCACCCGAGGCCTGCCTGTACGTGGGGGATCTGTATCCGGTGGACTACCTGGGTGCCAGGGGCGCCGGGCTGAGCGCCATCCTCCTGGATCCGCTCGACCTGTACGGCGACCGGGCCGAGTGCGTGGCGACGCTGGCGGAGCTTCCCGCCTTCGTGGAGCGGATGGGCGCCGGATCCTGAGTGCGGTGTCGGCCCGGCCCGCCTTCCGGCCTGCGTTCTGGGACTCGCCGTCCTCCGCTTGGAATGCGGGCGCTCACACCCACGTCGCGTGGCCTCTCCATTCCACCCTCCAGCCGGCCCGCGTGGACAGAATCCCGGACTTTTCCGTACTTTCCGGGGCATCCGCCGCCGAGACCCACTTCGGGCCTCGGGGCGGTCGGCGTGAGATCCCAGCGCGTGAGGAGACGCATGCCCGAAGGCGAACGCAAGATCCGGGTCCTCGTGGCCAAGCCCGGGCTGGACGGTCACGATCGTGGCGCCAAGGTGGTCGCGAGCGCCTTCCGGGACGCCGGCTTCGAGGTCATCTACACCGGTCTGCACCAGACACCGGAGATGATCGTCGCGGCCGCGGTCCAGGAAGACGTCGACGTGGTCGCCATGTCGGTGCTGTCCGGGGCGCACTTGACGCTCTTCCCGCGCGTGAAGGAGCTGCTCGACGAGGCCGGCGCGGAGGACGTGCTCCTGACCGGCGGAGGGATCATCCCCGAGGGCGACATCGCGGCTCTCGAGGCCAAGGGGGTCGGCCGACTCTTCGGCCCCGGTACCCCGACCTCGGCGGCCGTCGACTACATCCGAGAGTGGGCGGCGGCCAGGAGCACGGCCGAGTGACGCGGGGGGCCACGAAGGGCGCGAGCCGCGCCTACCCGAAGCCGCATGCCGCTTGGGTCAAGCGGGCATGAGTCGCGCGCTACGGGGAGCGCGGGCATGAGCGAGGCCGCGCCGGGCAGGCTGGAGGAGCTGTGCGGCGAGCTGATGGCGCTCCGCTTGCGGCTGAAGGAAGGCGGCGGAGCCGAGCGCATCGAGCGGCAGCACAAGCAGGGCAAGCTCACCGCCCGTGAGCGCGTGGCGCTCCTCCTGGACGACGACGCGCCCTGGGTCGAGGTGGGGCTCCTGGTGGCGCACGACCGCTACGAGGGCCAGGCCCCGGCCGCCGGGGTGGTCACGGGCGTGGGCGTGGTGGAAGGGCGCGAAGCCGTGGTCGTGGCCAACGACGCGACGGTCAAGGCCGGGGCGTGGTGGCCCGAGACCATCACGAAGATGCTCCGCGCTCAGGAGATCGCGATGCGCTGCCGTATCCCGATCGTCTACCTGGTCGATTCCGCGGGCGTGAACCTCCCCTATCAGGGGGGCGTCTTCCCGGGCCAGTACGGCGCGGCCCGTCTGTTCTACTACAACTCGATCATGCGCCGCTATCTGCGGGTGCCGCAGCTCGCGGCGGTCATGGGACCGTGCATCGCCGGGGGCGCGTATCTCCCGGCGCTCTCCGACGTGATCCTCATGGTGGAGGGCACCTCGTTCATGGGCCTCGGCGGGCCGAACCTGGTGAAGGGTGCCACGGGACAGTCGGTCGGCGCCGAGGAGCTGGGCGGTGCGCGCGTCCACACCGAGGTGAGCGGCGTCGCGCACTACCGGGTGAAGGACGACGAGACGTGCGTGGCCGAGCTCCGCCGGCTCGTGGCCGAGCTGCCGCCCTCGCCAAAGCCGGCACCGACGAAGACGGTCGAGCCGCCACGCCGGCCGGCGACGGATCTCTACCGAATCCTCCCGGCGGATCATCGCCAGCCGTACGAGACACGAGAGCTGCTCGAGGCGATCCTCGACGGCGACGACCTCGATGAGTTCCAGCCCGATCACGCCCGCGAGATGATCTGCGGGACGGGCTTCCTCGGCGGGACCGCCGTGGGCGTGATCGCCAACGCGCGAGGGATGATCAAGGATCCCAAGGGCGGGCGGCCGCGCTTCGGCGGGATCGTGTACACGGAGAGCGCCCGCAAGGTGGCCTACTTCATCGAGACGATGAACCGGCACGGTACGCCGCTCCTCTTCGTCCAGGACGTCTCCGGCTTCATGGTGGGTACCGAAGCCGAGCACTCGGGCATCATCCGCGCGGGCGCGGAGTTCGTCGAGGCGATGGCGACCGCGACCGTCCCGAAGCTGGTGCTGACGGTCAA
>CAZVYM010000018.1:0-18579 GCA_964630935.1 uncultured Gemmatimonadaceae bacterium | reverse complement strand
GAGGCACGCCCGGCGCTGATCCACCTGCTCCGGGCGGCCGTGAGCAACCCGGGACCGCACGTCGGAGCATTCCAGCTTCCCGGGTCGGTGTCGTGAGTCGGGAGCCGGGCGGCACCCGCCGCGCGAGCGACCCGGGTTCGCGCGTGGGCGATGACGCCGCGGGGCCGGGCGACGGCCTCGAACGGGCCGGGAGGCCTCGACGCGATCTGATCCGGATCGCGGGTGCCCAGGGCTTCTGGGGTGACGATCTGGAGGCGCCGGTTCGCCAGGTCGAGGGCGGACCGATCGACTACCTCATGCTGGACTATCTGGCCGAGGTGACGATGTCCGTGCTCCGGAAGCTCAAGGCGCGCGATCCGTCCGCCGGCTACGCCCGGGACTTCGTTCCGCTCATGGAGCGCATCTTCCCTACGTGCGTGGAGCGGGGTATCCGCGTGCTGGCCAACGCCGGGGGCGTCAATCCCGAAGGATGCGCGGAGGCCCTGATGGAGGCCGGCCGAGCGGCCGGCGTGGCGGGCAAGGCGCGCATCGGGCTCGTCACCGGTGACGATCTGACGGAGCGCCTCGAGGAGCTGCTGGTCGACGGTCACCAGTTGGCCCACATGGAGACGGGGCGGCCGCTCTCCGATATCCTCGGCGACGTGAAGAGCGCCAACGTGTACCTCGGTGCCGAGCCGATCGTGCGTGCGCTCTCGCTCGAGGCCGACGTGGTCGTGACCGGCCGGTGTGCCGACGCGGCCCTGACCTACGCGCCGATGGTCCACGAGTTCGGCTGGTCCCTGGACGATGTCGACCGGATCGCCGCGGGCGTCGTGGCGGGCCATATCAACGAGTGCGGGGCGCAGAGCACGGGCGGCAACTGCCTCGCCGATTGGTGGGAGATCCCGGATCTCGCCACGGTCGGCTTCCCGATCATCGAGGCGAGGCCAGACGGCTCGTTCGTGGTCACGAAGCATCCCGGCAGCGGCGGGAGGGTGACGCGCGCGTCGGTCACGGAGCAGATCGTCTACGAGATCGGCGATCCCCGCGCGTACCTGACCCCGGACGTGGTCGCCGACTTCACGACCGTGCGGCTCACCGACGGGGGGGAGAATCGGGTGGTCGTGCGGGGCGTCACCGGACGGGCGCCGACGGATCTGTACAAGGTGTCGATCGCGTACGCGTCGGGATGGAAAGCCGTGGGCACGCTCACCTACGCGTGGCCGGACGCGGCGGCCAAAGCCCGCGCGGCGGACACCGTGCTCCGCGAGCGACTGGATCGCCTCGGGCTCTCGTTCGACGAGGTCAGGACCGAGCTCGTGGGGTGGGACTCCACGCACGGACCCCTGGCCGGGGAGCCCCCGGCCGACGTGCCCGAGGTACAGCTGCGGGTGGGCGTGCGCAGCGCCGATCGCGCGGCCGTGGAGCGGTTCAGCCGGGAGATCAGCCCGCTGGTGCTCACGGGTCCCCCGACGGTCACCGGGTATGGAGGAGGTCGGCCCCGCGTGCAGCAGATCATGGCGTTCTGGCCGGCGCTCGTGCGCAAGGACGCCGTGGACCCCCATGTCGCGGTGGAGGTGCGCGAGGTATGACGAAGATCCGACTCGTACACCTGGCCCACGCCCGCTCCGGTGACAAGGGCGACACGGCCAACGTCGGCGTCATCGTGTACGATCCCGACCATTATGCGATCCTCGTGGAGCAGCTCACACCCGAGCGCGTGAAGCACCACTTCGGCCCGATGGTGAAGGGGGCCGTCGAACGGTACGAGATCCCGAACCTCGGGGCGCTGAACTTCGTGCTGCACGGTGCGCTCGACGGCGGTGGCACCGTCTCGCTAATGAACGACGCCCAGGGCAAGGTGCTGAGCACGGCCATCCTGCGCATGGAGATCGACGTGCCCGACGAGGTCGCCGAGGCGGCGCGCGGGCGGGGCAGGGTACCCGCCGATTGGAGACCCCCGAAGCCGAGGACCCACGATGGCTGAGACCATCCTCACGTACGAGGTCGATCGAGGCGTAGCGACGCTCACGCTGAACCGGCCCGAGAAGCGGAACGCGCTCAACCAGGAGATCCTCACGGCGCTCAAGGAAGCGCTCGAGCGGACGAGCGCCGAGACATCGGTTCGCGTCGTCGCGCTCCGGGGGGCGGGTCCGGACTTCTGCTCGGGCGTGGACCTGGCGGAGCTCGAGCGCATCGCCGGGATGGGTGCGGAGGAGAGTCTGGCGGACGCGCGCGGCCTGGGGGACCTGTTCGTGCGCATGCGCAACCACCCGAAGCCGCTCGTGGCCGTCGTGCACGGGCATGCGCTCGCCGGAGGGTGCGGCCTCGCGACCGCGTGCGACCTGGTGCTCGCACGCGACGAGGCGGTGTTCGGATACTCGGAGATCCTCCTGGGCTTCGTCCCGGCCCTGGTCATGACGATCCTGAGACGGAAGGTCGGAGAGGGCCGCGCGTTCGAGCTCATCGCGCGGGGCCATCGGATCGAGGCGCCCGAGGCCGAGCGGATCGGCCTGGTCAACCGGGTCTTTCCCGCGGCGGCGTTCGACGAGGAAGTGGGCGCCTATCTCGAGGACCTCGCCTCTCGTCCCGCCTTCGCGCTCGAGCTCGCGAAGGGCTTGCTGTACGAGCTGGATGGCCTGGGCTTCGAGGAGGGCATCGAGCGGGCGGCCCACGTCAACGTGGAGGCGCGCTTGAGCGAAGCGTGCCGCGAGGGCGTGAGGCGTTTCCTGGAGCGTCGCGCGCGCACGTCCTGATGGCGTTCTTCCACCGCCGCTCGGCCCCCACGGATGCGCGCTTCCTCGAGTGGAAGGTCCGCCTGTTCACGATCGGGGCGGTCCTGGCGCTGGCCGGGATGTACCTGGAGCTCGGCTGGATGGTGGGCGTGGCGATCGGGTTCCTGGTCGCGGGGTTCGCGCTGAGGTTCGTGCCGAACGAGCCGAGTGGTGGTGAGGTGGAGGATGAATGGGACGAGGCTCCCCGACGAGAGCGCGCGCCAGGCGACGAGGAAGGACCCCCGCCGACCTGATCATTCGGCCGCGCGTCGGCAGTAGCGGAATCAACGTCTTTCCCCTCGGGATGGGTTCGGGCCTCCCCAGCCTCGGCCGTGAGGCGGCGCATCGAGCCATCCCCGCGCCCCGTCCAGGGCGCCATGCTCCACACGTGCACCCCGATCCCGTCCAGATCCTGCGCCGCTCACTCGGCTACCCCGGATTTCGCCCTGGCCAGGAGGAGCTCGTCCGGGCGGTCCTGAAGGGCCGCGACGCGCTCGGGATCCTCCCGACCGGTGGAGGCAAGAGCGTGTGCTACCAGGTCCCTGCGCTCGCGCTGGGGGGACTCACGCTCGTGGTTTCGCCCCTCATCTCCCTCATGGAGGACCAGGTGGGGCGCGCGCACGCCGCGGGCCTGCGCGCAGCCCATCTGAGCGCCGACCAGCCCTCGGCGCTTCGACGAGACGTGGCGGCCCGCGCGGCCGCCGGGCGGCTGGACGTCCTCTTCGTCGCGCCGGAGCGGCTGGAGACGTCCTCGTTCATGGAGACGGTCGCAAGGGCCGACACGCGCCTCCTGGCCGTCGACGAGGCACACTGCATCAGCCAATGGGGCCACGACTTCCGGCCCTCGTACCGCCGCATCGGGCGGCTGCGGACGGTCCTTTCCTGTCCCATGCTGGCGCTGACCGCCACCGCGACGCCGGAGGTCCGCGAAGACATCGTCCGGAGCCTGGGGCTCCGCCGCCCGGTCCGTGTGGTGCGCTCGTTCGATCGCCCGAACCTGTCTTGGAGTGTGCTGGCCGCCGGGACCCACGCGGAGCGTGTGCGCATGCTGTATGCTTTGCTCCGAGGTGTTCCCGGCACGGCGATCGCGTATGCGCCCACCCGTCGCACGGTCGAGACGGTTCGCGACGCCCTCGCCGCTCGCGGCCTGCGCACGGAGGCCTACCACGCCGGCCTCGAAGGGCGGGAGCGCACGCGGGTCCAGGAGGCCTTCATGGCGGGTGCCTGTCGCGTGGTCGTCGCGACCAACGCGTTCGGGATGGGCATCGACAAGCCCGATGTCCGCCTCGTGGCTCACACACAGCTTCCCGGCACCCTCGAGGCCTATTACCAGGAAGCCGGAAGGGCGGGCCGGGACGGGGAGCCGGCCCGATGCGTCGCTCTGTGGGGCCGTCGCGACCGCCGGCTCGCTCAAGGCTTCGTGGATCGCGCGCATCCGGCGACCAAGGTTCTGAGGCGACTTCACCGGGCGCTCGACGCGAGGGCCGATGACCGCCGTGTAACCGAAGTGCCCCTGAAGGCGCTGGCCCCCGTGCTTGGTCGCTGGGCCCCCCTCGACGACGTCATCCAGGCACTCTCCGCCCTCGAGCGCACGGGCGCCATCCGCCTCCTCGATCCTCTCCCGCCCGACGGGGTGGGAACCGGGGAGGCACCTCGAGGGTCTTTAATGCTTCGGGTCGGCGTTCGCTCCCGGGTCGACCCGACCCTCGCGGTCACGCTGCGAGGGTCCGCCTTGGCCAAGCTCGACGCGGTTCATCGCTTCGCGCGCGGCCGGGGTTGTCGGAGGCGGGCGCTCCTGGCGTATTTCGGCGAGGATGCGCCCGGTGAGTGTGGCGCGTGCGACCGTTGCCGGGCCAACTTCCGGCCGTGAGCGGGACCCTCCCCAGCACAGAGAGCCGGAACCATGGATCGATACCTGAGCTCGGAGCACATCCGACTCCGGGACGAGGTGCGCGCATTCGGCCGTGAGGCGATCGAGCCCGTCGCGCCGCAGCTCGACGAGACCGCGGACTTCCTCTGGGAGAACGCGAAGCGGATGGGCGAGCGCGGGTGGCTGGGCATTCCGGTTCCGCGCGAGCTCGGGGGCATGGGGCTGGACACGCTCAGCTTCATCCTTGCCGTCGAGGAGCTGGCCAGGTTCGACGGGAGTCACGCGATCACGGTCGCGGCCCACACGACGCTCGGCACGTCGCCGATCCTAAGTTTCGGGACGGAGGACCAGAAGCGGCGCTTCGTGCCTCCGCTGGCTTCGGGCGAGGTGCTCGGGGGCTTCGGGCTCACCGAGCCGGGCGCGGGCTCGGACGCGGGCGGGACCCGGACGCGGGCGGTTCGGGACGGGGAGGGGTATCGGCTCGACGGCTCGAAGATCTTCATCACCCACGCGGGTGTAGGGGAGATCTTCACGGTGACGGCGGTGACCGACCCGGAGGCCGGCACGCACGGGATCTCGAGCTTCATGGTGTGCAAGCCCACGGTCGACCTCGAACGGGCCAAGGCGACGGGGTTCGGCCATCGGGACGATCTCCCGTTCACGGACGGGGTACGCGCGGGGAGGAAGGAAGACAAGATGGGCTGGAGGGCTTCCGACACGCGGGAGCTCCACTTCGAGGGGGCCTGGGTTCCCGAGGAGCAGCGTCTGGGGGAGGAGGGCCAGGGATTCATCAATTTCATGAAGACCCTCGACGCGGGCCGGATCGGGATCGCGGCTCTGTCGTTGGGGTTGGCCGAGGGCGCGTTCGAGATCGCGGTGCGGTACGCGGACGGCCGCGAGCAGTTCGGCCAGAAGATCTGGGATCAGCAGCAGGTGCAGTTCGAGCTCGTCGATATCGCCACGGACATCGAAGCCGGCCGGCATCTGACGTACCACGCGGCCTGGCTCAAGGAACGGGGCGAGCCCTTTTCCAAAGAGGCCGCCATGGCGAAGCTCTTTTGCTCGGAGCTGGCGATGCGCGCCACCCTGGGGGCCATCCAGGTTCTTGGCGGCGTGGGGTATACGAGCGAGTATCAGGTGGAGCGCTCGATGCGCGACGCCAAGGTTTGTGAGATCGGAGAAGGCACCAACGAGATACAGCGGTTGGTCATCGGCCGCCACGTGCTGGCGGAGGTGCTGGCCGACCGTGTTCTGGATTCACTGCCTCGATCGACAAAGGAGTCCGTCGAGGCCTTCAGTCACTGACAAGAAGTCGGACCGCGAGCCCGGAGCGCCGGGCGGTCGCCGACCCCCGCTCCTTCGACCGTAACAGTGGATCGGAGAGGCGGGGTCGGGACGCGCCCCGGAGCACCACCCACGGGATCGTGCGGCCGACGCGATAGGCGGAGAGAGATAATTTGAATCGCGAGATCCTCGTGAGCGCCACACCACAAGAGTCCTGGGTGGCGCTGCTTGAAGACCAACAACTCGTCGAAATCATGCTGGATCGCCCCGATCGGGAACGGATCGTGGGCGACATCTTCCTGGGTCGGGTCGATGCGGTGCTCCCCGGCATCCAGGCGGCGTTCGTGGATATCGGCACGGACAAGGCCGGCTTCCTGCATGCGTCGGACCTCAACTTCGAGGACGACGAACCGGACGACGACGACAACAACAACGGAAACGGCAACGGCGGACGCCGACACCGCAATCGGAAGTACCCCCCGATCCAGGACCACGTGAAGAAGGGCCAGCAGATGTTGGTCCAGGTCACGAAGGAGCCGATCAGCACCAAGGGGCCGCGCCTCACGGCGCAGATCTCCTTGCCCGGCCGCTTCCTGGTCTACATGCCGTACGCTTCCTCGCACGTGGGTGTGAGTCGCAAGATCGACGGCCGCGACCAGCGGACGAAGCTGCGCAAGATGGGAAAGGAGATCCTGCCGAAGGACTGCGGGGGGATCATCATCCGCACGGTGGGTGAGGAGGTGAACCGGAGCACGCTGGACAACGAGTTCAAGCGGCTTCGCGCCCAGTGGGAGAAGATCCTGAGGCGGGTGGAATCGCAGCAGCCTCCGAGCGCGGTTCACCGCGAGGCGAAGCTCATCAGCGGGGTCATCCGCGACCTCTTCAGCGACAAGTTCGACGCGTTGCGCATCGACTCGAAGGCCATCTACAACGAGGTCACCGAGTACGTGAAGAGCGTCGATCCGGACCTGATGGGGCGCATCCACTTCCACAACGGACCCGAGCCCCTCTTCGACCGATACGGGGTCGAAGACGAGATCCAACAGACGTTCCGTCGTAAGGTGGTCCTGAAGTCGGGAGGACACCTCGTCATCGAGCCGACCGAAGCCCTGGTGTCGATCGACGTGAACACGGGACGCTTCACCGGGAAGGGCAAGAAGGACCCCGAGCAGACCATCCTGAGGACCAATCTGGATGCCGCCCGGGAAGTCGCCCGCCAGCTTCGGCTGAGGGACATCGGGGGCATCATCGTCGTGGACTTCATCGACATGGAGTCCCAGGAGAACCGCGACAAGGTGCTGCACGAGCTCCGCAGCGCCCTGGGACGCGATCGGGCCAGGACCAAGGCGTTCGAGGTCTCGGAGCTCGGTCTGATCGAGATGACCCGGCAGAGGGTACGGCCGTCGCTGTTTCAGTCGCTCACCGAGATCTGTTCGCTCTGCGGGGGCTCTGGGCGTATCTACACGCCGGCGACCGTCGTCAGACGCATCGAGAGGAGTCTGCGTCGAGCGGCCTCGAGCAAGGAGGAGCGCCGCATCGTGGTGCGTGTGCACCCGGAGGTGGCTCTGCAGGTCATGGAGGAAGAGCCGGACTTCCTGAGGCGCCTGAGGGGACGGATGCGCCTCGAGCTGGACCTGCGGGACGACCCGCTGATGCGTCAGGACGAGTTCCGCCTCCTGTCCGGGCCGGCGGAGACGGATGTGACGGAGAAGTACGTGGCGAGCTGAAGCCTGCGAGCGCCCGGTCGTGGCGTGCGTACCGCGACCGAGCACCGCAGCGCCTTGACCGTCCGTGCCTCTCTGCCGACATTTCACGGCTAAGGCTTGAAGCTCCGACCCTGCGATCGGGAATCAGTATGTACGCGGTATTCCAAACCGGTGGCAAACAGTTCCGGGCAGAGCCCGGTTCTCGCCTTCGCATCCCCAGCCTCGAGGCCGAGCCTGGCGATGTCGTGTCCTTCGATCAGGTGCTCCTCACCGGCGACGGCCAGGAGGACGTGCGGGTCGGAACGCCTGTCGTCGAGGGGGCGAGCGTGAAGGCGGAGGTCCTGCGGCACGGACGTGACCGCAAGGTCATCGTCTTCAAGCGGAAGCGCCGCAAGGGCTACCGGAAGAAGCAGGGCCATCGACAGGGCTTCACGGAGATCCGGGTCGACGAGGTCGCGCTCGACTGAGCGCTCGCCGACCCCAAGAATCGAAAGACGGAAGCGACCTATGGCACATAAGAAGGCTGGAGGCTCGAGCCGAAACGGGCGCGACAGCAACGCTCAGCGACTCGGCGTCAAGCGCTTCGGAGGGCAGCCCGTGCGAGCGGGCAGCATCCTCGTGCGCCAACGTGGCACCAGGTTCCATCCCGGACGCAATGTCCGGCGGGCCGGCGACGATTCGCTCTTCGCGGTCATCGACGGTGTCGTGAAGTTCGAGCGTATGCAGCGCAAGCAGGTGATCTCCGTCTATCCGTCGGAGTAGGCCGTCTGGTCTCGTGCAGGACCGATGCGCCCTGGGGGGCGCCGTATCGGATTGAAATCGCATCCGTATCGCGGAAGGGAACCTCACCAGGCTCTCAGGCGTTACACAGCATGAGTTGACCTCTCGCGCAAGCCGGACGTGGCTCGGTGCCGGGCGTTACGGCGTCGAGTCCCGCTCTTTCCCCCCCATCTCTCCCTCATCCCCGCCAGGCATCGTACAAGCGAAGCGGAGCTGTACAGGGAGAGAGTGAAGCAAGGGAGGTACGATGAAGGCGATCGACCTCAACGGGCCTGCAAGTCGAAGGTGGGCTCGTCTCCATAGATCGAGCTCCGATCCGGAGCTTTTCAATTCGGGGCTCACGCCCCTGACTTCTCCCTCCTGGCGGTGGCTTCCGGTTCTGGTCGTGCCGCTCCTGTTCACCGGGCGTGGCGACCGGTCACGGCCGGACGAACGGCCGCCGCCGGCCGATGGGACCGTCGCGCACGTCGCCGCGGCTCCGGCGCTCCCCCTCCACATGAACCCGCGGGTCGAGAAGTGGGTGCATCGGTTCCGAACCGATCAGCGGCCCGTCTTCCAGGAGCTCCTGAACCGGGAAGGCCGCTACGCCGGCATGATCCGAGGGAAGCTCAGGGAGCGGGGGATGCCGGAAGACCTGCTCTACCTGGCGATGATGGAGTCCGGCCTGTCTCCCAGAGCGGTCTCCGATGCCTCCGCGGTGGGTATCTGGCAGCTGATGGTGCCGACTGCCCTTCAGTGTGGGCTCCGGGTGGACCGGTGGGTGGACGAGCGACGTGACCCCGTGCGGGCCACGGACGCCGCGCTCGACTACCTTCAATGGCTCCACGATCGGTACGGCTCCTGGTACCTGGCAGCGGCCGCGTACAATGCGGGTCCGGGCCGTGTGGACCGCATCCTGCAGCGTCACGCGGACGGTCGGTCCGGCGACGAGGGCCTGTACTGGAAGGTGATCGGCTACCTTCCTCCGGAGACCCGGGACTACGTGCCCCGCATGGTCGCGGCCACCTACCTCGCGCAGTACGCCGACGCGTTCGGCTTCGAGAACGACAAGGCCGCCCCGTACCGCTACGATCGTGTGTTCGTGCCGGGGGGGACGCCGCTCTCGAGCGTGGCCCGGAGCCTGGGTGTCGACACGGAGGTCCTGCAGCGCCTCAACCCACAACTGATCCGTGGGGTCACGCCCCCCGCCGAGACGTATCCGGTGCGCGTTCCCGTGGGAGACTCCGACAAGGTGGTCGCCTCTCTGGGCGTGAGCAGCCAGCTGCGCAGCACCGACTAGACGAGCTCGGCGCACGAGCTCGGGCATTCGCTCCGGGCCGTGCGCGCTCAGGGCTCCTCTTTCGGGAGGGGCGGGCCCCACGAGGTCCGCCCCTCTTGCGCATCCCGGGCCGATGCGATGATTCGCCAGATCACGTCCCGGGTGAGCTCCTCGTCGACGCCGAGCTCGCGGGCCATTTCGGCGGCCCTGCGGACGACCTTGGCTTCTTGCGGCGGGTCGAGCACCGGCAGCCCGATCTCCTCCTTCACGCGCCCGATCTCGAGAACGAGCGCACGCCGGCGTCCGACCAGGCGGATCAGCTCTTCGTCGACCTCGCGGATCCGGGTGCGGAGGGTGTCGAGCCGCTCCTCGGGCGGCCGCGTGTCGTCAGACGTCATGGACGGATCCTACGTAGGCTTCCACATGGGCGGGGTCCTGGCGCCGCGTGGCCAGGCTCACCCCGACGAGCACGGGTACATGAACGAGCAGGCCCAGGATCCCTTCGTGCATTCCGAAGGGCTTCAACGCTGGATTCAGATAGAAGAACCCCGCGGTGGACCAGCCCGCGAGGAGCCCCGCCACGACCCCCGCCGTGGTCGCGCGTCTCCAGTACATCGCGGCTACCACGGGCGGCGCCAGCTGGGAGACGATGCCATAGGCGGTGGCGAGCAGTTGGACCAGGGACGAGCTGTCGTCCAGAGCGGCGACGTAGGCGAGCGCCCCGACGCCGATCACCAGGGCCCGCATGAGCCCTCGCTGGACGCCGTCGCTCAGCGTCCGGAACGGGCCGATGCCGTCCTCGACCACGACCGAAGCCGCGGCATGGAGAAGCGCGTCTCCGGTTGACATGGACGCGGACAGCGCGCCTGCGCAGAAGAGGCCCACGACCAGAACCGGCAGGTGGGTCCGGAGGATCATGAACGGAAGGATGAAATCGGGGTCGCTCGGCGAGGCGGGGAAGAGCACGCCGGCGAATCCGATCAGAAAGACCGGGATCAGGAACAGCTGGAAGGTGGGGAAGAGGATCACGGTGCGCCGCAGCGTGTCGTCGTCGCGGGCCGTGAACGCCTTCATGAAGAGGTGGGGCCACATCATGAGGCCCACCGCGCTCACGAGGATGAACGTCGAGTACGCGCCCCAGCTCCACGGCTCGCCGGTGGCGGTCAGCCCGGGAGGTGTCAGCAGCTCGGGTCGCGCCGCGGCGATTCGCTCGAACATGGCGCCGACCCCTCCGTACAGGTGGTACGGCAGATAGAGGCCCAGCGTCCAGGCGATCGCCACCATGAAGATCCCCTGGAAGGTGTTCGTCCAGCCCACCGCCATGGCTCCGCTGACGAGCACGTAGATGATTACGATCCCGTAGGCCACGAGCGCGCCCAGCCAGAGGGGGACGTGGCCTTCCGTGACGGCCTGGATGACGATGCCCGCCCCGCGGATCTGGATCGTCACGTACGGGACGAACGCCACCAGGCTCATCGAGGCCACCAGGGCCGAGAGCCCCCTCGAGGGGAAGCGGCCGCGCAGAAGCTGAGCCTGCGTGACGAACCCGTGTCGGCGACCCAGAGCGGCGGCGCGCGGGCCCATCCAGTAGAAGGGCGCCATCCCCAACGCCCCGTACGACAGGATGTAGAACGCGGCCGCGCCTCGGGAGTACGCCCATCCCGGCCCCCCGAGGAACGCGAAGGAGCTGAAGACCGTGGCACCCGTGACGAAGTACATCACGAGCAGCCCGAAGCTCCGGTCGGCGGCGACGTAGCCGGCCACCGAGTGGGAGGCGCGACGCCCGGCCAGCAGTCCGATGGCGAGCGTGGCCGCCAGGTAGAGGCCGATGATGCCCGTGACGACGACCCAGCGCTCCATCAACTCGGCCCCGTCGTCACCGGCGTCCACCTCCGCGATGGCGCCGCTCGACCCTGTCGAGCAGATAGAGCACCGGAGCGCCGAGAGCCACCCAGGCGGCCGGCCAGAAGAAGGAGAAGGGGAGGCCGAGCACGAACGGCTGGATTCGCGAGGCCAGCGCCGCGCCGGGCCAGACCACCGAGAGGGTCATCAGCACGAGGTAGACCGCGGTCAGGATGCGTGCGCCGCGCAGGGACATGGTGCTCCGCTCCTTCGTCGTCAGCCGCCGGCGAGGGTGGGCGGGCGGCTCGGTGGGGCGGCCCCCTCTGCTCGCCGCGCGACCGTCACGGGTTCCCCACTCATTCGTCCCACCGGTAGAACCCGCGTCCGGATTTCTTTCCGAGCTTGCCCTCCGCCACCATTCGGCGGAGGAGCTCGGGCGGCCGGAAGGTCTCCACGCCCAACGTCCTGTGCAGGTACTCGGCGATGTCGAGGCGAACGTCGAGTCCCACCATGTCGGTGAGCTTGAGGGGGCCCACGGGATGCCGGTAGCCGAGCTCCATCACGCGGTCGATGTCCTCGGCGCTCGCCACACCCTGCTCGACCATTCGGATCGCCTCCATGCCGAGGGCGACCCCGAGCCGCGAAGACGCGAAGCCGGGCGCGTCCTTGACGACCACCGGCTCCTTGCCGAGTCGGCGGACGAACGCCACGGCCGCTTCCAGGGCCCGCCGCGAGGTCTGCGGGCTCCGGACGACCTCCACGAGCTTCATGAGGTGGACGGGATTGAAGAAGTGGAGGCCGAAGAAGCGCGCGGGGTCGGCGAGCACCTCGGCGATGTCGGTCACCCTCAGAGAGGACGTGTTGGTGGCCAGAAGCGTGCCGTCCGGCGCGGCTGCCTCGACGTCCCTGAAGATCTCCCGCTTCAGGTCGAGCGATTCCGGAGCGGCTTCGACGACGAGATCGGCGTCGGCGACGGCCTCGCCCACCGACACCGCCGGCCGGAGCCGTCCGAGCGTCGCATCGCGGTCCGGAGGCGTCACCTTTCCGAGGCTCACGCCCTTGTCGAGGTTCTCCCGGACTCTCTCGAGGCCCCGCTCGGCGGCTTCGGCCACCGGGTCGTGCAGCCGCACCTCGCACCCCGCGGCGGCCGATACCTGGGCGATCCCATGGCCCATCGTGCCGGCGCCGAGCACGGCGACGCGCCCGATGGGGCTCACGCGCGCTCCACCAGCATCGAGATTCCCTGGCCGACCCCGATACACATGGTGGCCAAGCCGCGTCGAGCGTCCCGACGCCGCATCTCGTGCAGGAGCGTGACCAGGATGCGCGCGCCCGAGCACCCGACCGGATGCCCGAGGGCGATGGCGCCACCATTCACGTTCACGGTCTGGGCGTCGAGCTCCAGCTCGCGCATGCACGGAATGGCTTGAGCCGCGAAGGCCTCGTTGAGCTCGGTCAGGTCGACGTCCCGGACGCGCCAGCCCGCGCGCTTCATCGCGATCCGGGTCGCGGGAACGGGGCCGATTCCCATGCGGTGGGGCTCCACGCCCGCTACGCCCGTGGCGACGACGCGGGCCATCGGCTCGAGTCCGAGGGCTCGGCCGCGCTCGGCCTCCACGACGAGCAGCGCGGCCGCCCCGTCGTTGATGCCCGAAGAATTGCCCGCCGTGACCGTGCCTTCCTTCCGAAAAACCGGACGGAGTCGGGCCAGCGCGCTTCTCGTGGTCCCGGGACGTGGATGCTCGTCCGTATCCACCATCTCGGGGTCGCCCTTGCGGCGTGGTACCGGAACGGGCGCGATCTCGTCCAGGAAGCGGCCGGCCTTCATCGCGGCGGCCGTCCGACGCTGGCTCTCGGCCGCGAAGGCGTCCTGCTCCTCGCGCGAGACGCCGAACTCCCGAGCGATGACCTCTGCGGTCTCGCCGAGCCCGATGGTCCATTCGGGCGTGAACGCCGGGTTCGGAAACCGCCATCCCAGGACGGTGTCGGCCACCTCGGGCACGCCGCGCGCATAGCCGGTCTCGGGCTTCAGCATCACGTACGGCGCGCGGCTCATGCTCTCGACGCCTCCCGCGATGAAGATCTCACCCTCTCCGGCGGTGAGCGCGTGGAAGGCGGAGGCCACGGTCTGCAGTCCCGAGCCGCACAGGCGGTTCACGGTCTGGGCCGGGACCGTCACCGGCAAGCCGGCCCGCAGCGCGGCCATCCGGGCCACGTTCCGGTTGTCCTCACCCGCCTGGTTGATGCAGCCGAACAGCACGTCGTCCACCACGGCCGGGTCGAGGTCGGTCCGCTCGAGAAGGGCGCTGATCACGTGGGCGGCCAGGTCGTCCGGGCGCACGGCCGCCAACGCCCCTCCGTGACGCCCGATGGGCGTGCGAACCCCGTCTACGATCCACGCTTCCCGCATCAGATCCTCGACTCTTCCGTGGCCCGGTATCCCGGTGGCACCGACCGGCCGGTTACCGATCCATCGCCACCCAGACGCTCTTGACCTGGGTGTACTTCTCCAAGGCGGAGTCGTAGCCGAGGTCCCGGCCGAACCCGCTCTGCTTATAGCCTCCGAAGGGCGATGCCGAGTCGTACTGGTTGTACGTGTTGATCCATACGGTGCCCGCGCGGACCTGCGAGGCGACCCGGTGCGCCTTGCCGATGTCCCTCGTCCAGATGCCCGCGGCCAGCCCGTAGACCGTCTGGTTGGCGATGCGCACGGCATCGTCCAGGTCCTCGAAGGGGATGAGCGCCGCCACGGGCCCGAAGATCTCCTCCCGGGCGATCTTCATCGCCGGATCCACGTCGGCGAAGACGGTCGCGGTGACGAAGTTGCCGCGACCGTCCACGGTGGTGCGCTCCCCACCGGCCACCAGCCGGGCCCCGTCTTCCTTTCCGGATTCCACGTAGCCGAGAACGCGCTCGAGCTGCTGCTCGCTCACGATCGCGCCGAGCCTCGTGTCCGGGCTCATCGGGTCGCCCACCGTGGTCTTCTGTGCACGGGCGGCCAGGGCCTCCACGAAATCGTCGTAGACCGCCCGCTCGACGAGGACCCTCGAACCGGCGGCGCACACCTCGCCCTTTCCGTAGAAGATGCCCGTGGAGACGCCGCGTACGGCGGCCTTCAGGTCGGCGTCGGCGAACACGATGTTGGGAGACTTCCCACCCAGCTCGAGCGAGACCTTCTTCAGCGTCTCGGCGGCTTCCCGCATGATGGCCTTGCCGACCGGGGTCGATCCGGTGAACGCGATCGCGTCCACGTCCGGATGCCGCACCAAAGCGGCGCCGGCCTTGCTTCCGAAGCCGGGCACGACGTTCAGCGCGCCCTCCGGAAATCCTACGCGAGCCGCCAGCTCGCCGAGCCGTAGGGCGGTGAGCGGTGTCTGCTCCGCGGGCTTGAGCACGACGGCGTTACCGCAGGCGAGCGCCGGGGCGACCTTCCAGGCGGCCAGGGAGAGTGGGAAGTTCCAGGGCACGATGCAGCCCACCACGCCCAGGGGCTCGCGCAGCGTGTAGTTCAGGAACGGGCCCGCCACCGGGATCGTGTTCCCCTGGATCTTGTCGGCCACCCCGGCGAAGTACCGGAAGTTCTCGACCACGCTCGGGAGGTCGACCTTCCGCGACTCGAAGAAGGTCTTGCCGTTGTCCAGCGTCTCCAAGGTGGCCAGCTCGTCGGCCTCGGCCTCGAGGGCGTCCGCGAGCTTCCAGAGGAGCTCGGCTCGGCGGTGCGGGCTCATGCCGCGCCACTCCGGGTCCTCCATGGCTCCCCGCGCGGCCCGAACCGCCCGATCCACGTCCTCGGCTTCGCCGGCTGCTACCTGGGCCAGGACCTCTCCCGTCGCCGGATTCGAGGTTGCGAAGGTGCCTCCACCGGCGGCGTCGGCCCAGGCGTTGGCGATCCAGAGACGCTCGGGAATCGTCGGGGTCACGCTCGGTGTCGAGGGCATCGGCCGGCCCGCCTCACCGCCCCTGGAACTCGGGCTTCCGCTTCTCCACGTAGGCCGCGAGCCCCTCCTTGGCGTCCTTGCTCGCGAACAGCTGCTGCTGCAGCTCACGCTCCAGGGTGAGCGCCATCTCGAAGGGGAGCTCCGAGCCGGTCTGGACCGAGCGCTTGATGAGGCCGACCGCCTTCACCGCCTTGTTGGGCGTGGTGAACTGGGACGCGTACTCGAGCACTTTGTCGAGGAAGTCGTCCCGGCTGTCGGCCTCGATGACCCGGTTCACCAGCCCCAGCCGCTCGGCCTCGTCGAAGTCGAAGACCTGGCCCGTGGCCATGAGCTCGATGGCCTTGGCCTTACCCACGTTGCGCACGAGCCGCTGCGTCCCGCCGGTGCCGGGCAGAACGCCCAACGTGACCTCGGGAAGCCCGCACTTTCCGGCGTCCTTGCGGGCGATGCGCATGTCGGCCGCCATGGCGACCTCGAGGCCGCCGCCCACCGTATGGCCGTTCAGTGCGGCGATGACCAGCTTCGGGGTGTGCTCCAGCCGGTTGAGCGTCTCGTTTGCGTGCAGACAGAAGCAGTACTTGAAGCTCGGCGTCACCCTGTTCAGCATGCCGATGTCCGCGCCCGCGCAGAAGAACTTCTCGCCGGCTCCGACGATGACGATGACCTCGACGTCCTCATCGAACCGAGCCTGGACGATGCGGCCGTCCAGATCGCGCATCATCTCGTGGGTGTAGGTGTTCGCCGGCGGGTCGTCGAGCGTGAGCACGGCGATCTTGTCGCGAACCTCGTAGTGGACCAGCTCCTTGTCCGGCATTATCGGCTCCCTGTCCTCCGTGGGGTGGGTCACGTTTCGATGAAACGAGGCAAGGCCAGGCGGGCGAAGCTTACCCGGCGCGGAGGCGCGGGGTCAAGCGCTGGGCCCCGGGGCGGCGGCGTGCCTGGCCGTACCGTGCCGCCCCCGGGGCTCCCTACATGTCCCCGCGTACCATCTTCCTCAGCACCGTCTGGAGGATGCCTCCGTTGCGGTAGTACTCGACGTCCACCTCGGAGTCGAGCCGGGCCTTGGCCTTGAAGCGGGTCACGGTCCCATCGTCCGCGGTGGCCGTCACGTCGACCGGTGAGCCCGGGCCCAGTCGGTCGGAGATGCCCGTGATGTCGAACGTCTCTTTTCCGGTGAGCCCGAGTGATTCCGCGCTCGCGCCGTCCACGAACTCCAGAGGAAGCACGCCCATCCCCACCAGATTGCTCCGGTGGATGCGCTCGAAGCTCTCGGCGAGCACGGCGCGCACACCCAGCAGGATCGTGCCCTTGGCAGCCCAGTCCCGGGAGCTCCCCGTCCCGTACTCCTTGCCCGCGACCACGACCAGCGGCGTCCCCTCCTCCTGGTACCGCATGGCCGCATCGTAGATCGGGACGACCTCATCGGTGGGGAAGTGGAGCGTGTACCCGCCTTCCTTGCCTTCCAGCAGGCGGTTCTTGATGCGGACGTTGCCGAACGTACCGCGCATCATCACCTCGTGGTTTCCGCGCCGTGAGCCGAAGGTGTTGAAGTCGAGCACCTCCACGCCGTGCTCCCGGAGATAGCGCCCGGCCGGCTCATCCTTTGGAATCGCGCCAGCGGGAGAGATATGGTCGGTCGTCACCGACTGGCCGAGCAGCGCGAGCACCCGCGCACCGTGGATGTCCGAGACGTCGGGCACGCTCGCGTCCATTCCCTGGAAGAAGGGAGGGCATCGGATGTACGTGGACTCGGGATCCCACGCGTAGAGGCTGCTCTCCTCCGGCAACGGCAGCGCCTGCCAGTGCTCGTCACCCTCGAACACCTCCGCATATCGGCTCGAGTACATCTCCGGCTTCAGGGCCGTCTTCACCGTGTGTCGGACTTCTTCGGCCGAGGGCCACACGTCCGCCAGGAAGACCGGCTTGCCCTCGCGGTCGTGCCCCAGGGGCTCGTTGTAGAGGTCGATGTCGATGCGGCCGGCCAGCGCGTACGCCACGACGAGGGGCGGCGATGCGAGGTAGTTGGCGCGCACGAAGGGGTGGATGCGTGCCTCGAAGTTCCGGTTTCCGGAGAGCACCGAGGCCACCACGAGCCCGTTGTCCTTCACGGCCTGCTGTATGGCGTCCGGGAGCGGGCCGCTGTTGCCGATGCAGGTCGTGCAGCCGTATCCGACGACCTGGAATCCGAGCGCGTCGAGCGGCTCGGTCAGGCCGGACGTGGCCAGGTAATCGGTCACCACCTTCGATCCGGGCGCCATGCTCGTCTTGACCCATGGCGGCACTTCGAGGCCGCGCTCGACGGCCTTCCTGGCCAGGAGGCCCGCGCCCACCATCACCGACGGGTTCGAGGTGTTGGTGCAGCTGGTGACGGCGGCGATCACGATCGTCCCGTCGCCGATCTCGGCCGCCTCCCCGTTCAGCTCGATCGCGACGGCCCGGCCGGGGCCCCCGCTCGCGCTCTTGGAGGCCGCGACGGTCGCGCCCGCCTTCACCGGGACGTTGCCACCCTCGCCGGCCCAGCTCTCTCCGGATCGCTCGGCACCTTCTCCCGTGGCGGCCGAGGGCTTCGGGAGCTCGAAGCCCGAGGGAACGAGTCCGGGCAGGTCTCGCTCGAACACTCGCTTCAGATCCTTCATCGGGATCCGGTCCTGCGGCCGCTTCGGACCCGCGAGGCTCGGCTCCACGGTGGAGAGGTCGAGCTCGAGGCTCGACGTGTACTCGGGATCCGGCGTCTCGTCCGTCCTGAAGAGGCCGAGCTCCTTTGTGATGCGCTCGACGCGGGCCACGAGCTCCGGGCTGCGCCCGGTGCCTTCGAGGTAGCGAAGCGCCTCGGTGTCCACCGGGAAGAACCCGATCGTGGCCCCGTACTCGGGCGACATGTTGGCCAGGGTGGCCTTGTCCGGCAGCGTCAGGCTGCTCAGGCCGTGGCCGTAGTACTCGACGAAGCGTCCGACCACTCCGTGCTTGCGCAACAGCTCGGTCACCCGCAGGACCAGGTCGGTCGCGGTCGCGCCCTCTGGGAGGGCTCCGGTGAACTTCATGCCGACCACTTCCGGAAGCAGCATGTAATAGGGTTGGCCGAGCATGACCGCTTCGGCCTCGATCCCGCCGACGCCCCAGCCCAGCACGCCGAGGCCGTTGATCATGG